>JAXSOX010000113.1:0-5042 GCA_037926525.1 Aquificaceae bacterium | reverse complement strand
TCAGGGTGCCTTTGAAGAATGCATGAAGGACACACCCCTTAAGGTGGTCAATAAGCCCCTTGAAGTCCTAAGAGGCATTCACTCCTTTGACCCATGCCTTGCCTGTTCAACGCACCTTTATGATACAGAAGGCAAAGAGATCCTTGAGATAAAGGTTCAAGGCTCACAGCCCCTATGCTACTGAGGAGGAAAGCCATGAGAGAAGAGACAGTAAAGAGAATTTACATCTTTAGCCCATCTTTGAGGATATGGCATTGGATAAACTTTCTCTCTATCACCATCCTTTTCCTCACAGGTCTTTACATAGGAAACCCCTTTTTCATAGGCTCTACGGGTCATGAAGCAACCTATGCCTACGCCCACAACCTCACAATGGACTTTATAAGGCTTATTCACTTCTCTGCAGGCTACGTGCTTTTGTTTTCCTTCCTGCTTCGCCTCTTTATAGCCTTTTTCCACAAGGGAGACAGGCTTTTTATCCCAAAGGTCTGGAAGGGTCAGTTCTGGAAGGGTGTGGTGGAAATGCTCCTTCACTACCTTTTTATAAAGCCTTGGCATAGAACCTATGTGAGAAACCCCCTTGCAAGACTTGCTTACTTTTTCCTTTATGTAGCCATAGCCTTTATGATAATCACAGGCTTTGCCATGTATGGACTATCTAACCCTAATGGCTTCTGGGCAAAGGTCTTTGGCTGGGTTGTCCCAATGCTCGGCGGTGAGTTTATGGTTCATATGTGGCATCACTGGGTTGCTTGGCTTATAGTCTTCTTTGTTATAGTGCATGTATACATGGTGGTAAGGTTTGACGTCATTGAGAAGGAAGGAGAGGTTTCCTCTATGTTTAACGGAATGAAAAACTTCAAAGAAACACCCGTGGATGTGGAGGATGTAACTTGAGGGTGCTCCTTCTGGGTGTGGGAAACGTGCTCCTCTCAGACGAGGGGCTTGGTGTAAGGCTGGTAGAGGAGCTAAGGAGACGCTACAGGTTCTCTCCAGATGTGGAGCTTATGGATGGTGGAACGCTTGGCATAGACCTCCTTTACTTTATAGAGGGCTTTGATAGGCTTTTGCTGGTGGATGCTGTGCTGGGAGGCTCTCCTCCTGGCACCCTTTATAGGTTTGAGGGTGAAGAGGTAAAGGCTTACTTTAGAAAAAAGGTCTCCGCCCATGAGCTTGGCATTCAAGAAGTGCTCGCCATAGCCCAGATGTTGGGAAAAGCTCCGAAAGAGATAGTTCTCCTCGGTATGGAGCCAGAGAGCTTAGAGATTTCCCTTGAACTTTCTGAGAGTGTAAGGTCAAGGTTTGAGGAGCTTATATCTGCAGTCCTGCGAGAGTTAGAAAGATGGGGTGTGAGCTATGAAAGAGTTGAGCCTGCAGGAGTTTAAGGAGCTTATAGCCTCTGGAAAGACCTTTGTCCTTTATGTAAGGTCTGAATCTAAAAAGAACACTATAAAAGAGGTTTTTGACACGGATGTGGTTATTCCAGAGCTTGAAAGAGTTTATGCTGATAGCCTTGAGTTCTACTCCATAAACGCAGATGAAAACATGGAAATCCTCAGAAGCTACAAACTACCTTCCTTGGTGCTTTTTTCTGAAGGGAAAGAAGTGAGGGTTCTTGAAGGTATAAGGGCATGGAGTGAGTATGTGGAGGCTCTATCATGCTTATGAACGCACCCGCTATACTAATGGAGCTGGTTCAGGCTCTTAAAGACCTTTATGAAAAGGGTGAGGAGCATATCATCTACATAAACAAACTACCCCTCTCTGAGGAAGACAGGGAGGTGCTTCTTGACGTGCTTGGAGAGGGTCAAGTTAGGATAAGCCTATCTTCAAAGGTCCAGCCTGTGGAGTGGAGAGAGACGAGCATAAGCGGTATATGGATAGGCGTTTTCTATGACAGAGACAACAAGCCCATACTGGAAACCATAGAGGTTTGCCACTTTCCACAGCTTGCGAAGGCTCAAAGGGAAGATATAGAGGAGTCAATTAGGGTTTTAAAGGAAAGGCTTGAAGCTATAGTCCCTCCGCTAAACCCCCAAAGACCGCCTGACCAAGACTAAGACCTCCGTCGTTAGGTGGAACCTTTTGATGGGTATAAACCCTAAAGCCCGCATTTTCAAGAAGTTCCTTTATCTTGCTTACCAAAGGGTCGTTTTGCATAACGCCACCAGAAAGGCATACCCTCTCTAAGGAGACCTCCTGAGCTACTCTAAGGCATATATGAGCCAAGGTGTTTATGAACCTTGAAACCGCTCTTACAGGCTCTCTTTCCTCAATAAGAGCGAGGAACATGGGCTTCCAGTCTATGATGCCATCTTTTAACTCAAAAGGATAAGCGTCCTTCACAGAGTAGTCATACAAGTCCTCAAGCATCATGCTCGCCTGTCCTTCGTAGCTCAAAGTGTGCCTTATGTTAAGCAAGGATGCAACTGCGTCAAAAAGCCTACCAACGGAGCTCGTATAGGGTGAGTTCACACCCTTCTTCCACGCTATGTAAAGGTTCTTAAGCTCTTTTTCCTCAAAGCACCTAAGGGTAGGGAGCTCAAGGTCAAGAGCCTCTTCGTTAAAGAGTTCAAAGAGTATGGAGAGGGCTACCCTTCTTGGTTCTTTTACCGCCCTTTCTCCACCTATGAGCCTAAAGGGTCTGAAATGAAAAAGCCTCATGTAGGAGCTATAATCACACTCTAAAAACTCGCCACCCCAGAGAGTCCCATCCTCACCGTAGCCCGTCCCATCCCAAGCTATACCAAGCACCTTACCCCTTAGCTGGTTCTCCGCCATACAAGAGAGAATATGTGCAAAGTGGTGCTGGACTCTTGCAAGAGGTATGTTTTTCTCCGTGCTAAAACCCTCCGCCCACCTTGTAGTTTCATACCTTGGATGCATATCGCACACAACAACCTCTGGCTCAAACTCATAAAGCCTCATAAGGTCAAAAACCATCTCCTCAAAGGCTTTCAAGGTCTCCAGATTTTCCACATCTCCCACATGCTGGCTGATTATCACCCTATCACCAAAGGCAAGGGCAAAGGTGTTTTTTAGCATACCCCCTACCGCAAGAACCTTTCTTTTTAGAGAAAAGGGCAAAGTTATAGGCATAGGTGCGTAGCCTCTGGACCTTCTTATAGGCGTGGGAACACCACCAATAACCTTCACCACAGAATCATCGCACCTTCTTTTTATGTCTCTGTTATGAAGCAGTATAAAGTCAGAGAGCTTTGAAAGACCCTTTAGAGCCTCCTCATTATCTATAACTATGGGCTCTTCTGAGAGATTTCCAGAAGTGGCGACGAGAGGAAAGTCTAAACCTCTCAAGAGAATATGATGCAAAGGTGAGTAGGGAAGAAAAGCTCCAAGCCTTTTTAAACCCGGTGCTACAGAGGGTGCAAGACCTCCCTTGTATTTTGTCAAAACTATGGGTCTTTCTGGAAGTGTAAGAAGAAGGAGCTCAAGCTCAGAGGGCTCCGCGTATTTCTTGAGCTGTGATAGGTCTCTAAACATAACCGCAAAGGGCTTTTCTTTTCTTCTTTTCCTATCTCTGAGAAGGCTTACCACCTCCTCCCTTGTGGCATCACACATGAGATGAAATCCTCCCACACCCTTTACCGCAACTATCTTGCCATCTCTTAGTAGCTTCAATGTCAAGGTTAAAGCCTCGTCCCTCTCCGCAATGAGCTTACCCTTTGATGAGTATAGGCTTAGCCATGGACCGCACTCTGGGCATGCGTTAGGCTGAGCATGAAAGCGTCTATTAGAAGGTTCATGGTATTCCCTCTCACATTCATAGCACATTTTGAAAAGCTTCATGGTGGTGTTGGGTCTATCGTAAGGCAAACTCTCTATTATGGTGAACCTTGGTCCACAGTTGGTGCAGTTTATAAAGGGATAGAGGTATCTTCTATCAGAGGGGTCAAAAAGCTCTCTAAGGCAGTCTTCGCATGTGGACATATCTGGAAGCACAAAAACCTCCTTTTGTCCTGTATCTGAGCTCTCTTTTATTTCAAAGTCTGAGTATCCCGCAGGCTGTAAAAAGCTAAAGTCCACAGAATGTATGCGAGCAAGGGTAGGCTTTTCTCTGTTTAGCTTTATGAGAAATTCCTCAAGCACTCTCCTTTCCCCCTCTACCTCTATGTATACGCCCCTTGAATCGTTTATCACGAAGCCTCTAAGCCCAAGCTCCTTCGCAAGTCTATAAACAAAAGGTCTAAAACCTACACCTTGAACCGCACCTTTTATGCTTACGCAAAGCCTTTCAAGCACTATTTAAAATATAAGCTGATGGAACTAAGGAAGATAAAAGAAGCAAAAACTGAGCTTGAAAAACATCTATTATTCCTTGCCTGGTTGTCTGAAGAATTTAGAAGAAGGGGTAAAAATCCTCCTATTCTCGTGGGCGGTAGTGCTGTTGAAATCTACACCTACGGGCACTACATGTCTGGCGATATTGACCTTGTAGGAGATAGAGAAATGGTTAGAGATATATTGCTTTCTACTGGCTATTTCAGAGAGCATGGAAGGCTTTTTATATCTGACGAGCTTGAACTTTTTGTAGAGGTTCCCGACTATAGGCTTAGTGGAAGTTATGAAAAGGTCAGAAGGATTAGGACAAAGGAGCTTGAAGGGGATATATATGTTATAGGCTTGGAAGACCTAATACTTGATAGGCTCTCCGCTTGTAAGTTCTGGAAGAGCGAAGAGGATTGTAGGATGTCTGAATTTCTAATTAGGAAGTATCTGGAAGAGCTTGATATAGAATACCTTCAAAATAGGGCAACAGAGCTTGGAGTTTTTGAGGAGCTTTACGCTATATTATATCCTTATGAGGGAAATAAACATAAGCCTTGAGGACATAAGGCAAAGATACTACGAGGAAAAGCTAAAGAGGCTTGAAATGGGCTATCCTCTCAAGTTTAGAAGGACAAGACCAAGAGACCCTTTTAAGTCAAAGGCTATGGTTGAATGGCTTTTAAGAATAACGCCACCTGCAAAGGATATCCTTTCTGGCGAGGCTTTTGATAGGCTTTTTAGGGAGAGGGGTAAAT
>JAXSOX010000112.1:2752-5103 GCA_037926525.1 Aquificaceae bacterium | reverse complement strand
GTTATCATGGAAAATATGAGGAAAAGCTCCGCATGTTCCTTTACCTTTGATTGTTGAAATACCACACTCTTTTTTGGGTCAATGCCTAAAGTAAGCCAGTCTATTAGCATATCCTCTATGTTTTGAGGTATCTCCTCTACCCTTTTATAGCCTGTAGTGAGGGCATGCCAATCTGCCACCATATAAAAGGTTTCGTGCTCCTCTTGGAGTTTTAACCAGTTTTTTATCACACCAAAGTAATGCCCAAGGTGCAGTTTACCTGTAGGTCTCATACCGCTTAAAACTCTCATGGTCTAAATATTAAAACACAGTTGACGATTATATTTGTTTTGACTTTTAAAAAACAGTAAAACTAAAGCTGTGTTGAAATGGCTATCCTCAACATAAGGGGTTCGGAGCTAACCCAACCTCAACCATAAGGCTTTCTGTGATAAAGTTTATCTCTTCCTCGGTAAGGTAGGGATGGACTGGTATGGAAAAGACTTCTTTTCTGAATTTTTCTGCGTTTGGTGTGGGTAAGTGCTCTGCGCCTCTTAGCTGGTGCAAAAGATAGCTATAATAGACCCTTGCGTCCACACCCTTTTCTCTTAGTTTTTCCACTATGGCGTCTCTGTTGGGATGCCTTAGGGTATAAAGATGGTATACGTGGTATGCTCCTTCTCTTTCCACAGGATGGACAAAGCCACCGTTTAAGGATTGCATATACTTAGAGGCGTTCTCCCTTCTTTTTTGGTTGTGCTCTTCAAGCCTTTTTAGCATAAGGTATCCTATGCCTGCTTGAAACTCGGTTATCCTAACATTAAAGGCAGGGTGGTCTCCAAAGTCTATCCACTTTTTAATCTCTTTAGCGAGTTTGTCACTGTTTGTGGCTATTGCACCACCTTCTCCCATAGGTAGGTTCTTGGAGGCATAAAAGCTAAAGGCGGAGATATGCCCGAGAGAGCCAGCCCTTTTGCCCTTCCAAAGAGCTCCGTGAGCTTGAGCGGAATCTTCAAGCACATAAAAGCCATACCTTTCAGAGAGCCACATAATGGCGTCCATATCCGCAGTCTGTCCGTATAGATGCACGGGTATAACCACCTTTGGTCTGTATTTTTTTACCGCATCCTCAAGTTGCTCAGGGTCCATGGTATAGTAGCTGTCCACATCCACCACCACTGGCACACCACCCGCAAGATAGACCGCATCAATGGTTGCCATAAAACTCATAGCAGGGACTATTACCCTTTCTCCCTCAACACCAAGAGCCTTCAAAGCTATAAAGAGAGCCACAGTCCCAGAGCAAACAGTAAATACATGCTTTACACCAAGGTATTTGGCAAACTCCTCTTGAAAGAGAGAAGTCCACTTACCCCTTGTTATCTGCCCACTTTCCAATATCTCAAGGACAAGCTCTTTTTCCTCCTGTGTAAACCTCTGCTCAATAATTTTAATCATAATCAGACCAATATATGCCTAATGCCTTTGCAAAGTTGCGAAGGGTAAATTATATCAAATCCATAACAGTTGCAAATTTTCACAAAAGCTTAAGCAAAGTTTCCAACTTCTCCGCATCAGTGAAGCTCGTAGACAAGTCCGCAGTAGGATGTCCATAAAGACCGCAAAGGGCAACCACTTTGGTGTCCGTGTGCTTTTTCAAAAGCCTTATTACAAAGTCTGTCCTGTAGCAATGGACTCCCACAAGCACCGTTAGGTCATGTTTCCCGTGCAGGACCGCATGGTGTGGGTTTGGTGGGTCCATCTCCACCGCAGGGTCATACTTTTTGAGCTTTGGTCTGTAGTCAGGCAAGACCTTTACATTAAACTTCCCTACCTTTTCTATCAGTTCCCTTACAAGCCTTGCCTTGTTTTGTAGCTCCTTATCTCCAAAGTCCCAAAAGAGCAAGGGTCCCACCACCAGCGTGGGTCTTTCCGATTCCCTTATCCACTTTGCAAGGGTTTCAAAGGCTTGCTGGTAGCTAAGGACTTCTTCTCCTATGGTTGCCTCTCCGAGGAAAACCTCCCTTTGCATAGAGGTTCTTGTCCTGTCTTCCTCAGGCGTTGGCACTGCCTTCGGCTTTTTGTAATAGGAGGGTTTAAAGTCCACAAGGTAAGGTGAAAAGTCAAAGCTAAGCTCCCTTTTACCAGTTCCTTCTTTCACATCTTCCTTTATGGAAAGGCTCTTATAGAGGTCTTCTTTTATGAGGTCAAGCTCCACTGTAAACTCTCCATGATATGCCTTTTCTTCCTCTTCCACTCCAAGACTGTAGCAAGTGGTCCCTACTATATCAAAAAGCACACCCTTGGCACCTTCTTGAGAAGCCTTTCTGAATATCTCATACCGCTTTTCGTAAAACTCATAACAGCAATGT
>JAXSOX010000112.1:0-2659 GCA_037926525.1 Aquificaceae bacterium | reverse complement strand
CCTTTAGACCCTCAAGGAGTGCGGAAAAAACCTCTTCCTTGGGAGGCAAATATCCCAAAGCCCTCTTTACCCACTCAACCCTGTCCTCTGCGGATTTTATACCCTTTGAGGTGAGCTTTTCCACAGGAATCTGCAGGGACTTTAGCATCCTTTCCACGTTAAAGTCCATAAGCACCGTTCCTTGATATAGGAAAGCTCTGCCTTCAAAAACTCCACCCGTGCCAGATATCTTTCTGCCCTCCACCTCTATGTCATTTCTTGGTCTAAACTCCGCCCTTATTCCAAGTTTTTGAAGTCCCTTTGCCACACCGGTGCATATTTTCCTTGTAAGCTCTTCGTAGCTAAGGTTTCCAAGCTGGTCGGTGGTGGCTATAACCTCCCAACCTATCTGCGTTTCGTCAAAGTATATGGCACCACCGCCTGTTATCCTTCTTCCTACCTCTATGCCCTCTCTTTGTGTATATTCAAGCCTTACCTCTTGCTCCACAGCTTGATGAAAGCCCACAAGCACACACTCAGGTTTAAACTGCAAAAACCTTATAGTGGGTGGAATTTTACCTTCGGACATTAAGTCCAGCATTATCCTATCAAGTGCTATGTTCTCATAGTGGGGTCTTTGACCTGTATACAAAACTCGCCACATACCTGCCTCCTTTTTAAGTTCAAGTAAATTTTAGGCTTTTGTGTGGATTGTTTTTGTGATATGCGTCAGATTATCTCAAGAAAGGCTGTGGTAGGCTTTTAACAGGTTATGAGTTTTCTTGTCAAGTTTCAAAGCCTTTGGGTCATCTTTGCAGTCCTTTTGGGTTTGTATTTGAGTAGGTTTGAGGTTATAAGGGAAGTCTCTGGCTACCTTATAACGCCCTCTTTGGTTCTTATGCTCTTTGGTCTATTTCTTGGCATGCCCCTTAGGGAAGTGGTAGATGCTTACAAAAACCGTAGGTTTTTCCTTATAAGCCTAATGGTTAACTTTCTCATTACTCCTGCGGTTGCATATCTTCTTGGGTATATATTCCTAAGGGAAAATACAGCCCTCTGGATAGGCTTTGTGATGCTCTTAGTCACTCCTTGCACTGACTGGTATCTTATCTTCACCGCCATGGCAGGCGGAAACCTACCCCTTAGCACCTCCATACTTCCTGTGAACTTTTTTATGCAGGTAGCCCTTTTGCCCCTTTATCTGGAGCTGTTCTTTTCAAAGGAAGGCTTTGTTAACCTCTGGTCTATTTTGGAAAGCATAGCCTTTGTGATAGTGTTGCCCCTTCTTACTGCCCAAGCCCTCAGAAGGTTAAGGTTTTCGGAGAGGCTTTCCTTCTTAGTGAATTTTCAAAGCCTTTTTCTCTTTATTGCCATCGTATCCATGTTTGCCTCTCAAGGTCAGGCTATAACCCACAACCCCTTTTTGCTTTTGAAAATGCTTCCACCTCTTCTTATCTTCTTTCTCTTTGCCTTTTTAGTAGGTGTTTTTCTTGGACGCCTTTTACTCAGGAGCTACCAGAACACTGCCAGCTTGACCCTTACCCTAATGGCAAGGAACTCACCCATAGCTTTGGCTATAGCCCTTACCGCCTTTGAGAACGAACCTCTTATAGCCCTTGCCTTGGTGATAGGACCCTTGGTAGAACTGCCCGTGCTCTTTTTAGCAGTAAGAGGGCTTTTACTCTTAAAGAAATTGAGCTTATAATTTTCCCATGCAAAAGCCTTGGGAAGGCAGGTTTAAAGAAAAAACAGAGGAGTTTGTGGAGAGGTTTACCCAGTCGGTAAGTTTTGACAAGGAGCTTGCCCTGTGGGATATAAAACAAAGCAAAGCCCACGTAAAGACCCTACAAAAGGCTGGAGTGCTTACAGAAGAAGAAGCTCAAAAACTCCTTCTTGGTCTTGAAGACATAGAAAAGGACATAAAGGAAGGAAGTTTTGACTTCAAGCAGGAGCTGGAAGATGTGCATATGAACATAGAGGCGGAGCTCATAAGAAGGCTTGGAGAAGTGGGAGGAAAGCTACACACCGCAAGAAGCAGAAACGACCAAGTGGCTACCGACGAAAGACTATACATAAAGGACAAGCTCATAGAGGTTATCCAAAGTCTAAGGGCTCTCAGAAAAGAGCTCGTGAAATTAGCGGAAAGGTCTGTGGATATCCTACTGCCTTCCTACACTCACCTTCAGAGGGCTCAACCCATAAGGCTTGCTCACTACTTTCTTGCCTACAGAGAGATGTTTCTAAGCGACGAGCAAAGGTTTATGAACGCCTATAGAAGTGCGGACTGTTTACCCCTTGGCTCTGGAGCGTCCGCAGGCGTAGACTTTCCATTGGATAGGTTTTATACCGCAGAGCTCTTAGGCTTTGGTAGGCTTTGTAGAAACTCCCTGCAGGCAACTGCAGAGAGGGACTTTATCCTTGATGTGTTATACGCCTGTGCGGTTTGTGGCATGAGGCTTTCAAGGCTTTCAGAGGACCTAATAATCTGGTCTACGGAGGAGTTTGGCTTTGTGGACCTGCCCGACAGGCTATGCACTGGAAGCTCCATAATGCCTCAGAAGAAAAACCCAGATGTGCTTGAACTAATAAGAGGCAAAACTGGAAGGCTTTATGGAAATCTTATGAACCTTTTGGTGGTCCTAAAGGGTCTTCCCATGGCATACAACAGAGACCTACAAGA
>JAXSOX010000111.1:0-5148 GCA_037926525.1 Aquificaceae bacterium | reverse complement strand
TGGGAAGGTTTGGCTTTCTCACAGAAGTGGAGCTGGAGGAAGCGGAAGAAGTTTTTAGACTTATCTTAGAGGGCAAAATAGAACCACAGAAGAGGATGATGCTTTCCGCTTTTCTCCTTAGAGGGTCTGAGGAGCTTTATCTGGGGGACTACCTTAACGATGTGGTGGTTTCAAAGAAAAGCCTTGCTCGTATGGTGGAGGTGGAAATAGAACTTCAGGGAGAGAGGGTGCTTAGGGTTTATGGAGATGGAGTTATAGTCTCCACACCCACGGGTTCTACCGCCTATGCACTTTCTGCAGGAGGACCCATCCTTTACCCACTGATGGAAGCCCTTCTCTTTGTTCCCATATGCCCCCATACCCTCTCCAACAGACCTCTTGTAGTCCCGCCGAACTTTGAGATAAGGCTTGTAAACCTTTCTGAAGACCACATGGCATACCTTACCCTTGACGGACAAGAGGGAATGAGCTTAAAAAGAGAAGATGTGGTGGTGATAAAAAAGTCTCCTTACTATTGCCTTATGTATCCAAATCCGAAGAGGAGCTTTTTTGGTATCCTAAAAGAAAAGCTAAGGTGGGGCTGAAAGATGGAGCATTTAGCTTATCGCTTTAAGGAAGGAGAGTTAATTCCGATAAAATACCCACACATTCCAAACTTTTCAGACCTGCTCCATATAGAAAGGCAAAAGGAGACCCTTAGGAGAAATACCCTGCAGTTTGTGAAAGGCTTGCCTGCAAACGATGTTTTACTCTGGGGAGATAGGGGCACGGGTAAATCCTCTTTGGTAAAGTCCATGTTAGGGCTTTTTGCAAAGGATGGTCTCAGGCTTGTGCAAGTTTACAAGATGGATATTAGTCATCTTTCTAAGCTTTATGACCTTTTGAGGGAACGTCAAGAAAAATTTATCCTCTTTTTTGATGACCTTTCCTTTGAAGCTGGGGACGAGGAGATAAGAATTTTGAAATCTCTAATGGACGGCGATGTGGAAGAAAGACCAAGCAATGTGCTTGTGTATGCCACTTCCAACAGAAGACATCTCATGCCAGAGAGAGAGGAGCAAGAAAAGTTTCCAGAGGAGAGCTACTGGGAGAGGGTCTCCCTTGTGGAAAGGTTTGGCATAAGACTTGGCTTTTTCGCCTTTGGAAAGGAGCAGTATTTAGATATAGTAAGGCACTTGGCTTTTCAGAGAGGTCTAAGCATCAAAGAGGATGAGCTCCAAAGACTTGCACTTGATTGGGCTTTGCACAATGGTTTTTCTGGCAGGAGTGCCTACCATTTTATAAAAGACCTTGAGGGTTGGCTTGGTTTAAAATCTTGATATGACCTTTAGAGAGCTTTCTGAGTATTTCCACAGGATTGAACAAACCACCAGCAGGCTTGAAATGGCGGAAATTCTTAGAAGCCTTCTGGAAAAGGCAAGCGTGGAGGAAGTGGACAAGGTGGTTTATCTAACACTTGGTGAGCTTCTACCAGCCTTTAGAGGGATAGAGTTTGGTATTTCGGAAAAGCTTCTTATGGAATCTCTCTCCAAAGCCTGCGGTGTTAGGCTCAGTCAGGTGCAAACTCTATACAAACAGAAGGGAGACCTTGGAGACGTAGCGGAGGAACTAATAGGCTGGCAGGGAAGAAACTTAAGCCTTGTTAGGGTTTATGAAGAGCTTTTTGATATTGCACGCACAAGGGGAACCTTAGATAAGGTTATGAAACTTATAAACCTTTTAAAGGGTCTTTCGGGCTTTGAAGCCAAGTATGCGGTAAGGATAATTATAGGGAGGCTAAGGCTGGGGGTGGGTGATGCAACCATAATAGATGCCTTAGCCAGAGGGTCAATGCATTTGAAAAGCTTTATAGAAAGGGCTTATAACTTGTGCTCCGACCTTGGGCTCGTAGCCAAAAGGCTAAAGGAGGGCGGACCTGAAGCCATAAAAGAGTTCAAGATTCAATTAGGTTATCCCATAAGGATGGCTTTGGCGGAAAGGGTATCCAGTGCACAGGAGATAATTCAAAGGCTTGGCAGATGCGCTGTGGAGGCAAAATATGACGGCTTTAGACTACAGGTTCACAAGGATGGCGACAAGGTGGAAATATACTCAAGAAACCTTGAAAGAATGACGGAGATGTTTCCCGATGTGGTAAAGGCGGTCATGGAGGACATAAAGGTCCAAAGGGTAATAATTGAAGGTGAAGCCTTAGCGGTAAACGAAGAGACTGGCGAGTTTTATCCTTTTCAAATAACCATACAGAGAAAGAGAAAATACAGCATAGAAGAATATGCAAGGGATTATCCACTTAAGCTCTTTGTTTTTGACCTGCTTTATCTTGAAGGAGAGGACTACACGGTAAAGCCTTATATAGAAAGAAGGAAAACCCTTGAGGAGCTTCTCTCTAAAACAAACACCCTTAGACCTTCAGAAATGTTTATAACAGACAAGGTGAAGGAAATAGAGGCTTTTTTTGAGGACGTTATAACAAGAGGGCTTGAGGGTATAATGGCAAAAAGACTTGATGCTCCTTACACTGCAGGCTCAAGGAATTTTAACTGGATAAAGTTAAAAAGAAGCTACAGGGGAAGTCTTGCGGACACGGTGGACGTGGTAATAGTGGGCTACTATTACGGAAAGGGTGCAAGGGCAAGGTTGGGTATAGGTGGTCTCCTTGTGGCGGTTTACGAGCCTTCTACAGATACCTTTAAGACGGTAAGTAAGGTGGGTTCAGGCTTTACAGAAGATGAATGGGTCAGGTTAAGGGAGATGTTGGACACCATAAGGCTTAACCATAAACATCCAAGAGTGGACAGCATAATTGACGTAGATGTGTGGGTAGAGCCAAGGTATGTAATAACGGTCAAGGCGGATGAGATAACGAGGTCTCCTTTGCACACCGCAGGCAGGACCCTTGAAGAGCCGGGCTACGCCTTGCGTTTTCCAAGGGCGGTTAGCTTTATAAGAGAGGACAAAAACCCAGAAGATGCTAACACAGTAGAGGAGATAATAAGGATGTATAACCTACAGAGGAAGGTATCTACGGAATAGTGGCGGCGGGAGGACTCGAACCTCCGACCTGAGACTTATGAGATCTCCGCTCTAACCAACTGAGCTACGCCGCCTTATGTTATATATTATAACTCAAAATTTGCAAGTTATCACAAAATTAGATACCTCTTATAACGCTTCTCTGTCAAAAAGCTCAAAAAACATTCCAAGAGTTTGAGCTTTTCCTTCTCCATATATACCACAAGCTGTTTTACGCTGGCATCGCTATGAACCTCCATATGCAGGATGCTTTATCTCCCAGTTTTGCCAAGGAGTTCACTCTTAGCTCAACGTATGGCAGAGATGTTGGCAATAGCTCTTTGAAGGAGGCTGGAGAGAGGATTTTGCTAAGCCTGTGAGGAACTTCTTCAATTCGCAACCTCTCCAAAAAAAACGTCTAAATTTTATAGTTGGAGGTGCAAAAATGAAAGCAATATTGGGATTGCTTTTAATCTTTAGCGTAGTCTTTGCTCAGCCACATGGCAAGGTAGTGCAAACGCCTTATGCAAAACCCTTCAAAGTGGTTTATGAACTATTTCTTGACCATCCAGAGAAGATAAGACCAGCCCTTGGATGGATATCCAATGTTATCTTTGTCCTCACAAACCCTCCCTATAATTTCAGCCCAGAGGATATACACATAGTGGTGGTTTCTCATGGTAGAGAGCTTCCTGTTTTTGCCATGAAAAACAAAGAGCAGTATGCGGATATAGTGGAAAGGCTTGAAAGCCTTAGTATGTATGGAGTAGAGTTTAAGGTGTGCAAAATGGCGGCGGAGCAAATATATGGACTTTCAGAAAAGGACTTTTATCCCTTTGTTGAGCTCGTCCCTTCCGCTATAACAGAGATAATCCACTGGCAACTTCAAGGCTACGCCCTAATGATACCTCAAGTTTTTGAAATAAGAAGATAAACCCCGAGCCTTCTTAGAGTTTCTTCCTTTTTGCTCTCTTCTACCACCACCAAGTCAAAGTCCATTTTAAGCCTGTCTGCCACGAAGTTAAATATTTCTCTGTAAACCTTCCAGAAGTTTGACCTATCTAACCTTACTCTTACCACCACGAGCAAGTCTTGGCGACCAGTCTCTGAAAATATTGACATTTATACCTAATAATGGTAATTTGTTTCTTGAATTGTTTCACATACAAACTCACAAACAAAAGCTATAATATCCCTATGTATAGAGCTATTGAAGTCTCTTGCCCTACCACAAAAAGAAAAAGCACCCTTATAGCTCATGTCCTAAAGCTATACAGAAAAACCGCAGAGATAATAGCAAAATTCCAGTGGTCTTTATTCTTTAAAACTGGCTCCTTTAACAGAAAAGCTAACATAAAACACTTAAACTGCCCACTTTCAGAAAGGTTCAAGTCCACTATCCAATACCATGTGGTAGTCCCTACACTGGAAAGTTTTATCGCCAATGTCCAAGAAAGGTTCAAAGAGATAGTCCTTAGCTCTACTCTTCCTGAAAAGACAAAAAGAGTTCTCCTTTATCTCAACTCCAGAAAGGAATGGCTTATTCCAAAAAGTGAGAAAGCCCTGTGGATAGACAAAGACAAAAACAAGCATGAGTATGAGATAGTCAAGGAAGAAAGACTGCTTGCTAAGAAGATATTCAAGCATATTCTCAAAAGCTGGAAAAAGCCAAGTTTTAGAGGTATCTCTATGCTTTTAGACAGCAAGTGTGCCTTGCTGGAAAGACCAAAGAAAGCAAAAGCCTTTGACCTTTGGATAAGACTGTCAACTCATGAAAAGAGAAAGCCTATATATCTGCCTGTGAAACTTCATGAGTATTTTGAGGAAAGAGGTGGAAAGCTAACAAGCATGGTTCAGATAACAGAAGATGGTAAACTAAGGCTTGTGAAGGAGATAGAGAGGAAGGAGATAGCTTTTAGTGGAGACATAGCTCTTGACTTTGGCATGGAGTGTTTTCTTGTTTCAGACAGAGGAGACCTCTTTGGTAGGAAGTTTTACAGCAAGGTCAAGGAGTATGCGGATAAGATAGACAGAATTCAAAGGGAGATGCAAAGGAGAGGAAAAAAGCCAACAGAGAGCAAAAGGTATTTAAGACTTCAACACAGGCTACATGAGTATGTGAAGAATGAGGTAAGG
>JAXSOX010000110.1:0-5278 GCA_037926525.1 Aquificaceae bacterium | reverse complement strand
AGGGAAGAAAGACTTCTAAAGGCTCTCATCTCCATGTATGTGGGAGGCTACGAAAAGAGGGTAGAAGACCCAGAGGTGCGTTATTGGACCAACTGGGCAGGAATAAAGACCTACAAAACCTTCAATGGCTTTCCACAGCTTTCAGATATAGAGATTGCCTTTGTCTTTTATGCCATGGGTAAGGTCTTTGTCCCTCTCCTTTTGCACGAAAGAGGTGTAAAGTCTGAGAGCTTTAAAAGCCTAAGCCCAGAAGACCAAGAGAAGGCGGTAAAAGAGGAGTTAGAGGTCATATGGGAAAACCACCTTATAAGAGTTCTTCAAATACTACCCTTTCTTGGACTTAGTTCCACAAGCATATAAAAGCCATCTTTGCTTGGAAGAGCCTTGACACTCCAACCGTGAAGCTCTGCTATGTGCCTTACTATGGCAAGACCAAGACCCATACCCTGTGGGTTTTCAGAATGGTATGGCATAAAAATAAGCTCTTCTTTGCCTTCCTCTATACCCACCCCATCGTCTTTGTAGATTATCATGTTCTCTTTTAACTCAACCCACACCCTCTTTGCACCCCACTCAAGGCTGTTATTAAAAAGATTGAAGAACATATCCCTTAATAGCCTCTCGTCACCTGCCACCTTCAAAGAGCCATATACCTCTATGGAGAGAGCGTCATAGAGCCTTGAGACCTGCCTGAGCAACTCTCCCAAGTCCACATCCTTAAATTGAGGCTCTGTATCCACAGAAAGGCTTCTAAACTGGTCAATGGTCTTTTTGACCCTTTGAATCTCTTGGAGCATAAGCTCAGCCATCTGTGCTACACGCTCCATATCGCACTGACCCCTTTGCAGAGACCTTATAAGTCTTTCAAGGTTTAGACTTATGGGTGTGAGAGGGTTTTTTATCTCATGGGCTATCCTCTTTACCGCCATCTGCCAAGTTTTAAAGCGTTCCGCAAGAATAACTGCCTCAAGGTCTTCGTAAACCACGACCTTTCCAAGCTCAAGCTCAATAAGGCTTTGTCTTAAGTTGCTTTTCTTTGCAAGCTCCTCGTAGGTTTTGTTATGAAACCTTTCACCATCCTTTGATATAAACACTATACCCACAGGCAGTGCATCAAAGAGGCTCAAAAGAATTTCCTTTTCCTTGTTTAGCCTTTGGTATAACTCCTTTAACTCCTCTTTCATCCTTAGAAAACTGCTTGCAAGCTCTTGCACCTCGTCTCCTGTTTGAGGCACTTCCACCTTGACCTCAAAGTTGCCCCTTGCTAACTCGCCAGCCTTCTGTGAAAGCCTTTCAAGAGGTAGGCTAATGTATCTTGCCACAAGATTGCCAAACCATACCGCAGAAAGAAAGGAAACAAAACCCGCAAGCACTATAAAGTATACGTACACACCAGCTATTATGTCCCTCGCCTTCACCATATTCCTCAACTCACCCGCAGTTTGGTATATGTAATTGACTAAGGAGTTAACTTCTGAGCCTCTTCTTATAACTACACTGTAGCCATCAATACACAATACAGCCATCTCTTTGTCAAACATCTCCTTGCAGTTTTGATTCCTGCTTACCTTGACACCCTCCAAGGCTTCAAGCACCTGAGGCTCCACACCCTTTTCCTTCAAAAGCTCTACCATTTTCCTATAGTCCTCTATTTTCTTCTTCTCCTCCTCCTCTATGAGAAGTTTTAGACTTTCTGACCTTCTTGCCACCTCCTTTAACTGCCCGCTCACAAAGGACTTGGTGGATTGCAGGAGTATTATGGCGGTTGCTATGTTAAGGAATATAAGAGGCGTTATTATGTAGAGCAGAAGGCTTGTGGAGAGCTTACGCCTTAGTGGACCCTTTCTGCCAGTGAGGTATGTTTTTATAAACTTTCTAAAAAATATAACAAAGACCACAAAGAGGATAAGAAGGTCAAGGTTTATAACCAAAAGGACAAGTGGATAGCTTATACCCCATATTTGCCTGAGGTTGTCTAAAAAGGCTATGTTTATGAGGACAAAGACAGAGAGAAAAAGGAAAAAGGCAAGGTAAAGCCTCAATGCATTTCCTTCTCCTTAATGTGCTGGTGTTTTACCATTTCTCCCTCAGACCAGTATATGGTCATCTCCGCTATGTTTTCTGCGTGGTCCGCCATCCTTTCAAAGTGCCTCGCTATAAAGGAAAGGTGCATAGACCTCTTTATGTTTCTTGGGTCTTCAAGCATGTAGGTGATAAGTTCTCTTTGCACTTGATGGTATAGCTCATCTACCATATCGTCCCTTTCTATGACCTTTTTGGCAAGGTTTGTGTCCCTTTGGAAAAAGGAAAGCACCGCATCCTCTATCATACTTTTGACATTGGCAGCCATGAGCGTTAGGTTTACGTAGGGTTTTAATGGTGGTTCTTGTGCCAAAAGTATAGACCTTTCCGCTATGTTCTCCGCCTCGTCCGCAATCCTTTCAAGGTCAGAGACTATTTTGTAAATACCCATTATAAGCCTTAGATCTACCGCCTCTGGCTGATATAGGGCTATCATCCTTATACACCTTCTCTCTATCTCCACCTCCATTTGGTCAATCTGGTCATCTCCCTTTATGACCTCTTCCGCAAGCTCCACGCTTTGTTTGTTTAGAGACTCTATTGCCTTGTCCACAGCCTCCTTGACAAGACCTGCCATCTTTAAAACAAGGTTCTTTGTCTCCTCAAGCTCCTGAAAAAGTTTCATCATGACCCTCCATTAATTATAGTATTTTAATGACCTTTTGTTAAGATTTTGTTAAAGGCTTTCCTTGTCTATTCTCATCTCCACAAGTTTTCCCTCAAGTTTTAAGGTAAGTATGACCTCTCTATGGTTTTCTCTTTTGCTTACAAGATTTGCCTGAGCGTCAGCTAATATCCTTTGAGGTTCACCCTCTTCCACTATCTTTCCTTTGTGTATTCTTATTACTCTGTCCGCAAGCCTTAGGGTTTCTTCCTTGTCATGGCTTACCATTAGAGCGGGTATTGACGCATTTCTTTGGAAGTTCCTTAGCTCTTTTTGAAGTTCAAGCCTTAGTTCTGGGTCAAGGGCAGAAAGAGGTTCATCAAGCAGTAAAACCTTTGGCTCTTTTGCAAGGGCTCTCAAAAGGGCTACCCTTTGCTTTTGACCTCCAGAGAGCTTGTCAGGTTTTTTGTCCTTTAGACCCTCCAAGCCAGCCATCCTGAGAAGTTCTATAGCTCCGTCTTTGTCCTTTTTTCTCATTCCATACATAACATTTTCAAGCACCGTCATGTTGGGAAAAAGGGCATAGTCCTGAAAGACAAAGCCCACGTTCCTCCTTTGAGGTGGCAGGTTTATCCTTCTCTTTGAGTCAAACCAAACCTCTCCATCTACCTCTATATAACCCTCTTCTGGTGTTTCAAGCCCTGCTATACATCTCAAAAGGGTTGTCTTTCCACTACCAGACTGTCCAAGAATAACGAGAAATTCCGTGCCTTTTACTTCAAGCTCTGCGTCAAGCCAAAAATCTCCATCAAAGCCATGCAGGAGCTTTTTTACCCTTGCTCTTATCACAGGCTCCACCTCCTGTTAATGGCATAGAGCATGGCAAGGCTTATAAAGGAAGCTACGAAAAGAATACCTGCATAAACGTGTGCGGTCTTATAGTCTATGGCTTCCACCGCATCGTATATGGCTATGGATACCACACGGGTTTGTCCCTCTATGTTTCCACCTACCATCAAAACCACGCCAAACTCTCCTATGGTGTGGGCAAAGGATAGCACTATGCCAGTAAGCACAGAAGCCTTCATGTTGGGAAGTATCACTCTAAAGAGGGTTTGAATTTTTGACTTTCCGAGAGTCCAACTTGCTTCTATGATGTTTCTTGGCACGCTTCTAAAGCCAGAGGTAAGTGGATGCACCATCATAGGCAGGCTATATATGACCGAGGCTATAACTATACCCTCAAAGTGGAATACAAGCTGATAGTCAAACAGCCTATACCATACAGAGCCTATAATGCCGTTTTTACTCAAAAGCAGTAGAAGGTAAAAGCCCAAAACTGTTGGTGGCAGGACAAGAGGAAGGGTAGCCAGAGCTTCTATAACAAGCCCCAGCTTGCTTTTTGTGTAAGCAAGGTAGTAGGAGAGTGGAACGCCTATTATGAGTAGTAATATGGTGGTCCATATGGAAAGTTTTACCGTAAGCCATATGGGAACTGGGTTTATATCTGCTATCATCTCTCTTCACCTGGCAAGACAAAGCCGTATTTGACGAATATTCTTCTTGCCTCTGGAGAGCCTATAAAGTCGTAGAATCTCCTTGCGTTTTTAACCTTGCCCCCCTCTTTTGTAATGCCGTAGCCCTGTTCAAGCCTTTCGTGCTTATCTTCTGGAATCAGCCAGTATTTGCCCTTTGCCTGCAGTTCGGGAGCCAGTGCCAAAGAAAGTGCTATAATCCCAATGTCCGCCGCACCTGAGTATACAAAGCTGGCGGTCTGAGATATGTTTTCTCCAAGTACAAACTTGTTCTTTACCCTATCAAACACACCATAAGCCTCAAGAGCTTCCTTTCCCGCCCTTCCGTAGGGTGCGTGCTCCCAGTTGGCTATGGCTATCTTCCTAACTTTTGGGTCAAGTAGCACTTCTGGAAACTTAGAGGGGTCAAGAGGAGAGTCCTTTGTGGTCCAAACCACTATTCTGCCAATGGCGTATAGCTTTGGTTCCGTTATTATATGTCCTTCTTTGTAGAGCTCTTCCACATACTTCATGTTGGCAGAAAAGTAGATGTGAAAGGGTGCACCAGCTCTAACCTGTGCGTAGCCCTTTCCAGAGGAGCCAAATACAAGCTCCACTTTGTCCTCTGGATACTTTTTCATATAAAGGTCTGCGACCTCTTTTAGGGCATACTGCAAGTCTGCTGCTGCAAAGACCCTTATGAGCTCCGCATGAGCAAGGCTAAAAAGCCCAAGAAGTAGGAAAAGCAGTGTCCTCATAGTAAAACCTCCTCAAGGGATTTTTTTTCATAACCCGGTAGGTAAGAAAGTAAGCGTGTGTGTCTTTTGCCTTTGAGAAAGTCAACAACTCTAAGAAAGTTTCTGTCTTCTTCTAAATCCGCTTTGTAGCAGAGGCAGTAATCCTCCCACTTTACACCCAAGAAGCTAAGTCTATACTCAAGGGCATAGGCTTTTGTGGTAATTCCCGCATCACCAAAGCCTTCTCTTAGGCTAAAGGCTATCTTTTCATGACCTCCAGAGACAACTCTGAAGTTTTCTATTGCTATGTCCTTTCTTAACTCTTCAAAGACCTTCCTTGC
>JAXSOX010000109.1:0-5463 GCA_037926525.1 Aquificaceae bacterium | reverse complement strand
TTTTCCAGCTCGCTCTTCATACTCTCAGCCAAGTCTTTGAGAAAGCTCAGGAGCTCATCCTTCCTTATGTATATGAGCTTTGCACCATTGCAGGATATTATTGCACGCATCTATTGCCTCCCGTGCCTCTTCCTCTGTGTAATAGTCAGAGGGTTTGCCTGCAGGCAGACCATTGGGATATCTCGTTGGTATGTAATACAGGTCAAGGCTCTTAGCGCATCTTTCCACTTCCCTTGGTATGTCAAGCCCTGCCTGTTTTAAAGACTGTAAAAGGGCAAGCAGGGAATGTCCCCAGGGTTCAAAGCCTTTATGCATGCAGGGTGCTTCGTCCCTGAGTGCTTGCTCCCACCAGTCTTTCCATCGGTTCATGGACTATACTATAACAGAGGGATGAGGGTTTTTTACGACTTTTCTCTTATAACCGACTACGATGTATACCTTTTTAAAGAAGGCTCTCACTGTAGGCTGTATGAAAAGTTGGGCTGTCATCTTTTTGAGGATGGTGCCTATTTTGCGGTATGGGCTCCCCATGCGGAGCAGGTTTTTGTCTTTGGAGATTTCAACCACTGGGACAAGCACTCCCTGCCTTTGAGGAAAAGAGAGGATGGCTCTGGTATATGGGAAGGCTTTGTAAAAGGTGTCAAAAAGGGTCAAAGGTATAAATACCACCTTTATACTTCGTGGGGCTACTGGACAGACAGGGCAGACCCCTTTGGCTTTTTTCACGAAACTCCACCCTTGACCGCCTCTATCGTATGGGAGCTAAGTTATGAGTGGCACGACGAAGAGTGGTTAAGGAAAAGAAGGGACCTAAACCATCACAGGTCTCCCATTAGCATATACGAGGTTCATCTTGGTTCGTGGAGAAGAGTGCCAGAAGAGGGAAACAGATGGCTAAGCTATAGAGAGCTTGCACCTCTTTTGGCAGAGTATGTAAAGGAAATGGGTTTTACCCACGTGGAGTTTCTACCGGTGATGGAGCATCCCTTTTATGGGTCTTGGGGCTATCAAATAACAGGCTACTTTGCACCCACTTCACGCTATGGCACACCTCAAGACTTTATGTATCTTGTGGACTATCTCCATCAAGAGGGTATTGGAGTTATCCTTGATTGGGTTCCCTCTCACTTTCCCACCGATGGGCATGGGCTGGCATACTTTGATGGGACCCACCTTTATGAGTATGGAGATTGGAGAAAGGGCTGGCATCCTGACTGGAAAAGCTATGTTTTTGACTATGGAAAGGGTGAGGTAAGGTCCTTTCTGCTTAGCTCCGCTCACTTTTGGCTTGAGAAATACCACGTGGACGGTCTTAGGGTAGATGCGGTTGCCAGCATGCTCTACTTGGACTACTCAAGGCATGAATGGGTTCCCAACATATACGGTGGCAAAGAAAACCTTGAAGCCATAGACTTTTTGAAAAAGCTCAATACATGCCTATACAGAGATTTTGAAGGCATACAGACTATAGCGGAAGAGTCTACCGCCTTTCCCATGGTAAGCAGACCCGTGTATCTTGGTGGGCTCGGCTTTGGCTTTAAGTGGAACATGGGCTGGATGAACGACACGCTTTTTTACATGTCCAAAGACCCCATATACAGGAAATACCACCATCATCAGCTCACCTTTAGCATCTGGTATGCCTTTTCTGAAAACTTTATACTTCCCCTTTCCCACGACGAAGTAGTCCATGGCAAAGGCTCACTCATATCCAAGATGCCAGGCGACTATTGGCAAAAGTTTGCCAACCTTAGGCTCCTCTTCGGATACATGTGGACTCATCCAGGGAAAAAGCTCCTCTTTATGGGTGGAGAGTTTGCTCAGTGGAGGGAGTGGAACCATGACCAAAGTCTTGATTGGCATCTTCTTCAATACGAGAGCCACAGAGGAATTCAAAGGCTCATAAAGGACCTAAATAAGCTCTACAGAGAAGAGAAGGCACTTCACGAGCTGGATTGCGAGCCAGAGGGTTTTGAGTGGGTAGATTTCTATGACTGGGAGAAGAGTATTATTAGCTATCTTAGGAAATCCTCCGAGGGAGACCTTCTGCTTGTGGTTTGCAACTTCACACCCGTTCCTCGCTTTGAATACAGAATAGGTGTGCCAAAGGCAGGCTTTTGGAAGGAGCTTTTAAACACAGACTCTGAGATATACGGTGGCTCAAATCTTGGTAATATGGGTGGAGTATGGGCGGAAGAAGTGCCTTTTCATGGAAGACCTTTCTCTCTTAAACTTACACTACCACCTCTTGCGGTGGTGGTTTTCAAATGGGTCGGGCGGGAGTCGAACCCGCGACCCACGGATTAAGAGTCCGTTGCTCTGCCAGCTGAGCTACCGACCCTCTGCAGTCTATTAATTATAAAACTTTCTAAAAACTCTTTCAAGCCTTCCACCTCTACCTCAAAGTCAAGATAGAAAAGGTTTTCCGCAGGCTCTAACTTTACAAGGTCCTTTAAGGTGGTTATGTATAGCTTATCCCTTTGAAGTTTGAAGCCTCTATAGTGATAGTGGTCTGGAAAGCCAAGGGTGTCCTCAAGCCTTATGCCTAATCTCCTAAGGGTTTGGAAAAACTGCTCGTTGTCTCCAAGTCCACAAAAGGCTAAAAAGCTAAGCTCATGGTAGTTTTCTACCTGCCTGTGGTCTGTGCTCCTAAGTATCCTCCAGCCACTTCTACGCATCTTAAAAGTAGGCTTGTGAGCATGTCTCCAGTCAAAGTCCTCAAGCTCTACGTATGAAAGCACAAAAGCGTCCGCCCTTTCCATGCACTCAAGAGGCTCTCTCAATCTACCAAAAGGTAAAACTCTGTCTGAGAAGTCTCTTTTTCTGAGAAGAAGAAGGTCTAAGTCTCTGTGTATTTTCCTGTGCTGAAAGCCATCGTCAAGGATAATAAGCTCTGGTTTTAATTCCCTAAGGGCAAAGTCCGCACCCCTGCACCGCACCTCATCCACCACAAGGCTAACCCTTGGTAGTAGCTTTGCCAACATATAAGGCTCATCTCCAGCCTCCTGCCAGCTTGCTTTTAACCTGCCCCATTCAGAGACCAAAAGTGTTCCCTTTGTGCTCCTTTTGTAGCCTCTTGAAAGGATGCATACCCTTAGGTTTTCAGAGAGCATATTGGCTATATACCTAACCAAGGAGCTTTTCCCACTTCCTCCCACAGACAGATTACCAACTGAAATAACAGGAACAGAAACTTTGCATTGAGCCATAAGACCCGAGTCATAAGCCCAGTTTCTAAGTTTGACTGCCCAAAGGTATGGGTTGAGGCTTTCAAGCATCTTTAAACCTTTTAGCATCCCTTATAAGAAGAAAAGCAAGCAAAAAGCCTCCAATTATGGCACTCAAATACTGAGTTATAAACCTCCAAAGCAAGGAAAATCCTCCAAGAAGAGAAACTTCCAAGAAGGGTTCAAAGGCATACAATGCCCCTACCTCTCCCACACCGCTTCCACCCGGAGTTGGGCTTATAAATATGGCATACAGTAGCAAAAGCTGATGTTCTATGAGAGTTAAAATTTCTGGCTGTGGGTTAAAGCTCTTTAGTAGGAAAGCACCCGACGCTAAGAAAGACATATAAACAAGCACACTGCTTAGGCATGCAATAAGTATACTCACCTTTTTGTCCCTAAGAAATATTTTGAGGACTACCAAGTATTTTTTGAGATTATATTTTAGCCTCTGTATGAGCTTTTGCTGGTTAGAAGAGCTTCTCTTAAAGAAAAGCCTAAGAAGTATGTATAAGAAAAGCACTAAAGCAAAGAAAAAGAGCAAAACATAGCCTATTCTAACACCTTGAGATGGGTTTTTGTATATATGTAAAAGCACGTAGGGTAGAGCCAGAAGAAAAAAGGTTGAACCACTTAGCATTTTCATAGTTAATATGCTAAGCACCTTATGCAATTTTCCACCCTTTCTTGAAAGAGTATACATGGACATAAACTCTCCCCCTGCTTGTGAAGGTGTTATGGTAGCACCAAAGGTATTTATGTAGGATATAACATAGCCGTAAAAGAAGGAGTATCTTAGCTTCATTGCCCTCGAAAGCACAAAAAACCTAATGTTGTCAAAGGTATGATACAAAAGCATACAAACAAAGGACATGAGCATATACTTCTTGTCCGCATGGATAAGCACGTTAAAAAAGTCCTTTGTAAAAGTCTTCTTGACTATATAGACCAATGAACCGCCCACAAACAAGAGGGTAAGGAGTATGCCATACAGAATTGACCTATACATTCGTAGGTTTATATTTTAATCCTCATGCGAGTCCTTATGATAGACAACTATGACTCCTTTACCTACAACTTGGTTCAATACTTGCAGATGCTTTCTGCGGATGTGGCTGTAAGAAGAAATGACGAGATAAGCCTTGAGGACATAAGAAGGGCAAAGCCAGATGCCATTGTGATATCTCCTGGACCTTGCACTCCAAAGGAAGCAGGCATATCTGTGGATGTGATAAGGGAGTTTTACAGGGAAATACCCATACTGGGTGTTTGCTTGGGTCATCAGTCTATAGGTTATGCCTTTGGGGCAAAGATAGTGAGGGCAAAAAGGCTTATGCATGGCAAGACTTCTCAGATAACACACACAGGCGAGGGCATCTTCGAAGGTCTCAAAAACCCTTTTACTGCGGTAAGATATCATTCTCTTGTCATAGACAAGAGCACCCTGCCAGAGGTTTTAAAGATAACCGCATGGTCTGAAGACGATGAAATAATGGGTATCCAACATGTGGAGTATCCTCTCTTTGGTGTCCAGTTTCATCCAGAATCCGTTCTTTCAGAAGAGGGTATGAAACTTCTTGAAAACTTTCTTAGAATAGCAAAGGAGAGAGTTTTGGTATAATTGAATTGTGAAGGTTTTAGTGGTCGGCAATGGTGGTAGGGAGCACGCCATAGCATGGAAGCTGTCTCAAAGTCCTTTGATAAAAGCCCTTTACTGTGCTAAGGGAAATGCTGGCACTTCAAGGATAGCCAGAAATATACCCATAGAGCCTACAGACATAAAAGCCCTCGCGGACTTTGCCCAAAGAGAAGGTATTGGCTTTACAGTAGTTGGACCAGAGGCACCCTTGTGTGCTGGTCTTGTGGACGAGTTTGAAAGGAGGGGTCTAAGGGTCTTTGGACCCTCTCAGAGGGCTTCTATGCTTGAGGGAAGTAAGGTCTTTGCTAAGGAGTTTATGCAGAGGCATGGTATACCCACCGCGGAGTTTCATGTATTTGAAGACCCACAAAGGGCGAGGAATTTTGTGAAGGATTTTGGTGCTCCTGTGGTTATAAAGGCGGATGGGCTTGCAAGTGGCAAGGGGGTGGTGGTTTGCAAGAGCCAAGAAGAAGCTATGCAAGCCATAGAAAGGCTAATGGTAAGAAAAAGTCTTGGCGAAGCGGGGTCAAGGGTGATTATAGAAGAATACCTTGAAGGTGAGGAAGCCTCTTACATAGCGCTTCTCAATGGAGACAG
>JAXSOX010000108.1:304-5457 GCA_037926525.1 Aquificaceae bacterium | reverse complement strand
GATAGAGCTGGCTTATTTCTCTTCTTTCAGATAGGGTTAAGTTGTTTCTGTAGCGAGTTAAAAAGACCCGATGATTTACCACCGTTGCCCTTACCCTGCCTCCCTCTTCGTAGACCGCCACGCTACACGGGACTATATTGCTAAGGGCTGGTGCTTTAAGGAGAATATCTCCCATACCCTCAAACTCGCATCCGAAGACAACGTAGTAGTTTCTGAAAGTTTTATTTCCCCTAGCTCTTATGGCGTCAGATATGGTAAGAGTTCTCAATACCTTTAGACCTTGAGCCTCCATGCTTTTTCTTACAGACTCTACCCCTGCTTTGAAATCCCTCTCCTTGAGGTTATAGGTAATATACATAACCTTGAGAGGGTCCATAGCAAAGGTAAAAAGGGGCAGGATGAGGAAAAGGAAGAACTTCAGCATCTTTTCACCTCCAGTAGCAGTCCGTATTGTATGGATGGTCAAGCACCTTTACGTTGGGTCTTCTGTCTACTTCAATGTTTTTCTTTTTCCTTATGTAGTCTACCACTATGTCCCTTATGTTTTTCTTCTCAGGCTGAACTCCCATAGGAGGTGGTCCTCCGTAAACCGCAACCACGTATTCCTTATCCATCTCTATGGGCTTACCCTTTATCCTCACATTCCTTATCCTCTCACCCTGTTTTGCGTTTACCTTCAACTCATACTCCACGCCGTATATCCTTGACATGTCTCCACCTTGCTGATAGAGGGGGTTAGGGTTAAACACGTTGTCCGCCACATCTTCCCAAAGCACAAGAAGGTCTCTTCCCTTTCTCTTCATAATAAAGACCTCAGGGTATGTCATGCCAAGCACGTCGTAAACATGCTCCACAGTTATCTTTTGACCTGGGAGAACAGTAGTTCCCCATCTAAAGCCCGGGGATGTGCCCACATCCAAAGACATAACCGCATCCACGCCATGGTAGTAGTCCGCAAGAGCTTCGCCTATGAGCCTGTCCCATGTGCTAAAGACCGTATCTCTCTTGTAAAGCAATGTGTTAGCAGTGCCAATTACGGTGTTAAACTCCTTCTCGTAGGGTGCATACCATTTTTTGACAAGCTCTTTAGCTCCCTTATCTTCTGGCACCACATCGGAAAGCACAGGGATGAGCTTAAACCTATATCCTTGAAGTTTTCCATTCCTCACATCCAAGTCCATCCTTCCCACAAACTTCCCGTGAGACCCGGGTGATATAATAATCGTATCTCCCACTCTGACAGGAGTTGGAGTTATATCGTGGGTATGCCCAGATATGACTATGTCAATGCCTTTGACCATCTTCATCAGTGCTATATCAAGAGGAAGACCATCATGAGAAAGAAGAATTACAAGGTCCACCTTGTGCTTTTCCCTAAGCTCGTTGACATACTTTTGAAGCTCATCGGGTCTCACGCCAAAGCTCCAGCCCTCCGTGTATACCCTTGGGTTTGCAAGAGGGGTAAAGGGAAAAGAGCTTCCTATTATGCCTACCTTTACTCCATTTTTCTCCACCACATCGTAAGGTGGAAAAACGAGGTCTCCAAAAGGCTCTTCTGTGATGTTGTAGGAGATAAACTTCGCCTTTAGTTTATTCTTAACTATGTCTAAAAACTTTTCCTTGCCTACGGTTACGTCCCAGTGAGCGACCATGTAATCAAAGCCCACATAGTTCATCCAATCCACTACCGCCATGCCATCAGTTTTAACCGCAATGCCAGAAGTTGCCCACGTGTCTCCGCCGTCAAGCACAAGACATTTATCCTTTCCCCTTTCGTTGACTATGGTCTTTATTATGGTGGCAACCTGAGGTCCACCACCAGTCATTCCATACAAACCCGCCAACCTTATAAAGCTCACACAAGAACCTGTATAGGCTTCCACAGAGCCCGGTCTTATGTTATAAAACCTCAAAAAGTCCATGCCTGCAAGATATCCGGGAGTTCCCCTTAGAGGTTCTGGAGCCAACAGGTTCATAGGTTCTGCAAAATACATAGGTTTGAGATGTCCATGAAGGTCAGAAGTAAACACAAGTGTAAGATTCCCATAGGGCTTGAATTCCATAAGTTTTTCAAAGCTCACAGGTCTTCTTGCAAAGGTTTCTGGAGCAAAGGCTAAGGCGGATAGGGCTAATGCGGAGTATCCGAGAAATTCCCTCCTGTTCAAAACCATTGTATGACCTCCTTTGGAAAAATATTATAAGGGGGCTTAGCCCCCAAGAAAATTATTTGTTTACAGGAGATTCTGGATGGAGAAGATAGGCGACTATGTTTGCCACATCTTCAGGAGAGAGGTTTCCATGATAGCCAAACCTTGGCATGGAAGAGCAAGGAAAAGCAGACCAAGAGTCATAGATTATGTTATAAACCGCCTTTATCTTTTCAACCGTTTCTGGGCTATTTAGATTTTCCTTAGTTATGCCCCACCTTTTACCATACTGGTAAAGATTAGGTCCCATTGTTCCACCAGGGACACCCTTTTCTATAAGGTGGCAGGCATAACAGTTTCCGCCCTTGTCGGTAGGTTTGTCAGAAAAGCCATAGCTTGCAAACCTTCCACCTCTTGGAGAGTCCACCAGTTTCTTACCTTCTTTCCAATCACCCATGTATATACCCCATTGAGGATACCTTATCTCCGCTTGGCTTAGCTGGATAACCTTCTGTATAGCTTGCCCTGGCATTTCTTCTCTGCTTGGATACTGAGAGCATATCCTCTGGGCTTCGTCCTGCTGTATTTTCCACGCAAACCTTGGGTCTGAAGAAAGACCAGAGCTTAAGACTTGCATTACCTCTTCTTGCTTTACCGTTTGCTGTCTTTGTGGTTGTGCCTTCTTTTGCTGTGCTTCAACCACAGCACCTGTTAAAAGGGCTGAAATACCTGCAAGGATTAGAACCTTTTTCATCTTTATCACCTCCCTATTCCTGGTGCTTTTATCTCAGTGCCATTAGCAGTGCCGTAAAGGTATGTGGAAAGAGCTACCCCCAAATCAGAATGGGGTATGAACTCTGGCCATCTCATCTGACGAATGCATTCCGCATACCTGTAATGCATGGTCATAGGAAGACCCCAACGCACCAAATATTTGGGGAATATGGAAACTGCCTGACCAGCCTCACCGGGTCTGTCCGCACTCCAAAGTCTTGTTGCTCTTATTCTTACCTCTTGTTTACCCGCATGACAGGTCGCACAGTTAAAGTCCCAAGGTCCAAGCCTTGCGTAGTAAATTTGCTTACCTATATCATACATCCTTTTAACGTTTGGGTCCTTGAGGTTTACGTTAATCTTCTGCCCGTTGGATTCCATGGTGAGATACATGATTATTCCGTCGTATTCGCTTACGCAGTTACCTGTTTTACCCCAACATTGACGCACAAACTTGAGAACCTGTTCCTGTGTCATGCCTGCATGCTTTTGTAGACACCATCCAACCCTTGTTTCAAGGTCCATCACCTTGCCTGCATCCGCAAAGTATCTGGGAAGTTGTGCTGCAGCACCCTTGAAAACACCAGGACCAAGACCAAGGTCGCACTTGTCAAGGTTATACTTCTTTATAGCTTCTTTGCCCACCTCATACCAAACCTCACCGGGGTTTATACCTTCTGCGAGCATTTTGTTGAACTCTTGGACAAGCCTTATTTCTTCTTCAGGAGAAAGCTCCCCTTCAACCTGAGCAAAAGCCTTTGTAGACAAAAGCCCACCGGCAAGAGCACCGGCTGTAAACACCGCTAAAAGTGCCTTCTTTCTCATATCATAACCTCCCTTAAGAAACCTTTATCTCTGCAGTTCTCTCCCACTTACCGCCCTTGTTGTCCTCATAGACTATCTTCACAACACCACTTTCATCCGCTTTGAGAGTTAAAGCCATAAAGGGATTGGCAGACACACCCGCACCCATGTTCACAGTGCTTACCAACTTGTCGTTAAAGAAAAGGTCAAGTTTTGTAAGGTTATAGGCGGGCACCTCCTGTCCTGTCTGTGGGTCTTTCCTTGGTGGCGTCATGGGGTGGGTTATTACCATCTGCACCCTTACAATTTCCCCCTTCTTTGCCTCCTTTGGCACACGAAGTATACCTGTTCCTACTGCCATATTGCACCTCCTGTATAGAATTTTGGTATTAAAGACCTATGGAATTATCCGCATCCGCCAGCGGTAACTTTGACCTCCTTTGTTGCCATCACATAAGAGCCATCCTTTAGCTTAAGAATCGCCCTCACATTGGAGGTTTCTCCCATCTTTATCCTTGTGGAGAAAAAGACCTGACCGTTCATGGGAGTAAAGGACACATCCGCTATCCAAGGCACGGGGTTTTTGTCAACGAATATCCAGAGCTTTTCAACTCTGTCCACGGGTATGGTGGACTCAACGGTAATTGGCACATTGGCACCAGACTCTGCTATGGTAGGAGCTGTGAGCTTGATATCTGCAGTTTCTTTGATTTGAGATAGCTGAACTCCGAGCCTCTTTTGCACCTCTTCTTCCAGTTTTGTGGCACCAAAGGCTGGCTGAACTGCTGGGGCAAGGGTTAAACCTACGACTGCAAATGCGGACAGTGCAATAAACTTTCTCCTGTCCATGTTTTTATACCTCCTTAAAGGTTTTTAGCATGACTTAATGTTTTGCATCTTACATATCCTTTGGATGGTGTTGAGGACTTCTCCTCTGGGTCTGCTTCCAAAGAGGACACCAAGCACCCTTTCCTGCTTTGGGTCATAAAAGACCAAAGTGGGGACACCGGGAACACCTAACTTCCTTGCCCATCTGCTTCCGTCATCAGAGGATATGTTGAGGTTTATCACTACGAAATTCTCCAACTTTTTTTGAACATCTTCTTGACTAAGGACAAACTCCTCCATCTGGGCACAGTAGGGACAATGATTGCTATAGAAATAGAAGGCAACGGGCTTGTTCTCCTTCTGAGCGTATTCTAAGCCTTCTGAGGCTTTGTTAAACCACTTTGAGAAACCCACTGAAAATATCAAAACTACCCCTATTAATACCTTCCACATGCTAATGCAATAATATATCGGTATTGATAATTCTTAGCAATAAGAATTTTTGCTACTGTATATAAGCATGGCTTATATAAGACAATAATTAAAAAATTAAAAGGATAAAAGCTTACAGCATGCATAAAATATAAATCTTATGGAAAG
>JAXSOX010000108.1:0-294 GCA_037926525.1 Aquificaceae bacterium | reverse complement strand
CTGTATCAAGAAGGGAATTAAAAGAGCAGATGCTTGATACCCTTGAGATTGAGAGAGAAAGAGGCATAACCATAAAGCTTCAAGCGGTGAGGATGTTCTACAAGGCAAAGGATGGGGAAACTTATATCCTCCATCTCATAGATACTCCCGGGCACGTGGACTTTTCTTATGAAGTTTCAAGAGCCCTCGCTGCATGTGAAGGTGCTCTGCTTCTTGTTGACGCAACTCAAGGCATAGAGGCCCAAACGGTTGCAAACTTCTGGAAGGCAGTTGAGCAAGACCTGACCATAATAC
>JAXSOX010000107.1:0-5474 GCA_037926525.1 Aquificaceae bacterium | reverse complement strand
TAGCTTTGCAAGACCTTTTCTCTTGCCCTCTGACCTATTTCTCTGGATTCGTGAGGGTTTTCAAGATAGTAGACCACCTTTTCCTCTATATCCGCCCTGTCAAGAGGGAGGTAGCTTATTATCTCCTGACCGGGTGTAAAAAATCCTGACAGGGTAGCCCTGAAGTCTATAAGGGGTGCACTACCCATAAAGGCAACCTCCAGGGGAACAAAGCCTACTCCAGTGGGAACCGCATGTGGGTAGCTCAGAAGGGTTATATAGGACCTTCCCATAAGCTCAAGTGCTTGCTCCCAGCTTTCTATTGGAACGTGTTCGTGCCCTTCCTTCAATTCACCTTCAAAGGCACCCACAATTTTAAGGTTTATTCCCTCAAGAAAGCTCAAAATATACCATCTTTTCCTTGCGGTTGCGTAAAAGCTAATGTCGTTGAGAAGCCTTATGTAGTCCTGGGGGTTTTCCTGACGCCACCTTGTAAACTCTTCTTGAAAGTTCTGGTTGAACATGGAAAGGATGTATTCGCTGGCATAAAGAAGATGTGCCTCTGGGTTTCTGAAGAGAAACTCGCCCACCTCAAAAAAGTATGGGATAAAATCCTCTCTGAGGTTTTGAGCCACCTGCTGAGCCATTATGTTGGGGTCTACCACAGGACCAAGAAAGACCAACTCTATGTCCTTCTCTTCTGAAGGTTCTAACATCTGGCTTGGGTCTACAAAGGGCGTTATATAAAAGGTGCCCCTCTCATGTCCGAGAAATTTCAGGCTGTCCGCATATTTGAGGTCTGTGACCACTGGAAGGAAGTTGTTTGCCTGCCTAAGGTCAAACAGCACTGGAAAGTGAAAGAGAGGCTCGTCGGTGAAAAGGCTAACATGCACAAAGCCAAAGGCATCAAATATAGGAACCTTTTGACCTTCTCTTTCTCCAAAAACCACGCAACTACCGTTGAGGTCAAGGGTAAAGAGGGGTGAGAACTCTAAGAGCCTGTTTACCACCTCCTGAAGGTCTCCCTCTGTGAGGTCAAAGTCTTGAACCTCTGCACCCCGCTCTCTAAATATCTCAAGAAACGCCAGCACGTGCCTGTTTATCCCCAAGTCCTTTCCCTGTCTTAGTAAAGCTATCCGCATGGTCTAAAAATCATACCATAGGAACCAGTTTTATTGCCTCCTCTTCCGGCATGGGCTTTCCAAGAAGGTATCCTTGCACATAAGTGCAGGCCATTTCCTGAAGAATTTCCAATTGCTGGGCGGTCTCCACGCCTTCCGCAAGGGTCTGGATGCCAAGGTCCCTGGCGAGGTTTACTACATTACGCACTACAGCCTTTATTTTCTTGTTTGTTGGAAGCTCTCTTACAAAAGAGATGTCAATCTTTACCACATCCACCGGAATCTCGGATAGGTATGAAAGGGAAGAGTAGCCAGTGCCAAAATCGTCAAGGGCTATCTTAATGCCAGCGGTCTTGAGTATATCTATGTGTTTTAAAGCCTTTTCCTTCTCCACCATGAAAACCCTTTCCGTTATCTCAACGGTTATATCACAGCCCTCCAGCTGTTGGACAAGCATGTCTATAAACTTGCCTTCTTTAAAGCTTCTGGCGGATATGTTTATGGAAAGGGGTATGCGGTGCCTTTCGTAAAAATCTCTGGCAGACCTAAGCAAGAAGGCTTCAAAGCTTTTTAAATATTTACTGTTTTCAAGGTAGTCTATGAAGTGAACGGGTGTGTATACCTTTCCTTCCTTGTCCACTATTCTTATAAGGGCTTCAAAGCCCGCAAGGGTTATATCCTTGCTTTTCCAGTAAGGTTGATAGTAAAGCACAAAAAGGTCTTCTTCCACCGCCCTCTGAACAAGTCTTATGGCAAGGTTTGTAGTCCTTATCCTCTCTTCAAAGTTTGTTTCAAAGAACCTTCTTTCCCCCTCACCTCCTGCTTTGGCACTTGATAGGGCTATTCCAGCCTTTTCACGAAGTTCTCCAAAGGTAGCTCCGTCAGAAGGATATACAGAAATGCCCATATTAAAGGTGGGCGTAAGGATATCTCCGTTTATAAGGATCGGTCTTCCCAGAAACTCTTCAAGGACTTCAAGAAGCTCAAGGATATCCTCTTCCTTCTCCACAGGCAAAAGAAGGACAAACTCATCGCTCGCAGTTCTTCCAACCATACCCCTGTCTCCAAAAACCTCTAAGAGCCTTTTTGCGGTCTCAACAAGCACTCTATCACCCACAGCCTCGCCGTAAACCTTGTTTATCATCGAAAAGTTGTATATGTCTACAAGCACCAGAACAGCCATCTGGCTTTTTTTGAGAAGCTCGTTAGCCCTTATTCTCATACCATCAATGTTTAGAATGCCTGTGAGTGTATCGTAGAAGGTAAGCCTTTCCACCTCAGAAGACAGATACACCTCCCTTGTTATATCCTTACCTATTTCTATAAACCTCAAAGAACCATCGGGAAGCCTTACGGGATATATGCTACTCTCAAGGTAGATAAGCCTTCCATCCTTTGCTTTGTTTACAAACAGAGCGTTGAAGACCTCACCAGAAAGTATGGTATCCCAAAGCTCCCTGTAGAATTCGCTTGTATGATAACCAGACTTGAATATCCTTGGGTTTTTACCTATAAGCTCCTCCCTTGAGTAGCCGGAAAGCTCAGAAACTGCTTTGTTTACATACAGTATACTGCCCTTCTCGTCTGTGATAAGAACCCAAGAGTTTGAATTTTCAAGGGCACTTGCTATGACAAGGTTCTTATTTTCCTCTTCGAGTCTCTTGAGAACAAACTCCACATCCTGCTTTATTTCCTCCAGGACCTCCCTGTTCTCCTCTGAGAAAAAATAGGGTTCCTCCGCATATAGGTTTATCACATACTTCACTTCTCCATCCCTTTCTATGGGTATGGCACAAGAGGAGAAGATGCCCATACTTATCTGCCTTTCCCTCCAAGGTGTCATCATGGGATATTCCAGGGTATTTTCGTTTATGTGTATCCTGTTTTCCCTGTAGGCTCTTGCGGTTACCCCCTGACCCTCTGGAAGGTCCTCTCTGGTGGATATAAAAAGGTCTTTAAGGTAGTCCACCGCCCTGCCATAGTAATACAAAGGTGCTATAACCTCTTTTTCCATGTCTGGAACACCAATCCACACAAGGGGTAAACCCATACTTTCCACAACCTGCACACATATTTTGTTGAGTAGGTCCTTCTCTGTTTTAGCCTTCAGTATCTGCTGATTTATCCCTATCAAGAGCCTGTAGAGGTTCTTCAGCCTTTTCCTTTTGGTAATATCCACAAAATAGACCACACCTGCATAAAAGCCTTCGTATAACACAGTCTCAGAAGAGGCTATTGTCCAGGCTATAGTGCCATCCCTTTTAAGAAGCGGAAGCTCCTCATAAAACTGGCTAAAGTGCTCGCCCCTTAACCTTCTTTTGACAACTTCCGCAGTAAGCTCCCTATGTTTTGGATGGATTATCCTATCTATAGCTTCAAAGATGTCCATACCAATTAGGTTTTCCTGTGGATAACCTACAAGCTCTGAAAAGCTTCTGTTTACATACTCAATTTTATGAGTGTATAGAAGGACCGCTACATGTTTTGCTCTATCCAGCGTATAGAAAAAGCTTGCCTTTGACCAGAGCTTCATGAATTTATCAAACTCCCTGAAGAGCTTTACAACCCTTTGTATATCCTCCTCACCTGCGGGTTCAAGCTCATCAATGGAAAGTAGGGCGGTTTTCACCTTGTGATAGACATGGGGTTTTGACATGAAGAGATGGGAGGTTTCAAAAACATAATCCTCTACAACCTTAAAAGGAGCTTTATCTTCCTCTTCTATCTGTTCCCATGTGTCGTTATACATAAGGCAGGCATGCACCTGACCCCTTTTCAAAAGCTCAAAGGCGGAGAGGAAGTTTTCTGTAAAAACTATCCTTATCCTCTCTATGTCCAGAGAAAGCAAGGAATAGCCAGCTGGTCTTAAAAAGGGTGTTGCCACAAGTATATCCCCCTCTTCTGGAATCCTGTCCCTTACGAGCAAAAATAGCTTGTCCCTCTGACCTTTAAACTTCGCCACGGGCAGATAGCCAAGTTCGTAGAGCCTCGGAGAGACAAGAGGACCTGCGTAGTAAAGGTCAAAGAACTCACCCCTTTCTATTCTTTCGTATTCCTCCCCATGCCCGCTAAGAACCTCAAAGACCACCTCTTCGCCAAGGAGCCGAGAAAGCCTTAAAGCAAGCTCTTTCCACCTTCCAAGTCCTTTTTCCGTGTCATGTGGACATACGGAAAATTTTATCATGGCTTTTTCTTTTCAATATGCATAAAAGCCTTGATTTTCCTTGTTTTCAGCGGGGGGGGTGAAAACACACCTATAAAGCATAGTATAATTTTATCACTATGGGTATAAAAGTTGGCATTAACGGATTCGGTAGGATAGGAAGGTCCTTTTTTAGGGCATGCTACGGGTATGAGGAGATTGAGATAGTAGCGGTGAACGACCTGACAGATACGAAAACCTTGGCACACCTCCTAAAGTATGACTCGGTGCATGGCAGGTTCAATGCACATGTGGAAGCAAGGGATTCAAGCCTCGTAGTGGATGGAAAAGAGATAAGGGTTTTCTCTGTAAAGGACCCAGCGGAGATTCCCTGGGGGGAGCTTGGTGTGGATTTGGTCATTGAGTCCACAGGAGCCTTCACAAGCAGAGAAAAGGCGGAGCTACATCTGAGGGACACGGTAAAGAGGGTCATAATCTCCGCACCTGCCAAGAACCCAGACGTAACTCTTGTGCTGGGGGTAAACGAACATATGTATGACCCAGAAAAGCACAGGATAATCTCCAACGCATCTTGCACCACCAACTGTCTTGCTCCAACTCTTAAGGTGCTTCATGAAAAGTTTGGGGTGAAAAAAGGTTACATGGTTACCGTTCATGCCTACACCAACGACCAGAGGGTTCTTGACCTGCCCCATAAGGACCTAAGGCGCGCAAGGGCAGCGGGGGTAAACATCATCCCCACCACCACAGGAGCCGCAAAGGCTATAGGAGAGGTCATACCCGAGCTCAAGGGAAAACTTGACGGCACCGCCAGAAGGGTTCCGGTGGCGGACGGCTCTTTGATAGACCTCACAGTTATTGTAGAGAGAGCACCCCAATCTGTGGAAGAGGTAAACAGAGCCTTTAAAGAAGCTTCAGAAAACCACCTGAAGGGCATACTCCAATACACAGAAGACCCATTGGTATCCCAAGACATAGTGGGCAATCCTCACTCTGCCATATTTGACGCAGGGCTTACGCAGGTGATAGAGGATATGGTGCATGTAGCCTCTTGGTATGACAACGAATGGGGATACTCCTGCAGGCTAAGAGACCTGACCCTCTTTGTGGCTGAAAGAGAACCAATCCTTAGAGCTTGAGCTATAATTTTATATCTACGGGGTGTAGCTCAGGTGGCAGAGCGTTGGCTTTGGGAGCCAAAGGTCGCAGGT
>JAXSOX010000106.1:0-5559 GCA_037926525.1 Aquificaceae bacterium | reverse complement strand
CTATTGGGTATAGTTCTTGTGGTAGCTTTTCTTTACCTCTTTGGTCTTCATGAGGTGTTATACAGGCAGATGAGAAAGGAAATGAAGGGTAGTGTTTCTGGATTGGGTGCTTTGGCGGTGGGTATGCTCTTTGCCTTTGGATGGAGTCCTTGCATAGGTCCAGTGCTTGGCTCAATCCTGCTGTATGCCAGTCAACAGGAGACCGCTCTTCAGGGTGCGAGCCTTCTCTTTGCCTATTCTATGGGTATGGGTATTCCCTTTCTCATAGCGGGTGGTTTGCTCTCTGCCTTTCTTGGCTTTGTGAGGAGTTTTGGGCGCTTCTTTGGTGTTGTGGAGGTTGTGGGCGGGCTTTTGCTTATACTTTTAGGGGTCTTGCTTACTACGGGCAAGTTAGCGGAGATATCTCTTTTGCTGGGTGCATAGATGCTTCTTTTGATAGACTACGGAATGGGAAATCTAAGGAGCGTGTCAAAGGCACTTGAGAAGGTAGGCTTTTCTGTAAAGGTCAGCTCAGACCCAGAAGAGGTAAAGAGGGCGGAAGTATTGGTCTTACCGGGTGTGGGTGCCTTTAGGGATGCCATGGAAAACTTGAAGAAACTTGGGCTTTTGAAAGAGATACTAAGGCATATTGAAAAGGGAAAGCCATATATGGGTATATGCCTTGGGCTTCAACTACTCTTTGAAAGGAGTTATGAGTTTGGAGAAACAGAAGGCTTTGGGGTGCTTGAGGGTGAGGTGGTTTTACTTCCACCAAAGGTCAAAGTGCCACATATAGGTTGGAATCAGCTCTGGAAGCAAAAGCCTTCTGACCTTCTTAATGGCATCAAAGAGGGTGAATACTTCTACTTTGTCCATTCTTACCATGTAGTGCCAAAGAGACAGGATATAGTTCTTACCACCACCGATTACGGTATTGACTTCGTCTCTTCAATAGAGTATGAAAATATCTTTGCGGTCCAGTTTCATCCAGAAAAGAGCCAAAAGGCTGGACTAAGGCTTCTTGAGAACTTCAGGAGGAGGCTTTATGGCTAAGCTCTGCATAGCCTTAGACACAAACCTTCAACAAGCCAAAGACTTGGTGAGGTCTCTTAGGGGCTACCCTCTACTTTTTAAGGTGGGCTATAAACTTTTCATCTGCCATCATAGGGCAATAACAGACTACATAAAAGAGGAAGGTTTTGAGCTCTTTCTGGACCTTAAGCTTCACGACATTCCCAATACGGTAAAGGAAGGAGTTTTATCTGCAAAGGAGTTGGGTGCGGACTATCTTACAATTCATATATCCGCAGGGAAATCTGCCCTCAGGTCTGCAGTGGAGGTAAAAGGAAAGCTCAAGCTACTTGGAGTCACTCTGCTAACAAGCCTTGACGATGAGGATATACAAGACATTGGTTTTTGCAAAGACAGAGAGGAACAGGTTTTCCACCTTACAGAACTTGCCCTCAAAGAAGGCTTTGACGGTATAGTGTGCTCTGGCAGGGAGCTAAGCTATCTCAAAGAGAAAGCCTCTAAGCCTTTTATTGCGGTTGTTCCCGGTGTTAGGTTGGAGGGAGACCCTGTGGAAGACCAAAAGAGGGTGGTAAGCCTTGAAGAGGCTCTAAGTGCTGGTGCGGACATAATTGTGATGGGTAGAAGCATTTTGAGGGCGGAGAATCCTGTAAAGAGGGTGGAGGAAATACTTTTGAGAATGTAGTAATTAAACATAGCCTATAACCTTGAGAGCCTCTTGTCTTTGGATACAGGTAGCACACATGCCACAAGGAGGCTCAGTTCCCATATAGCAGGAATAGGTCTTTTCAAAGGGGACGCCAAGCTCCTTTCCAAGTTTTGCTATATCTACCTTACTCATACCAAGAAAGGGAGCGTATACGTGCACTCTTCTTTTTGTTTTTGCCACGTAGGCAGAGCCAGCGTTTATGGCGGATTCCATAGCAGTTATAAACTCTGTCCTGCAGTCGGGGTAGGGAGTATCAAGGGCGTGAACGCCTATGGCTATGTATTCCACTCCAAGGTTGTCTGCAAAGGAGCTGGCAATGGCAAGAAAGACAAGGTTTCTCATTGGCACATTGGTAGGTGGCACTTCTTGGGTGTATTCTCCCTTTGGCACTTCTGGACCACCTTCCAATAAGGCTGAACCTTTAATGAGCCTGTAGTGAGGCACTTCCACCAATATATGCTCCTTTACACCCGCTATTTGAGCCAACTCTTTTGCATACTTTAGCTCTACCTTGTGCCTTTGCCCGTAGTCAAAGGATAGAGCGTAGACCTCTTGAAATTCTCTCTTACAGAGCCACAAGAGGGTGGTGCTATCCATTCCACCGGAGAATAAAACAATAACCCTTTTCATGGCTTTGGTGCCGGAGGCGGGATTCGAACCCGCACGCCCTTGCGGGCGGGGGATTTTGAATCCCCTGCGTCTGCCAGTTCCGCCACTCCGGCTATACAGAAAAATTATAACTCTTTTTATACTAGTGGTGCTTGTATAAACCTACACAAGCATAAGGATTGGTTAACTGCCATATGGCTATATTTGTTTTTCTTAGCTCTGAGCTTAAAAGATGGATGAAAGGCTTATTTACCTACTGGCAGGTCCTTGAAATGCCTAACAAAGAAGATACACAAACCCACCCTTTCGTGAAATTTTCGTGAAATATTTTGCACCCTTCTGTCTATAGAGTTTAATATGCCCTAATTATTGATGCGTGAAGTTTTCGTAAAGGCACTTTGCTTAATTTATAGTGTATTCAATCCCTCCACATCCTCCGCATAAGAATAAACTTCTATACCATTTTTTAGTGCCACCTCCTTTGCCTTTGGGTCTACCATAGGCGATATTATTATGGCTCTGCTCACCTTTACGCCTTCCTTAGATTGGTAAAAGTCTAACTTTCTTAAAAAGGCGTACACATCAGCCTTACTCATAGAGGACTTTATCTCCGCCACTATTATCTCGCCATTTTTAATGATAAGGTCAAGCTCTATCTGGTCTGGTCTTCCAAAAACTATACCTTCCTTGTCGTAGTTGATATATCTTTCCACCTTTACAGGAAAACTTTCCTCAAGTATACCCTTGAGAGCATTGCTAAAAGACTCTTCAGAATGTAGCCCCCCAGCGAGCTCCAAGAGCACCAATAGTAGAGTCATGTTTCCTGCTTAGCCTTTTTACCTCTTCCATGAAGGTTTTGTGCCTGCATGATAGTAAATTATAAGCCTAAGCCTCTAAGATTCTTGATGTAAATCATTCTGAAAGTCCTTGCACAACCCTTAAAATATAGCAAAACCCATAAGGAGGTAAGACCATGGCACAGACTGTAAACCTAAAAGGCAACCCTGTTGCCCTTTGCGGACCTACTCTAAAGGTTGGAGACCCTGCTCCAGTAGCTTATGTGGTCACAAAGGACCTTCAAGAAATAGCTATAGGTGGACCAAGTGATAAGGTGCAGGTGATAATCACAGTCCCATCCTTGGACACTCCTGTATGTGAGACAGAGACCAAAAAATTCAACGAGCTTATGGCAGGTATGGAAGGTGTGGCAGTGTGCGTTATTTCTATGGACCTTCCCTTTGCACAAAAGAGGTTCTGCGAAAGTTTCAATATAGGTAATGTGGTAGTTGCCTCTGACTTTAGATACAGAGACATGGAGAAGTATGGCGTGCTCATATCTGAGGGTGCTCTCAAGGGTATTCTCGCAAGAGCTATATTTGTGGTAGACAAGCAGGGTAAAATAGCCTACATACAGCTTGTGCCAGAGATAACCCAAGAGCCAAACTACGACGAAGTGGTAGCCAAAGTAAGAGAGCTTTTATAAAAAACTGGGGGCTTTGCCCCCTTGTTGTTCTTAATAACCAATGAGGAGGAAGGGGGTTTTTAACTTATAATAAAAGGGAGGAGGTGGTATCGTGGAAAGGGAAAGGCTCTATTCTAAGAAGTTAAACGCCGGCAAAAGAACATATTTTTTTGATATTAAGAAGGGTAGGGATGGTTCCGCCTACTTGGTGATAACAGAGTGGACACAAAACAAAAAGCACAGGTTAATGGTTTTTGAGGATAGAGCGGAAGCCTTTATGTCCATCCTTCAGGAGGCTGTGGGCAAGATGAAGGAAGTAAAGTAAAAGTTTTATATATTCCACAGGAGGTGGGAGACATGAAGGCACTCATCCTCCTTGTTCCTTTACTTAGCTTTGCCATTGAGGATTGTAGACCTTCCATAAGCCTTGAGCAAGCCATAAACAACGCAAGACAGTATGTAGGAACTGTGCAGTCCGCCCAGCTCTCTCAGAATAAGAAAACGGGAGAGTGTTTTTATAGAGTTAGAGGGACGGAAGGCACAGCGGTAATTGATGCAAAGGATGGAAAGCTCATAAGGTTTACCAGAAAAAGGTAAGCTTACTTGGAGGGTCTGAAGGCTTTTACCTTGCTCTCATCTGTGGTTATGTAGGGTCCACCTATGAGGTCTATGCAGTAGGGGACTGCAGGGAAAACCGCATCAAGACAGACCTTTATAGATTGAGGCTTACCGGGTAGGTTTATTATGAGGGTTTTGTTTCTTATGCCTGCGGTTTGACGGGAAAGTATTGCGGTAGGCACTTGTTTTAATGAAACCGCCCTCATAAGCTCACCAAAGCCTGGGAGTATTTTTTGACATACCGCCTCTGTAGCCTCTGGTGTCACATCTCTTGGTGCAGGTCCTGTTCCACCAGTGGTAAGTATAAGACAACAACCCTCCACGTCCGCCATGTGTATCAAAGCACCCTCTATTAGGTCTCTCTCGTCGGGGACTATACGGTATACTATCTCAAAGGGTGAGGTGACAACTTCATTTATATACTCTATAATGTATTTACCGCTTATATCTTCGTATTCTCCTCTACTTGCCCTGTCTGATATGGTAAGCACTCCAATCTTTGCCTTTTCCATGGATTATTATTATAAGCATTTTAAAAAGGTATCCATTTAGTTTAGTGGCTCACCGTCCACCATGTCTTACTCAAGAGGCACTAAAAATGCTTATACCAAGCTTTTTATAGCCACTTGACAACACCTGACAAGCTTGGCATTAGGACGGACTACAGCGAAGAAAGGGCTTACAATCTCAGTAATGACTTCCAAAAGAGTTCCTTATCAAAAATATCGCACAAAAGAATATCCTTTGCAGATGATGTTATTTTAAAAGCCATTCAACCATAGCTTTTCTGTTTACCAGATAGACCTTGTAGGGGAGCATATGTATCTCTCTAAACTTACCAAAGCACCTATCCCTATTTTGCAATGGCTTGGCTATGCTTTTGTTGGCGTTATAAATGAGTTCGTTAAGCAATCCAATTGCCATAGTTCCTCATCTTATAGAAAAATATTCCACAGGATGAGGTTTCGCAGGCAAGGGGACTATAAGCTCCCTTGTGAACCGCAGGAGAACATTCCTCGCACCTACTATGTCCGCATCTCCCTCATACCCACATCGTAGGCACTTGAAATGTTCTCCATTACGGTTCAACTTGTCCTGATATCCACACTCAGGACAAGTCCTGCTTGTGTATTGTGGTGGAACTATGTGATAT
>JAXSOX010000105.1:0-5634 GCA_037926525.1 Aquificaceae bacterium | reverse complement strand
TTAAAAGAGCCAGTTTTAAAGAAGAGAGACCACTGGAAGTTTGCAATGGTCTCTGCGGTTTTTCTGTATAGCTTTAAGACATGAGCTATAAGACTGCTTTTTCTTTTTGTCATAGGGCATTGGACTTCAATAGCCCTATACATAGGGATATTATAGCTTTTGTTTGTGAGTTTGTGTGTGAAACAATTCAAGCAACAAATTACCATTATTGGGTGTCAATATTTTCAGAGACTGGTCGCCAAGACTTGCTCGTAGTGGTAAGAGAAAAGTTAGATAGGTCAAACTTCTGGAAGGTTTACAGAGAAATATTTAACTTTGTCGCAGACAGGCTTAAAATGGACTTTGACTTGGTGGTGGTAGAAGAGAGCAAAAAGGAAGAAACTCTAAGAAGGCTCGGGGCTTATCTTCTTATTTCAAAAACTTGAGGTATCATTAGGGCGTAGCCTTGGAGTTGCCAGTGGATTATCTCTGTTATAGCGGAAGGGACAAGCTCAACAAAGGGATAAAAGTCCTTTTCTGAAAGTCCATATATTTGCTCCGCTGCCATTTTGCACACCTTAAACTCTACTCCATACATGCTAAGGTTTTCAAGCCTTTCTACCACATCCGCATACTGCTCTTTGTTTTTCATGGCAAAAACAGGAAGCTCTCTGCCATGAGAAACCACCACTATGTGTATATCATCTGGACTGTAATTATAAGGAGGGTTTGTGAGGACAAAGATAACATTGGATATCCATCCAAGAGCTGGTCTTATCTTCTCTGGATGGTCAAGAAATAGCTCATAAACCACTTTGAAGGGTTTTGCATAAGGCGTTTGCACCACCCTTCCGTGTGGCTGAGCAAAGACCACGCTAAAGATTAAAAGCAATCCCAATATTGCTTTCATTTTTATACCTCCAACTATAAAATTTAGGCGTTTTTTTAAAGAGAGAAAGTTGACTGAGTTATATAATATTCCTCACTTACATGGTAAAAATAAAACTCTGCGGTTTTACAAGGGAAGAGGACATAAAAAAAGCAGTGAGCCTAAATGTGGATTACTTAGGCATAATACTCTATTCCAAAAGTCCAAGGTATGTGGAGATGGATAGGGCTGTGAAACTTCTTGAGGCTGTAAAGGGTCCTAAAAGTGTGGCAGTTATGGTAAATCCTACCCTGGAGGAGGCAAAGGAGGCTTTAGAGATGGGCTTTGACCTTATTCAACTTCACGGAGAGGAGAGCATAGACTTTACCATGGAGATTGGCATAGAAAGGGTCATAAAAGCCTTTAGGAGTTGTCCAGGGCTCAAGGTCCAAGAGGAGTGGAAAAAAGCACATGCGGTGCTTCTTGATGCTTGTTCAGAATCCTACGGTGGAAGTGGCAAAAGGTCTGATTGGAGCATTGCAAAGGAGCTCGTGGAAAGAGGCTTTAGGGTAATTCTCGCAGGTGGCTTGAATTCTGAAAGCGTGAGGGAAGCTATAAAAGCTGTGAAACCCTTTGGGGTTGATGTCTCTTCTGGTATAGAGATAAGCCCTGGTATAAAAGACCATAAAAAAATGGAGGAGTTTGTCCATGCAGTTAAAGACTCACTTAAAGATTGACAAAAGCCTTAGCGGTGAGATTATTGAACTTTCTGAAGGCTCTGCGGTGCTTAAGCTGAAGACAGACAGTAGGATGGTGGCGGATGAGAAGGGTCTTGTGCATGGAGGCTTTATCTTTTCTCTTGCGGACTTTTGTGCCATGGCAACGGTAAACGAGCCAACAGTGGTGTTGGCACAGGCAAGTATAAAGTTTTTAAAGCCAGTGGTGGTAGGAGATGAGCTTATAGCGGAGGGAAGGCTCATAAAGACGGAGGGTAAAAAGCGATGGGTTTTTGTGGAGGTTAAAAGGGGAAAAGAGAAGGTTGCAGAGGGGGAGTTCCTCTGCGTAGTTCCAGAAAAGCACGTGTTATCTTAGTATACAAAGACTCCCATCTGCCTTGCAAGCTCTTTAAGTCTTGCAATTCTCTTCTCTGTGGATGGGTGTGTGGAGAAAAGCTCCCATATACCTTGACCAGAGAGAGGATTCTCTATAAAAAGGTGAGCGGTTCCTTGGTTGACTTCTGCTGGGATTTGATGCACATAGTTGTGTATCTTCTCAAGAGCACTGGCGAGGGCAAGAGGGTCTCCAGAGATCCTTGCACCAGTTTCGTCCGCCATATATTCCCTTGAACGAGATATAGCCATTTGGATAATGGTGGCTATTATGGGTGTTATGATTATCATGGCTATGCTTGCTATAAGGGAAAGGGGATTGTTGTTATTCTCGCCGTCTCTGGAGTGTCCGAATATGAGAGCCCATTGTAGCATGTTTACAAGGTAAGATATGGCACCTGCTATGGTTGCTGCCATAGTGGCAACTAACACATCTCTGTTCTTTATGTGTCCAATCTCATGAGCTAGCACACCTCTTAGCTCCCTCTCGTTCAAGAGCCTGAGTATACCAGAAGTGACTGCCACTGCACCGTTAGAAGGTCCTCTTCCTGTAGCAAAGGCGTTGGGCTGTTCCATCGGAACAAGGTATACCTTAGGCTTTGGTATATTTGCTCTCTGGGCAAGCTCTTCCACCATTCTGTGGAGCCATGGGGCTTCCTCGTAGGGTATCTCCCTTGCACCATACATGGCAAGCACTATCTTGTCAGAAAACCAGTAGGCGAGGAAGTTCATAATTCCTGCCAGCAGGAGGGCTATGGTCATTCCAGTCTTACCACCTATTAGATTGCCTACAAACAAAAAAAGACCAGTTAAAACTCCGAGCAGTATAACACTCCTTATTGCGTAGCCCATTTCCCTTTCCTTTTCCAGACAGCCGTAATAAGGCTGACTGGGCTGGGGTATTTGTATCCCGCCTTTTTACACATGGACTGCCCCAGCAGGCGGTTTTAGTCCATGCGATAGGCGTTTATATAAGAAAATACAGACAAGAAAGTGTCCTGTCAACCCAAAAATGATATAGCTCAGACTTGATTTTGGAGAGAAAGGACCTATATTTAATAAACAATATAAAGCATATTGCAATGACGGAAAGAGTAGAAGAAAGGCTTGACCTCGGAAGTTTTGATGAGAAGTTCTATGCTATTGTAGGCAGGGGGGATGAAAACCTTAAGTATTTTTCACAACTTTTTGATGTAAAGATATCTGCAAGGGGGACAGAGATACTAATAAGAGGTGAAGAAGACAGAGTCCGGGCAGTATACGAGTTCCTAAGGGACATAATAAAAGAACTCAGGACATCCACCTTAACTCCTCAAGAGGTAAAAGAGAGAGCAAAAAATTACGTCCAGCTAAGGCTTGAAAGGGAAGAAGTTCCAAAGGAAGAGATAATACTCATAACCCACAGGAAAAAAGCCATACTACCAAAGACTCACACTCAAAGCATATATGTGGATGCTATAAAAAATAACGACATAGTCTTTGGAATTGGTCCAGCAGGGACAGGCAAGACCTATCTCGCCATGGCGATGGCATTGGCACACTTAAAGGCAAACAAGGTTAACAAAATAATACTTACCAGACCTGCGGTAGAGGCTGGAGAAAAGCTGGGCTTTCTACCCGGTGGCATAGCGGAAAAGGTAGACCCATACCTTAGACCCCTTTATGACGCCCTCTATGACATGGTGGACTATGATAAGGCAAGCTATATGCTTGAGAGGAACATAATAGAAATAGCACCTCTTGCCTTTATGAGAGGAAGAACGCTTAACGATGCCTTCATAATATTGGACGAAGCACAGAACTCTACAAAAGAGCAGATGAAGATGTTTCTCACTCGTATAGGTTTTGGCTCAAAAGTAGTTATAACAGGTGATATAACACAGATAGACCTTCCTAAGAGAGAGCAATCGGGTTTAGTAGAAGCCATAAAGGTTTTGCAGGGCATAGAGGGTATTAGCTTTGTATGGTTTAAAGAGGAGGATGTGGTCAGACACCCTATAGTTGCAAGGATAATAAAAGCCTATGAAGAGTTTGAAAGAGCAAAAGAAGAACAAGGTTTTAGTAAGGAAGGAGAAGGGAAAGGTTAGGATTAGATGGATTAGGGATATAGTTAGTAAGTTGTTAGATAGTCAAGGCTTAGAAGGTATAGAGCTAAGTGTATACCTAACGGATGACGAGAATATAAGGCTTCTAAACAAAAACTTTAGAGGCAAGGACAAGGCTACGGATGTCCTTTCTTTTATATACAATGAGCAGGTGGGCGGATACAAACTTCTTGGCGAGATAGTCATATCTATAGACACTGCTAAAAGGCAAGCAAAAGAGTTAGGGCATAGCCTTGAAGAAGAGATAAAAAGGCTTTTGGTGCACGGCTTTGTGCATCTGTTGGGCTATGACCATGAGCTTGGAGAAGAGGAAGAGAAGCATTTTATGGAATTGGAAAAAAGGCTTATAGAAAGTCTTTCAAGCTATTTATAATCCTATCTTATGCCCAACTATGTTCTGCTCCTTTCCTTTGTAGGGACAAACTTTCATGGATGGCAGGTTCAACCTAACTTGAGGACTGTCCAAGGAGTGTTAAAAGAGGTCTTGGAGAAGATATTCCAGCACCCAATCAAACTAACAGGCTGTTGTAGGACTGACGCCGGCGTGCATGCCATAGAGTATGTGGCTAATTTTCCAGCGGAGAGGTTTTTTGACACGGAAACCCTTCTAAAGGCTTTAAATTCACTACTACCGGAGGACATAGGCATAAAAAGGGTATGGATACAGGAGGGCTTTAATGCTCGTTATCATGTAAAGGGTAAGGTTTACCTGTATAGAATTCTAAACACGCATGCGAGAGACCCTTTTCTTGAACCCTTTTGCTGGAGAATTCCCTACACACTTGACTTTGAAAAGATGGTGTCCGTAGTAGGTCTCTTTCAAGGACTTCATGACTTTTCCGCCTTTTCTAAACTTGAAGAGGAAAAGGAAACTCGCATACACATTCAAGAAGTAAGTCTAATACGAAACGGAGACCTTATAGAGTTTAGAATAAAGGCAAGAAACTTTCTTAGGTATATGGTTAGAAGAATTGTGGGAAGTCTTGTCTATGTAGGACTCGGAAAACTTGAGCCAAAAGATATAGAAGAGTTCTTAAGTGGAAAGGGCAAGTGCCCTTACACCGCAAAGGCTAAGGGTCTCACCCTTGAGAAGGTTCTGCTTTAGGGACACCTACCCGCATCGTGTGGTGGATTATCCACCATATCAAGAAAGGCTTCAAAGGGTCCCATGTTTTTCATGGCGACACCTCTCGGTCCTTCAAACTTGAGCCTTCCCAACATCATCGCCTTCATAGGTCCATACTCTTTTTTCCCCATCTCTAACCATCTTTTGGTTTCCGCATACATAAGAAAGTCATCCTTGCCCCTTTTATCCTTTGCAGGTCCTCCGTAAACGCAAACCGCCTTACCTCCTTCATTTTTTATTGTGAGTTGTATCTGCTTTGCATCCCCGCAGTCTTCCCTATAAAGGAATAGCTTCCTCTCAGGAACTGCGACCCAGCTTTCGCTTTTTCCTAACTGCTCAGAAAGCTGAGGCGTTTTATTCCACGCTTCACATAGTGCCTTTGCATACTCTCCATCCATAAAAACAGGTGCGGACAGTGCAATACCGCTAAAACTTAGCAGTAAAAAA
>JAXSOX010000104.1:0-5670 GCA_037926525.1 Aquificaceae bacterium | reverse complement strand
CCACAGATTAGCCCTTAACTTAAAAGCGGGTAATACAGTAATAACTGTAGGAAAAGACAACATAAAAGTAGGACCGTCAAGATACGGTAATCTTTTTTCTGGCACAAACCCACCCTTTTTCCAAGTAAGAGTTCAAAACTATTATCCTTACGAATTTTTAGGACATTTTGACTATATCTTTATGTTTGGGAAACTCTTTGAGGAAAGAGAAGACCACTCAGACCCAAACATTTTATTTTTGCGTCTGAATTTTAAACCCTCAACTTCCGTTGAGATAGGACTAAACAGAGCTGTTATGTATGGTGGAAAAGGAAGACCACAATACAAACTTAAAGAATATCCAAAACTTATAATAGGTAGAGAAGAAACAATAGGAGGGCGTTTTGATAATGACTCATACTTTGGATTTGATGTAAAGTTTGATATTCCGATAAAGTTTTTTGATGTGTTTCAGATTTATTACGAAAGAAATGCCACTGATATAGAATCGCCTCTGAAGAAGGGTGATCCTAAGAAACTCCACTTTCCCTTCATCATTGTAAAGTTCCATGATGATGCGAAAACTTATGGAATAAGAGCTAAAAGAGGTAAAATGCTTGTAAACGCAGAATACACAGAAACCGCAAAAACCATGTATATTCATCATAGATATCCAAAAGAAGGGTTCACATATCATGGTTTTCCTTTGGGCTACCCTTATGGTAGAAACGTAAGGCACGCTTTTTTACTTCTTGAAAGTTTAGGGGATAAGGAAAAATTCTCTGTAGAATTGGGTTATATTGGACAGCCTGCAAAATTCCGCGGAAACATAGAACGCAGAAGAATGGAGAGCGTATATACAGCTTTTAGTGTAGGCAAGAAAGTCAATAAATTCAACTTAGACTTGTACTTTAGAGTAGACAATGTGAAAAACCTTAATCTATCAGAAACACCAGTGCAGATTAATTTGACACAAAGTTCTAAACTCCTTTTCTCTACAGGGTTTGCTGTTAGTGTTGACTTTTGAGTTTAGAGTGTTGTATTATATCCTACATGTTTAAGAGGGTTGTCTCTATATTCTTGCTTTTGTGCATGTCCATATCATTTTCTCAAACACCGAACATTTCTCCTCAAATAGAGGTTATAAGCCCGAATCTTCCTCCAGTTTTGAGACTACCACAGCAAAATGAACAGATGCTTTTAGAAAAAAAGGAAGATACTCTAAAGCAAGATAAAGAAAGAATAGATGAAACTAAAATTAGAACACCTTCATTTACCCCCTCATTGGTAGATAAAACAGAAAAACCGTCAAGAATAGAAAGTATATACATGAAGCTTTTCCCCGAAGAAAGTCTTAAACAATTTGGTTATGATTTATTTAAAGACCTACCGCTTATAGAAGGTGCAGTTCCGGATACTTATATTTTGGGTCCACAAGACGAGCTGACCATTTACTTATGGGGTCCTTCTGTGGATTTTGGAATTTTACAGAGTAGGTATGAAGTAAAAGTAAATAGAGACGGAACTATATATATTCAAAATCTTGGCGTATACAATGTTTCTTCTATGAGCCTTGGGTCTTTTAAGGAACTTCTGCGTAGGGAGCTAAGTAGAAAGTATAAAGGGGTAAATGTAGATGTTACCCTATCAAGGATGAGAAAGTTTAGGGTATATGTAAGTGGGTTTGTCAATAATCCTGGCATAGTGGAAGCTAATCCTACGGATAATCTTATTACTGTTCTTGCCAGAGCAGGGGGTATTAGTAAGGAAGGATCTCTAAGAAGGATTGAGTTAAGAAGACATAGCTCATCAGGGGTCGAAAACATCCCAGTAGACCTATACGATTTGTTGATAAAAGGAAAACCTATAGACATAAGATTGAGAGATGAGGACGTAATATATGTTCATCCTATAGGGAAGGTTGTGGGTGTAGGTGGTTCTGTTAAAAGACCTGCAATATACGAGCTTAAGAACGAAACATCTATAGAAGAAATCCTTGAGTTTGCAGGTGGTATAAAACCTTCTGCAAGTAAGACATTTTTACGTCTATATAGATTTGAAAAAGATGGCTTGAAGGTGATAGAAGTTTCTCTGGAAGACAAAAACTTCATCACAGGCAAAGTTCTCTTTGATGGAGATTTTATCTTCGTAGGAAGTGTCCCCGATCTATTGAAGAATTCCATTAGAATTTCTGGAAGTGTTTTGTATCCTGGGGTGTATTCTTACGAGGACAACAGGACGGTTAAGGAACTATTGAATAGAGCAAAACCAAGAGAAAATGCAATATACGGAAGGATTATAAGGATAGATAAGAGTCAAGTTGATTTTTATATAAGAGATGTTTTAGAAGGTGGTAAAGATATAAACCTTAATCCGAGAGATGAAGTTGTAATTTACGATATGTTTCCCTACGAACCTATATATGTTTCTGGCAATATATCCATACCACGCACGGTTCCTTACTACGAGAAAATTACTTTATTGGACGTTTTGAAGGATATAGAATTCACGAAAGACCCTAAGCAACTCAAGGCGGTAATATATAGAAAAGATTCAACAGAAATTAATAAAGAGAGAAATGATAAGACAACACAGGGACAAAACACAAAAACAGATAGTGGACAAGAAACACCATCTATACAAGAGAGAAACATTAGAGAAAATAAACCAGTTATAGTCTACCTAAATGACCTTCTATTTAGGAAGAGAGAAAATGTCAATATTCCATTAAAACCCGGTGATGTTATAGTGATAGAGGAAATTCAACCTTACGAGAATACGAGCTATGTTACTATACTTGGTGAGGTGAAATATCCGGGTAGATATACCTTATCTGGTAATGAAACTCTTTATGATGTTATTCTTAGGGCGGGTGGTTATACAGAGAGGGCTTTTCCCAAGGGGCTTATACTTATAAGAGAATCTGCCAGAAGGCTTCAACAGGAACAACTTGAACTTGCTCTGGCATCTTTGGAAGAAGCCTTCCTAAAACAGATAACTAATGTGAGCTTTGCTTCAGAAGAAGAGAGACAATTATATCTTATTCAAGTAGACAGGGAAAGGAGGCTTTTTGACCTTCTAAAAAGAAGAGCATCTGCTGGTCTTGGAAGAATTGCTTTAGAAATTCCAGAAACGCTTGATGCTCTTAAAAATTCTCCTTCAAATATATATTTAACAGATGAGGATGTAATAATAGTCCCTGCAAGACCAAACTATGTGTTAGTAATAGGTGATATATATAATCAGATGAGCCTACCTTATATTAAGGGCAAGAGAGTAAAGGACTATATAGAGATGCTGGGTGGACCCAAAAAACAAGCAAACACGAGGGATATATATGTAATAAAGGCTAATGGAATGGTTGTATCTTCTAATACACTTGGTAGAGGGTTTCTTTTACGTTCAAGTATAGAAGACTATATCGTAGAAGAAGGAGATACTATAGTAGTTCCTTCTGAGTTTAGGCTACCTATAGCATGGAGACCTCTCATAAGGGATGTGGTGCAGATAATCTTCCAAGCCATATCAACCGCAGTGTTAGCTAAGAGGCTATAGTTATGGAAGGAAGGGATAGAAAAGAGGAAGTGCAAACAAGCGATGAAATAGACCTTATAGAACTTTGGGAAGCATTATGGCGTAGGAAAAGGCTTATATTTCTAAGTGTAATGATAGGCACTTTTTTGGCTATTGTTTTGTCTCTCCTTCTTCCTAAAAAGTATACCTCTACATCACAGATTATTCCATTAACTTCAGATAGTACAATGAGACTTCCTATATCTCAAGAATTGGCCTTTTTAGCAGGTATTTCTACGCAGGAAGGGAAAATAAAAGCTATTTTGGAAAGTAAAAGTATAATGGAAAGGGTTGTCAAAGAGCTTAATCTAACGGATGAATTATTGGGCGATGAGAAAAGTAGATATAAATATCCTGATAGTGTGGCTGGAGAGCTTTTGAGTGAGGCTGTAAATGTGAAATCTACTAAAGATGGCACAATAATTATAAATGTATCATGGAAAGACCCTAAAATGGCTCAAGAGATAAATGCTAAAATCATAGAGGCTCTAAGAGAGGTTCTTAACGAAAGAGCCTTTACAGTTGCAAAAATGAATAGAATTTTCTACGAAAGAGAGTTGGAAAAGACAGAAAAGGAACTTAAAGATATATTGACTGCCTTAGGTAGCTTTCAACAGACAGAGCGGGTGCTCTTGCCAGAAGAACAACTAAAAAAACAGCTTCAATTATACGCTTCATTGCTGGAAGAGAAGTTAAAAGCTGAGGCGGAGCTGAGATCCCTTAGTGTCATATTTGCAGAAGAACATCCAAAAGTTCAAGAGCTTAAAAAGAGGCTTTCATACATTTCAAGTAAGCTGTTAGAAGTAGAAGGCGCGGTAAAATCCAACTCATCCCTTTCACCTGAAAGAGCCCTCTCTGCTATTCCTGAATATACAGCCTTGGTGGCAAGGGCACAACAGGTAAGGGCGAGGTATGAGGTATTAGCCAAACTCCTTGAACAAGCTCGTATGGAAGAGCTTAGGGAAAACCTTTATGTGGAAATAATAGACCCACCATCTTACCCAGAGTATCCATCCTCTCCCAAGCGAAGACTTATAGTATTAAGCGGTTTTATCTCATCCCTCATGCTTGGCATTTTTATAGCTCTTATCAAAGAGGCGTTGGATAGGCGCAGGAAAGCATTGGAAAACGTGTCCGGGGGGACTTGAACCCCCGACCTTGGGTTCCGGAGACCCACGCTCTATCCAGCTGAGCTACGGACACTCAAAAGAATATAATATACCTATGTTTAGAGAAAGGGTCAAAAGTTTTCACTTTGTGGGTATAGGCGGAATAGGCATGAGCGGTATAGCCCAGATACTCCTTGAGATGGGCTATGAGGTCTCTGGCTCGGACATAAGGGAAAACAAAAACACGGAGCTTCTTAGGAAAAAGGGTGCAAGGGTCTACATAGGACATTCAGAAAAAAACTTAGAGAAGGCTCAAGTGGTGGTTTACTCCTCTGCGGTCTCTGAGGACAACCCAGAGATAAAAAAAGCCAAGTCTTTAGGCATTCCGGTTATTCCTCGTGGGGAGATGCTTGCGGAGCTCTTTAGGCTTGGGGAAGGTATAGCGGTGTGCGGTTCTCATGGCAAGACCACGACCACTTCCATGATAGCCCATGCCTTTCACGAAGCTGGGTATGACCCTACTGTCCTTATTGGGGGTGTGCTCCAGAGGTTTGGCTCTAATGCTAAACTTGGCAAGGACAAGCTTATAATCTCCGAGGCGGACGAAAGCGACGGGAGCTTTTTAAAGCTCTCGCCTACCGTGGCGGTTATAACCAACATAGACAAGGAACACATAGGCTTTTATAGGGATATTGAGGAGATAAGGCAGGCTTTTTTGAGGTTTGCGGATGCGGTACCCTTTTATGGCTTTGTGGTAATTAACGCAGATGACGAAAACTGCAGGTGGGTTATAGAAAGAACCCATAGAAGGGTAATAACCTTTGGGCTAAGAGAAGGTGCCAACTATACCGCAAGAGAGCTAAGGCTCATAGAAGGAAGGTATGCCTTTGAAGTTTGGCACGAAGGGCAAAAGCTCGGTGAGGTGCATCTTGGTGTGCCGGGTAAACATAATGTCTATAATGCCCTTGCCTGCATCTCCGTCTGCCATAGTGCTGGTTTGAGCTTTGAG
>JAXSOX010000103.1:0-5691 GCA_037926525.1 Aquificaceae bacterium | reverse complement strand
TTGGGTGGCGTTAGGGTTTACAAAAAGAACATAGAGCGTGTGCTTTCCGCACTTCTCAAAAGTGGAGACTTTTGGGAAATTGTGGATATGTCCGACCTGCCTGTGCCTGCTGCCTCTGGCATAATAAAGACCCTGGTGGAAAAGGGTATAGCCTTCATAGATGACGAGGAAAACATAAGGCTCACTCAAAAGGGTTTTGACTTGGTGAGAGACCTTGGCATAGAGCCTTATGTGGAATATGTGTGTCAAGCCTGTGAGGGCAGAGGCATTCCCTTTTATGTGGATATAGAGTTTTATAGAGAGTTTCTTCAAATTACAAAGGACAGACCCAAAGCCATTAGGGACTACGACCAAGGCTCTGTCACACCTGAGACCACGGTGGCAAGGGTGCTCTTTATGGACTCAAGAGGTGACCTAAGAAACAAGGATATTATTGTTTTGGGTGCGGAGGATGACCTTACTGGTTTGGCGGTAGCCCTCTCAAGGAAGGCACGCAGTGTTCTGGTTATAGACATAGACAAGAGATTAATAGACTTTGACAACAGGATTTTCAAAGAGCTTGGCATAGATAACGCAGAGGCAAGGGTCTGGGACTTGAGAAACCCATTCCCTCAGGAGATGCTGGGGAAATACGATGTCTTTGTTTCAGACCCACCAGAAACCTTGCCTGCCTTTAGAGCTTTTATAGGTAGAGGCATAGCAACCCTTAGAGAGGATGGTGGTGTAGGCTATTTTGGTCTAACTCTCAGAGATTCTTCTGTTTTTCGCTGGAGAGAGTTCCAGATAGCTCTAACCACAGAGTTTGGCGTAGCCATAACAGATATAATCCAAGACTTTAACGCCTACATAACTTGGGACTACCACCCAGAAACGAAGGCAGCAGAGGTTGCCCCAGTAAAGAGACAACCAAAGGGTATATGGTATAGGTCCGCCTGGTATAGAATAGAGGCTCTTCCTGGCTTTAAGAGGTGGAACGAGCCCATATCCGACGATGTCTTTTACCTTGACGAAGAGGGGTCAACTACTTGACATGAAATGGATGTTTTGCTATAATTTATAGAGTATTGAGCCCCCATCGTCTAGCCCGGTCCAGGACACCGCCCTTTCAAGGCGGAGATCGCGGGTTCAAATCCCGCTGGGGGTGCTTTTAAAACACCATGAGAAAGAAAAGAGAAGAAGACCTCCAAACAGACTACAAAGCAACAGACATAAAGGCAGTCACTGGTCTTGAGCACGTTCGCTTAAGACCTTCTATGTATATAGGGGACATAGGTGAGAGGGGGCTTCATCATCTTATATGGGAAATACTTGACAATGCGGTTGACGAACATATGGCTGGTTATGCCAGCCATATAACCCTTATAATCCATGCGGACGGTTCTATAGCGGTAGAGGATGACGGAAGGGGTATACCCGTAGACATTCATCCAGATACGGGTCTTCCTGCAGTCCAGATGGTCTTTACCATGCTGGGTGCTGGAGGAAAGTTTGACAAAAAGGTCTACAGATACTCTGGTGGTTTGCATGGCGTGGGTGCTTCGGTGGTAAATGCTCTCTCTGAGTGGCTCATGGTGGAAGTATACAGGGATGGGAAGATATACAGACAGGAATACAGAAGGGGAGAGCCTTTGTATGAAGTAAAGGTGGTAGGCAATACCACAAAGCGTGGGACAAAGGTGGTCTTTAAGCCAGACCCAGAGATATTTGAAACTACAAAGATAAAATTTGACATCGTAGAAAGACGCATAAGGGAGTTGGCATATTTAAACCCTGAGTGCACCTTTAGGCTTGTTGACGAAAGAAGTGGAAAAGACTTAACCTACAAGTTTGACAAAGGTGTAGAGGATTTGGTGAAGTTTCTCTGCGGTGGCAAGGAGCAATTGTTTGACCAAGTGATAAGGATAAGGGGTGAGAAGGATGGTGTGGATGTGGATATAGCCTTTACCTATACAAAGGACTACAGGGAGTCTGTGGAAACCTTTGTGAATAACATAAAGACCCTTGAGGGTGGAACGCATCTGACAGGCTTTAGGTCTGGTCTTACAAAGGCGGTTATGAAGGTTTTACCCAATATTAAGCTCCAGAAGGAGCTAAAGGAAACCATAACAGGTGAAGACCTAAGGGAAGGGCTTGTGGCGGTCATATCTTGCAAAGTGCCAGAGCCTCAGTTTGAAGGACAAACAAAGACAAAACTTGGAAACCAAAATGTAAAGAACATAGTGGAGTCCATAACCTACGAATACCTCTCAGAATACTTTGACAAACACAGAGACATATTTAGGCTTATAGTAGAAAAGGCAGTAGAGGCTGCACTGGCAAGAGAAGCGGCAAAGAAGGCAAAGGAGTTAGTGCGTAGAAAGTCTCCTCTTGAGGACTCTTCTCTCCCGGGTAAGTTGGCGGACTGCTCAGAAAAAGACCCAAGCAAGTGTGAGATATTTATAGTAGAGGGTGAGTCCGCAGGAGGTTCTGCCAAGCAGGGAAGAGACAGGAGGACTCAAGCAATCCTGCCTCTTAGGGGTAAAATACTCAACGTGGAGAAGGCAAGGCTTGACAAGGTCTTTGCTAACGAAGAGATAAAGACCATAGTTAGCTCTCTTGGTTGTGGTATAGGTGAGGACTTAGACCTTTCAAAGCTCAGGTATCACAAAATAATCCTAATGACGGATGCGGACGTGGACGGCTCACATATAAGGACTCTACTTCTTACCTTTTTCTACAGGTATATGCCAAAGTTAATAGAAGCAGGGCATCTCTACATAGCACAACCCCCTCTTTACAGGATAAAGAAGGGTAAAAGGGTTGAGTATGTAAAGGATGACAGAGAGCTTGAAAACATTCTCCTCAAAACCCTTGAAGAAGAGGCAGTTCTCATAGACCAAGGTGGGACAGAATACAGAGGGGAAAGCCTCTTACAGGTCCTAAAGCAAGTAAAGGAAATTGAAGAAGGCTATAAAGCTATGGTAAGGCTAAAGGGAGAAGCAGTCCTCAAGGCTCTTCTCGTTGCAGGCATTACGGAGGAAGTCCTAAGGGACTCTTCTCTTCTTGGCGAAAAGATAAAGGAGCTTGAGAAACTACTTCCCGATATGGCTATAGATACCCACTACGATAGGCTTGAGGATGCCTATGAGATAGTTTTCAAAGATAAGATGACTAATAGAAAGATTATGGTGGATGTGGACTTTCTCTCTTCACTCTCCTACAAGTCTCTTCTTGAGGGTTCAAAGGTGAGGTTTCCTGTGAAAATAGTCTACGAAAAGAAGTCTGTGGAGGTGGAAAGCCCACAGGACCTATACTCAAAGGCTATGGAGTTGGTAAAGGAGTCCTTTGAAATACAAAGATATAAGGGTCTTGGGGAGATGAACCCAGAACAGCTCTGGGAAACCACCATGAACCCTGCCACAAGAAGACTCCTTAGAGTTACCATAGAGGATGCAGCAGAGGCAGACAGGATATTCTCCATACTCATGGGAGAAGATGTAGAGCAAAGAAGAGAGTTTATAGAGACTTACGCAAGAGAGGTGAGAAACCTTGACATTTAAGAGGATAGTGGTAGGAATTGACGGCTCAAAACCCGGCTGGACCGCAAAGGACTATGCCTTTGAGCTTGGAGAAAAGCTTCAAGTTCCGGTGGTGGGAGTTCACATAATAGACAACAGACTGCTTGAGGAGAGCTTTTTAGAGGACTTGGCGGGAGTGCTTGGCTTTACCTACTATCTTGGCATATCTCAGAAGGTAAAAGATTTTTTGGAGGAGCAGGCTAACACCCTTATAGAGGAGTTTCTCGCAGAGGGTAGACAAAGGGGCGTAAAGGTTTCCTCCTTTCAAACCATAGGCATACCTTACGAAGAGCTTGTCAAACAGGCAGACCCAGAGGACCTACTAATTATTGGAAGAAGGGGTAAGCGTCCCATAAAGGGCTTTCTCCTTAGCTCCACCGCAGAGGTGGTCTCAAGAAGGAGCAAGTCTCCAGTTATGCTCGTCCCAGAAGAGAAAAGACCTATAAGAAATATATGCGTTGCCTACGATGGAGGAGACATCTCAAAAAAAGCCCTTGAGCTTGCAAAGGAGCTCTCTAAGCTCTATAATGCCAGGCTTTACGCACTTTATGTGGGTGATACACCCCCAGAAAGACCTGAAGGTGTTGAGTTGGAGGTCTTGCAAGGCATACCAGAGGAAAGGATAGTGAGCCATTGCAACGAGGGAGATGTGGACCTACTGCTTATGGGAGCCTATTCAAAGGGGAAAGTGAGAGAGCTATTTCTTGGAAGTATAACAAGCTTTGTCCTGCATCATATAAACATACCTCTTCTTTTGGTGAAGTAAGATGGGAAAGCTCTATGTGGTTGCCACTCCCATAGGAAACTTGAAGGACATTACCCTAAGAGCCCTTGAGGTGCTCCAAAGCGTTAACTTCATAGCCTGCGAAGACACGCGCAGGACTTTGATACTTCTTAACCACTACAACATAAAGGACAAAAAACTCATATCCTACTACGAGCCAAAGGAAAGCGTGCAAGTGCCAAAGGTTCTAAAGCTCCTTGAAAAGGAAGACGTTGCCCTTGTGTCAGACTCTGGCATGCCCTCCATCTCAGACCCGGGATACAAACTAATAAGAGCATGTGTGGAAAAGGGTATACCAGTAGAGGTAATCCCTGGACCCAGTGCGGTCCTTACTGCCCTTGTAGGCTCTGGTCTTCCAACAGACAGGTTTACCTTTGTAGGCTTCCTGCCAAGAAAAGGGCTTGAAAAGTTCTTTGAGGAGCTAAAGGTTTACAAGGATAGCACCATAATAGCCTTTGAATCACCCAACAGAGTGGTAAAAAGTCTACAGGTTATGGAGAAGGTATATGGCTCGGAAGTTCCTCTTTGTGTGGCACGTGAGCTTACAAAGATACACGAGGAGTATATAAGGGGCAAGCTCTCTGAGGTCCTAAAGGATTTGGAAAGTAGGGGAGAGGTAAAAGGAGAAATTGTGTTGATATGGAGGTTGCCATGATAGACCCTCTTCTCCTTGAAAGGTGGGACAAGGAATACTTTTGGCATCCCTTTACACAGATGAAGGTCTACAGAGAGGAAGAAAACCTCATCTTTGAAAGGGGAGAGGGTGTGTATCTTTATGATATAAAGGGTAGAAGGTTCATAGATGCCATATCCTCCCTATGGTGCAACGTGCATGGACACAACCATCCAAAGCTAAACAAGGCGTTAATTGACCAACTTCAGAAGGTGGCACACACCACAACACTTGGAAGCTCCAACGTGCCAGCTATCCTCTTGGCTAAAAGGCTCGTGGAAATAGCACCAAAGGGGCTTACAAAGGTCTTTTATTCGGAGGATGGTGCGGAAGCAGTGGAAATTGCCATAAAACTGGCATACCAATACTGGAGGAACAAGGGAGAGAAAAGAAAAGCCTTTATTACCCTATCAGAAGCCTATCACGGAGACACTCTGGGTGCGGTTAGTCTTGGGGGCATAGACCTCTTTCATGGAACATACAAAGACTTACTTTTTGAAAGCATTAAACTTCCATCACCCTACCTCTTTTGCAAAGAAAAATACGGAAGGCTTTGCGATGAGTGTAAGCAAGAGCTTTTGAATATGCTTGAGGAAATACTCAAGAGCAGAGAAGATATAGTGGCGGTGAGCTTGGAAGCAGGCATTCAAGGTGCAGCTGGCATGCTACCCTTTCCA
>JAXSOX010000102.1:0-5752 GCA_037926525.1 Aquificaceae bacterium | reverse complement strand
TCCTTTCTTCTTATTTTGAGAACCACGTTTTCCGTATCCACCTTTAGCTCAGAGGAAAGCCTGTCTATTAATGTGTGGTTTCCACCCTCAAAGGAGATAAGCCTACCACCAGGACCCAAAGCCTTCAGCTTTATAGCTCCTTTTATAAGGCTTCCAAATTTTTGCTCAAGCTCGTAGACCCTTCTGACTGCGTATTTTACAGAGAGCCTTTCTGGGTCTCCTGCATAAACACCAGACACGAAGGGGGCAACTATGTAGTCAAGAAACTCTTTCCCAAGCCTTCTACGGACAAATTCTCCTATGCTTTCCTCTGTCTTTACTGAAGGTGGGACAAAGGGCTCTCTCAAAACCCTTAGCTTGGCACTAAAGGACAAAAGGGGAGACTTGAAAAAACTAACGGGAGACATGGGAAGGGGTATTAGTTTGCCTTTTTTGTAAACATACCTTATTTTGGAGCTCTCCTCCGCATATTGGGGGCTTATGCCTGCTTTCCTTAAAAACTCCTCTACTTTTGCATCCGCCAATACTGTTTGAGGACCAAGCTCAAGTATGTATCCATTTTTTCTTACAGTCTGTATGTTGCCACCGGGTAGCTCTTCCTTTTCAAAGACATGAACACTAAAGCCTTTGCTTTTAAGATGAAAGGCTACAGAAAGACCCGATATGCCTGCACCAACTACCGCAACATCTATCATGTTTTGTAGGGCACTCCCTTAAGGGGAGAGGAAGGCACTGCATAGGTTCTCTTTGGCATTCTACCCGCAAGGTATGAGAGCCTTCCTGCAATAACCGCATACTTCATAGCTACCGCCATCTTTATGGGGTCTTTTGCTTCTGCGAGGGCTGTATTGGTAAGAATTGCGTCCACACCAAGCTCCATCACCGGTGGAATGTCCGCAGCACTGCCGATACCCGCATCCACTATAACAGGCACGGAAACAGCTTCCTTTATGAAGATAAGGTTATAAGGATTTTGCATGCCAAGACCCGAGCCTATGGGTGCTGCAAGGGGCATTACCGCTGCACAGCCTACATCCTCAAACTTCTTGGCATACACAGGGTCGTCAAAGATATAGGGCAGAACTACAAAGCCTTCCTTTACAAGGAACTTTGCCGCCTTTAAGGTCTCTTCCATATCTGGTAGGAGGGTCTTTTGGTCACCTATTACTTCCAGCTTTATCCAGTTTATGCCAGTTGCTTCCCTTGCCAGCATGGCGGTCTTTATGGCTTCTTCTGCAGTGTAGCATCCAGCGGTGTTTGGCAGTATCTGGTATTTCTGTGGGTCTATGTAATCAAGGAGGTTTTCCTTACTACGGTCAGTGATGTTGACCCTACGGACCGCCACGGTGATAATCTCTGCACCAGATGCTTCAAGAACTTCCTTGTTTTCTTGAAAGCTCTTAAACTTTCCAGAGCCTATGATAAGCCTTGAGCGAAAACGCCTGCCTGCAATTTCAAGGTAGTCCTCCTCCAAAAGCCTCTCATAGTCCAACATCTATCCACCTCCTACGATGTTTACTATTTCAACCCTGTCTCCCTCCTTGAGCTTATATTCTTCGTATTTGCTCTTTGGCACTATCTCTTCGTTTACCGCCACTGCAAGACCTACTGGTCTTATCTCTATGCGGTTTTTCTCTAAAAGAGCAAGTAGACTTATATCCTCTTCCACCTCCAATAGCTTACCGTTAACTATGATCCTCATGGAATTATTAAATATAGACCTTGTCTCTGTTTTGCAAGATGTATAAGTATATCGGCATATTCTTAATTACTTATTTCTGATTAACAAACTATAAAAGGTGAAAAGAAGAAATTGAATAAATCTTTCTTTTAATAAAACTTGACAAAACAGAAGACTTCGCATATACTTATAAGTGAGCTTTATTGCATTATAAAAAATACTTATAGGAGGTATGCCATGAAGGACGAGCACTTCTTTCCCAAAGGGGCAGTAGCCTTCTTTCTCTTCATGTTGGGCTTTTACGCCCTTGTATGGCTGTCCACATACTTCACCATGCTGGTAAGGGGTCAGACACAACCATAAGGAGGTGTAGCCATGGATAAGGCGGAAAAGACAGCCCTTGTGCTTGCGGTGGGTTTTCTTGGTTTCTTTGCAAGTTTGCTGGTCTACGCAGCAAAGGTTCTCAACATCGATGTTCCCACATGCATAACCGATGTAAAACCCTTTACAGAAGGGAAGGTAATCCAGCACGCTCCCAACAGATACGAGATTCACTATCTTGCTAAAATGTGGTATTTTGAGCCAGCGGATGTGGAAATACCAGCAGGTTCTGTAGTGGATATTTACCTAACCAGCGGTGATGTTATACATGGCTTTCAGATTGACGGGACAAACGTTAACCTAATGGCGATTCCAGGAACTGTTGCCTATGCGAGGTATAAGTTCGACAAGCCGGGCGTTTATCACATAGTCTGCCATGAATACTGTGGTATAGGACATCAAGACATGGCTACAAAAATAGTTGTTAAGTAAAGGAGGCTTGCCATGAAGGTGGATAAAACCATAAGAAACATCATAGTAGCGGAAATAGTTTTTCCCATCTTGCTCCTTGTTTTTGGTATATACCACGGTCTTATGCAGGTGCTTTACAGGGCTGGGGTTATAAAAGACATGTCAGTGGGTGGCATAGAATACTATCAGGGGCTTACTCTACACGGTGTCATAAACGCTATAGTCTTTACCACCATAATCATAGTTGCCCTTGGAAATATTGTATTTCTCTATTATCTGAAGAAGCCTCTTAGACCTGCTGTGCAATGGCTAAGCCTTATTCTCATGTTTGGTGGCACGCTTATGGCAGCTTGGGCTATGTTCACTGGTAAAGCAAATGTGCTTTATACCTTCTATCCTCCCCTTATAGCCCATTGGAGCTTTTATCTTGGTGCTGCACTACTGATAATAGGTTCTATAGTTCCTCTTTTCTTTGACTGGCTACCCAATTACATCTTATGGAAAAGAGAGAACCCTGGTCAAAAGGTCCCTTTTGCAGTTTACGGCATGCTAATAAACCACATCATGTGGGTAATAATGGTGGTGCCAGTGGTTATTGAAGTTCTCTTCCAACTCCTTCCTCTTTCCCTTGGTCTTGTTCAGGAAATAAATCCATCTCTTGCCAGAACCCTCTTCTGGGCGTTTGGACACCCAGTAGTTTACTTCTGGCTTCTGCCAGCTTATGTAATGCTTTACACAGTCCTTCCAAAGATAGTCACAGGTGATGGCAAACTCTATTCTGATGGTGCTGCGAGGTTTGTGTTTATACTCTTCCTTATCTTTTCCTTCCCTGTAGGTCTTCACCACCAGTTTACAGAACCCGGAATAACCAACAATTACAAACTTATACATGCCCTTTTCACCTTCGGTGTGGCTGTTCCAAGCATGATAACCGCCTTTACTGTTGCTGCATCTCTTGAATACTCCATAAAATCTAAATACCCAGAAGTTAGAAACTCCCTTTTCTATTGGTGGACAAAAATACCCTACATAAGCCTTGAGGGTAATAAGTGGCTTGTTTCTTACTTCATGGCGGGTCTTTTCCTTTTCTTTGTTGGAGGTATAACGGGCATAGTAAACGCTTCTTACAACATGAACCAAGTTGTCCACAACACTTCTTTTGTGCCGGGCCACTTTCATACTACCGTTGGCGGTCTTGTGACGCTCGTTTTCCTCGGTATGTCCCTTTTCTTCCTTTCTCAGCTTACTGGAAAAGAGATAAGGTTCAAAGGCCTTGCGGTGTTAGCTCCATGGCTCTGGTGGCAGGGTATGCTTATATTTGAATATGCCATGTCTATTGCAGGCTTTCACGGGTTTCCAAGAAGAACAAACACAGGCATATCTTATTTAAACCCAGAATCACCCCTTTACCGACCAGAATGGGTAGGCTATGCGGAGCTTTCCGTGTTTGCAGGGGTGCTTATAGTGGTTGGCTTTATCTTCTGGGCGATTTCCTTTTTTGGAACATTGCTATCTCCAGCTACTAAGGAGGCGGAGCTTGAAGTTCCCACTGCGGAGCCGTATCATGATGAGAAGATGCCAGCACTTCAGAAACTTACCCCTTGGGTTGTTTTCAGCTCCTTGCTCTTCCTCGTGTCTTACATACCAGCACTATACGACGTTACAAAGAGGGGTGTATTCTTTGATTCCCCTGGCTATAACGATAAAAGCCCAGCACCTATAACAAAACCTCAGTCCGCAAAGGATGAAAAGAAGGAAATGGCAGAGGTTATTAAATGAGGGTTCCGTCGTGCGCCATTTGTCTGGAGGGCTTTTAGCCCTCCTCCTTTTTTTTATTACCGCCTTTTCTCAGGAGGGTTCAACGGGAATACCTCCTAACGAAGGTAAAACCCTTGGCAGAGAGCTTCCAGATGTTCTTCTGGTAGACTCTAAAGGAAGAGAGTTTAACCTTCACAGCCTAAAGGGGAAGCCCGTAGTCCTGAGCCCCATCTACACACACTGCAACTCCGCCTGTCCCATAATAACGGACTCCCTAAAAAAGGTAATTCCTTTCCTTGGAAAGCCAGGGCAAGACTTTTGGGTTCTCTCCTTTACCTTTGACCCATCTGACGGACAAGAGGACATTAGAGCCTTTCAGGAGAAATATGGTCTTGACGGTGAAGGCTGGAAGGTGGTTAGGGCAAAGACAAAAGAGGACCTTTTTAGGCTCGTGGATGCTATAGACTTTAGGTTTATGTCCATTCCTGAGACGAAGGATTTTGTTCATCCTAACCTTGTGGTGTTTGTGTCTCCAGATATGAAGATTAAAAAGTATGTGTATGGTGTGGTCTTTGATAAAAAGGAGATGGCTAAGGCTCTACAATATTCCTTAGGTGCCAAAAACTTCTTGGAAGATTTTAAAAGTTTTCTCTTCTTTTTTGGTCTTTTAGGTTTGTCCTTTAGCGGTCTTTACCTTGTGATAACCAGTGCAAAGATCCTTCACAAGAGGGAAGCACAGAAGAATTTTCATTCATAATAGGTTATAGCCTCTTTAACAACCCTTTTCACCTCCTCTCTAACACTTCCTTCTCTTGGCATATCTAAAAGCAGTTCATACATATAGCTCCTATCTACCTCATCGTCAAACTCTTCAAAGTCTACAGAAAGCAAAAGTTCCCTTGCCTTTTGGTTTAGGCTTTTGGGTATGTCCCTTCCCGACATTCTACACCATAGAAGAGACCAAGCTCTTGCGAGTGCAATAGGATGATAGCCTCCACCTCCAAGATATATACCCTCTCCAAGGATATCTCTTATTAGGTCAAAAGCCTTAAGAAAGCCCCAGTTGGAAAGCTCAAACTTAGAAAGGTAATCCTCACTTAGAACATCGGTGCCAAGTTGGAGGATATATACCTCTGGCTTAAAAAGGTCTGCCAATTTTGGCAATAGCTTTTCAAGAACAAACAGAAACTCCCTGTCGTTGAGCCCTTTTGGTAGTGGTATGTTGAGATTGTAGCCTTTACCTCTTCCAAAGCCTCGCTCATGGATAAAGCCTCTCTTGAAGGGAAAGGCATACTCAGGAGACTGATGCAGGGACAAGACAAACACCCTGTCATCTTCGTAGAAGAAGTCTTGCACTCCGTCGCAGTGGTGTGCATCAAGGTCTATGTATAGGATTCTCTTATAACCCTTTGAAAGGAGATACTGGAGGGCTACGCCAGGGTCGTTTATAAAACAAAAGCCGTTTGCTCTTGAGGGATAAGCGTGGTGCATGCCACCCGCAGGGTTAAAGGCGGTAAAACC
>JAXSOX010000101.1:0-5819 GCA_037926525.1 Aquificaceae bacterium | reverse complement strand
TCTCGTGGATACAGAGGTAAGGTTTAACGATTATTTTCCCATTACCTTTCTGCCGTCCACTTACATATTTGACGAGAAGGGTAGGTTCGTAAGTAGCCATCCCAGTCTATATATCCCATAAAAGTCCAAGCCATGCTATAATCCTTTTTCTATGAAGGACATAGGACAATACAACCATAAGGCGATAGAGTCAAAGCACTCAAAGAGGTGGATAGAGAAGGCTCTTTATTCTGTAGAAAACCCTTCTTTTCAAAATAGGTTTTCTGTGGTCATCCCCCCTCCCAATGTAACGGGTTCTTTGCATATGGGACATGCCTTAAATGCCACTTTGCAGGATATAGTTTGTAGATGGCAGAGGATGCTTGGAAAGGATGTGGTCTGGGTGCCAGGCTTTGACCATGCGGGTATTGCAACCCAGTATGTGGTGGACAAACGTCTTCAAGAAGAAGGTCTAAGCAGGTTAGAGCTTGGTAAAGAAGAATTTCTCAAGAAAGTCTGGGAATGGGTACCTATATCAAGAAACGCTATAAGACAACAGCTTGAAAAGCTCGGTGTTAGCGTAGATTGGAAGAGGGAAAGGTTTACCCTTGATGAAGGCTTTTCAAGAGCGGTCAGGCACGCCTTTAGAAGGTTATACGAAGAGGGTCTCATATACCGTGCGGAGTACATGGTAAGCTGGTGTCCAAAAGACCTAACCGCCCTTTCTGACCTTGAGGTGGAACACGAAGAAGAAGAGGGAAAGCTCTACTACATACGCTACCCTCTTGAGGACGGCTCAGGCTACATAACCGTTGCTACCACAAGACCAGAAACCATGCTCGGAGACACTGCGGTTGCGGTCCATCCTCAAGACGAAAGGTATAAGAACCTTGTAGGTAAGAGGGTTAGACTTCCCCTTGTGGATTGGAAAAGGATAGCTATGGATGGCTCAGAGGTGGAAAACCTTATCCCCATTATAGCGGATGAAAGGGTAAAGCCTGAGTTTGGAACGGGAGCGGTAAAGATAACTCCCGCACATGACCCTCTGGACTTTGAAATAGGAAAGTCTCACGGTCTTGCCTTTGTGCAGGTAATGGACCAGTTTGCCAATATGAACCAAAATGCGGGCAAGTTTGCAGGGCTTGACAGATATAGTGCAAGAAAAAGGATAGTGGAGGAGCTTGAAGAACTTGGACTTCTTGAGAAGGTGGAAAATCATAGACATGCGGTTGGTAAATGTTATCGCTGTAAAACTGTTCTTGAGCCTATGGTTTCTACCCAATGGTTTCTAAAGGTCTCGGACCCCAGAATAAAAGAAAGGGCTATACAGGTAGTCAAAGAAGGTCTCATAAAATTTGTCCCAGAAAATTGGAAAAAGATATACCTCCAGTGGATGGAAAACCTCAAAGACTGGTGCATATCCCGTCAAATATGGTGGGGACATAGAATACCCGTATGGTATTGTGAGGACTGCGGGCACGAAAACGTGTTTACCGACGAAGACTTTGACAGGGTCTATGACAAACTCATCTTTAACCTCATAGCGGACCGCAAAATAAAGGAGGAATTTACTCCAGAAGAGGTAGCCAGTGCACTCCATGCCCCCTCCTTTGTCCATCCAGAGCTTACCGTATTGGACTTTTATAAAAAGTTTGTCTTTCATAAGTATCACTCTACCGAGGTGGATGCTAATTCTCTAAGGCTCTTTTTCACTCAAGACCTAAACCCCATGGCTATTCTCACAGAAAAGAAGAGTAGATACAGGTATGACAGTAAAAAGAAAACCTACAGGTTTGTTTTGCGTTGTAAAAAGTGCGGTTCTGAAAATCTAAGGCAAGAAACAGACGTGCTTGATACATGGTTTTCCTCTGCCCTTTGGCCCTTTGGTGTTTTTGGTTGGCCAGAAGATACAAAGGACCTCAAAGCCCTATACCCCACAGACCTCTTGGTAACAGGCTTTGACATCATCTTTTTCTGGGTTGCCCGTATGGTTATGATGGGCACTTACTTTATGGAGGATATTCCTTTCAGGGATGTATACATACATGCTCTTATAAGGGATGAAAAGGGACAGAAAATGTCCAAGACCAAGGGTAATGTGATAGACCCTCTTGATATTGTGGAGAAGTATGGTGCGGACGCACTGCGTTTTACCTTGGCTATTCTTACACAGCAGGGAAGGGATATAAGGCTCTCTGAAAAGCGTTTTGAAGGTTATAAGCACTTTGCCAACAAGCTGTGGAACGCAGGCAGGTTTATACTTATGAACCTTGAGCCAGACCTACTTACAAAGCTTCCCTACTGTGCGCCACCAAGAAGTGAAGACCTCTGGATAATTACAAAGCTAAATAGGACCATAGAAAAGGTAAACAAAGCCCTTTCAGAATACGAATTCTCAGAAGCCTCAAAAGAGCTATATGAGTTTATATGGAGCGAGTTTTGTGATTGGTATATAGAGTTTTCAAAGCTTAGGTTGTATGCTAAAGCTGACGAGAGCCTACCAGAAGAAGAAAGGAAGGCACAAGAGGAAGCTATAAACAGAGAAAAAATAACCGTTCAGGCAACCTTACTCAACGTCTTTGAAAAAACCCTTAGGCTTTTGCATCCCTTTATGCCTTTCATAACAGAGGAGCTATGGCTTGAGCTCCCTACAGCACACAAGGAAAGCATATCTCTTACAGAATATCCTCAACATAATCCCTCGGAGATTTACGAAGAGGCGGAAAGAAAGGTAGAAAGGCTAAAGGAAATTATCTCTGCCATACGCTCCCTCAGAAGCGACCTAAGAATTGAACCTTCACGAAAGATAAGGCTCTACTACAAGGCAGGAGAAAGCAAGGAGCTGGTGCAGGAGTTTATACCTCACATTTTGAGCCTTGCAAGGTTGGAAAGCCTTGAGGAGGTGCAAACAGAACCATCCAACTGTGTAGCAGGCTTTTCAAGAGATTTTGAGTTTTATCTCCCCATAGAGGAAGGTGTAAAGGTTCAAGAGTTGATAAACTCCTACTCAAAAAGGCTTTCGGAAATAGAGAAGTCTTTGCAGAGCTTCCAGCAAAAGCTAAGCAACGAAAACTTCTTAAGGAGAGCTCCGGAAGAAGAGATTAACAAAACCAAAGAAGCCCTTGAAGAGCTCCAAGAAGAAAAGCAAAAGGTAGAAGGCTTGCTTTCTCTTCTGAAGCGATTAGTGTGATGTGATTTTTATCATATTGCAAATTATTTGCATATGCTTATAATACTATATATCAAAACTCTTATAAGGAGGTGGAAACATGGAACAAGTAGTCAGCATGCCAAGGATAGGAGACCAAGCTCCAGCCTTTGAAGCCCAAACCACCATGGGTCCTATCAAGTTCCCTGAAGACTTTCAGGGTCAGTGGGTGGTTTTCTTCTCACACCCAGCAGACTTTACGCCAGTTTGCACCACAGAATTTATGGGCTTTGCCAGGCTCTACGAAGAGTTCAAAAAGAGAAACGTCCAGCTCCTCGGATTAAGCATTGATAGCAACTTCTCGCACATCGCTTGGGTGATGAACATAAAGGAAAAGCTGGGCGTGGACATACCCTTCCCTATAGTGGCAGATATAGACGGCAAGGTGGCAAGACTCTACGGCATGCTCCATCCTGGAGAGAGCTCTACTGTGACCGTCAGGGCGGTCTTTGTGATTGACCCAAACGGCAAGATAAGGGCCATAATCTACTATCCTCTCTCCACTGGAAGGAATATGAGGGAGATACTCAGGCTAATAGACGCCCTGCAGACTGCAGACAAGCACGGCGTAGCAACGCCCGCAGACTGGGTCCCTGCACCACAGACTTGGGAGTTTACCGAAGAGAACACCAAGGTTATCGTGCCACCACCCACCACCTACGAGGATGCCCTCAAGAGACTGCAAGAAGGCTATGAGTGCAAGGACTGGTATTTCTGCAAGAAGAAGCTGGGTTAAGCCATGAGTATGGGTTGCGTAAGCCCCGATGGCAGGCTTTCAGACAGGGCTCTGTCCTTTCTTAAGCTAGTCAAAGAAAGGGGGCAAATTCTACCTCAGGAGGCGGTCCAAATTACGGGCCGCCCCCTCTTTCAAGTAAGAAGCTCCCTGAGAGAACTCACACAGGCTGGCTTTCTAAAGCAAGAGGGCGAAGGGTATTCTATTACAGAGAAGGGACTCAAAGCCCTTGAAGAAGCCTCAGCGTCTTAACTCCTCAAGCTTTCTGGCTGCCGCATACAAGGTGGCGGTGGCCACCACCTCAGAATTTACCCTTGCTGTGCCTGTCATCTTTGAAAGGCTCTTCTTAAGAGAGACCACCTCAAGCTCCATAACAAGCTGGTCTCCAGGGTAGACGGGTCTTTTGAACCTTGCCTCATCTATGCCTGCAAAGACTATGGCGTATTTCCCTATCTCTAAACCCAGCGACTCTATCATGAGGATGCCACCCACCTGTGCCATGGCTTCAAGAATGTAAACACCAGGCATGAGGGGGAAACCCGGAAAGTGCCCCTGAAAAACTGGCTCGTTCACAGATACATTCTTTAACCCCACTATCCTTTTACCCACCTCCATCTCTATTATCCTGTCCACAAGGAGCAGGGGATATCTGTGTGGCAAAATTTCCATTATCTTTCTTATGTCCAGCATGGCTAAAGATTATAAGCCAAATTTTCATGAAATTTTAACCTTCTGTGCTGTATATTGATATAATTAAGAATGTGGAGGTGCTAAAATGAAAAAGCTTGCTTTCTTAGCCTTAGCCTCTGGAGCACTTTTTGCAGCTTCCTGCCAGCAAAAGCCTGCCGAACAGCCTGCTCAGCAAGCTCAGCCTCAAGAGCAGGCACAGCAACCCGCTCAGCAACAACAGACCCAGCCTCAAGCAGAACAAAAGCCTGCAGAGCAGCAACAGGCTCAAGCAGAACAGAAACCCGCACAGCAACAGGCATCTGCTCAACAAGCTAGTGCACCAGTTAAGGACATGCAGGCCTTTGCTCAGCAAAAGGGCTGTTTTGCGTGCCACGATATAAACAACAAGAAGGTGGGACCTGCTTTCAAGGAGGTGGCTAAGAGGTTCGCCGGACAGCCTGGCATAGAAGAGGAACTTGCCAAGAGGATAAAGAACGGCGGTGTGGGAACATGGGGTCAGGTGCCCATGCCACCACAAAATATCACGGACCAGGAAGCAAAGGATTTGGCTAAATGGGTGCTTAGCCTCAAGTGAAAGATATACTTAGAGGTTTTGTAGAACTTCACTTTAAAAGGCGTGTGGAGGTCTCTTATTCTCATATTAGGGACCTCCTCCTTCTTTCTCTTTTTCTTGACTACTTTGGGCTTGATAATCCTCTTGGGGTGTATGTGCTTGAGTTATATCCTTACATGATACATGAGTTTCATCTTTGGCACAGAAGCGTAGGTTTAGAAAGGGGAGGGCTCGGTTTTCTACCGTGCTGTTGAAAAGGCTTGTATTCTTTGGAGGAAAGGGAGGCGTTGGTAAAAGCACTCTCTCCTGCGCTGTAGCCCTTAGGCTATCTCAGATAGACAAGACATTGCTACTTTCTGTGGACCCAGCCCACTCCCTGTCGGGCATACTGGGAATGCCTGTGGGAAACCACATAAAGCAGGTCAAGGAAAGTCTCTTTGCGATAGAGTTGGACGCTCAGGCTCTGGTGGAGCAGTATGCTCAAAGGGTCCTTTCCGCCCTTGGCGAGCTCCTGCCCTCTGTAAGCTCTGGCATAAGGGAATACGCAAAGTATCTAAAAAGCTCTCCCACCGCTCAGGAAACTGCGGTCCTTGATAGGCTCTTAGACTACTGCCAAGAGTTTACATACGTGGTGGTGGACTCTGCGCCCACTGGTC
>JAXSOX010000100.1:0-5909 GCA_037926525.1 Aquificaceae bacterium | reverse complement strand
AAGGGCAAGAGTGGAGTATGGAGTAGGGTGGTAAACAGGAGGTTTAACCACTGGTTGTATGGGTATGTTCTAAAGAGGATAAAGGAACTATGTGAGGTAGTTGGCGTCCAATATCACATAGTTCCACCACAATATACAAGCAGGACTTGTCCTGAGTGTGGATATCAGGATAAGTTGAACCGTAGTGGAGAACATTTCAAGTGCCTACGGTGTGGGTATGAGGAGGATGCGGATGTAGTAGGTGCGAGGAATGTTCTTCTGCGGTTCACAAGGGAGCTTATAGTCCCCTTGCCTGCGAAACCTCGTCCTGTGGAATATTTTTCTATAGGATGAGGAACTATGTAAAAACTAACTACGCTCACAAAGACCAGCAAAAGGTCATAGCGGATATAGAACGTTATTTGGATTTTTATCCTCAATTAGATGGCTTTTTCCTTGATGAGGTGAGCAATGAGCTTAGAGATTTTGAATACTACAGACAGATATACAATTATGTCAAAGGGCGAGGAAACTTCATGGTGGTAATAAACCCGGGAACAAGGGTGCCTCAAGAATATTACAGTGTGGCGGACAAGGTGGTAGCCTTTGAAAGCAGTTTAAGTTTCCTATATAGCGGATATGGTCTAATAAGGGCAAACCCAAAGGACTGCTTTCTTGTGTATGGCGTAAGGGATACTGCACAGGCAAGGGAGCTCCTTTCATACCTAACATCTCGTGGTGCCAGTTGTGCCTATGCGGTAGATGAAGACCCTCCTTTGTGGTTTAAACTTAGCCCCTACATGAACGTTTTGTTAGAATAAAACTCTATGAAATTGCTCCTTCTCTTAATTGTGCCTTACCTCTCCTTTGCCTTTTATGGTTGCTTTTTTGATGCAGGCAAGAGGTATGGAGTTGACCCTGTCCTTTTGATAGCTATAGCAAAGGTGGAAAGCAACTTCAATCCACGGGCTGTAAACGTCAACAGAAATGGCACGAGAGACTACGGCATTATGCAGATAAATTCTTCTTGGCTTGAAAGGTATAGAATTCCCAAAGAATGGATTTTTGAACCCTGCTACAACATACACTTTGGAGCTATGGTGCTTAGAAGGTGCATGGAGCAATACAAAGACATAAGCCATGCGGTGGACTGCTACAACAAGGGAAGCAAGGCAAAGGGTCATGGTGCTTACGTGGAAAGGGTTTTCAGAAACTATAAGAGATACTACACTATGTTAAAATAGATAAGATGAAACGGAATTTTGTTGACCTTTGGGAAATAAGCCCTGAGGAAGGGTGGAGCATACTCCAAGACGCTCTAAGTATAAAGAGAGGTATTGATAAGGAGCGTTATTTAGAAGGGAAAAACATAGCCTTATACTTTACAAAACCCTCTACAAGGACTCGCGTATCCTTTGAGGTAGCCATAGCTCAGCTTGGTGGTAATACCATATTTCTACAGGAGAATAGTCTGCAGGTTTCAAGGGGTGAAGACCTAAAGGATACCGCAAGGACCCTTTCAAGATATGTGGATGGGATAGTTATAAGGACAGACTCCCACAAAAAGTTAGAGGAGTTTGCCAAATACTCGGATATACCGGTGATAAACGCCCTTACAGATATGGCACATCCGTGCCAGATACTGAGTGATATTTTTACCCTTTACGAAGTTTTTGGGGAAGATGTGCGGAGTATCAAAATAGCTTATGTGGGAGATGGAAACAACGTATGCAACACATGGCTTGTGGGTGCGGGTCTTTTTGGTCTTAAGCTCTTTGTGGCAACTCCAGAGGGTTATGAGCCAAGCAGTCTATACTATCAAGCTGGCGAAGACCTATGCAAGATAACTGGTGGTAGCATATATCTAACTACAAACCCCGTAGAGGCGGTAAGGGACGCTCATGTGGTATACACGGATGTATGGGTTAGCATGAACCAAGATAGAAAAGAGGAAAAGCTACAAGCCCTAAGACCCTATCAGGTAAACAAGGAATTACTTTCATACGCAAAGCCTGAGGTTAAAGTTATGCACTGTCTTCCTGCAAAGAAGGGAGAGGAGATAACAGAAGAAGTTTTTGAGTCCCATGCGGACTTTATCTTCACGCAGGCAGAAAACAGGCTTCACACTCAAAAGGCACTGCTTAAGTTTTTATTTTCTAACTCTACTTGAGGATTTCTCTCTTTAATGTAAGAAGTAGCTGGAATAGGCGAGTGGAGTGTTCTTTAATCTTTTTTATTATTTCCATATCCTCCGGCTTTGGGTTTTGAGTATCTATCTTGCTGGCTACCTCATGAAAATCACAATGAAGTTTTTCTATTTCATATAGTAGCTCCTTAATCTTATCTTCGTATTCTTCCATACGAGGATAAACCTCTTCGTAAAACTTTTTCCCAAAGGCACATTCTCTACAGGTTTTATGTTCAAAGGGTTGACGGTTTTCTATAGCTCTTTCCAGTTTGGAAATATACAAGGCATGCTGAGAGAGATATATGTCCAAGTCTCTTAATAAACTTAATAGTCCAACCATAGAAACAACCTCCCTAATGACTTATTGTATCTTACTCCACAGTAACCGTCTTGGCAAGATTTCGTGGCTGGTCTACGTCAAGACCAAGATAGTCCGCTATGTAGTAGGCAAAGAGTTGTAGTGGAATAACTGTCAAGAAAGGTGTGAGGTCTTCTTCTATCTGTGGCACTTCCAGGAGGTCCTGACAGAGCTCTTTTAGCTTTTGGTCTTTTCTAAAGCCAACGCTTATTACTTTTCCTTTCCTTGCGAGCACTTCCTCTATGTTAGACAAGATTTTCTCGTAAACCCTGTCCATTGGTGCTATAGCTACAACGGGCATACGCTCATCTATGAGGGCTATGGGTCCGTGTTTCATCTCTCCCGCAGGATAGCCTTCCGCATGTATGTAGGATATTTCCTTTAGCTTTAGTGCACCTTCAAGGGCTACTGGATAGCTCAGATACCTACCAAGATATATGGCATTTTTAAACTCCGCATACTTGAGGGCAACCTCCCTTACCTTTTCTGCCTCTGAAAGGACCTCTTCCACAAGGTGAGGAACTTTAAGAAGATTTTCCATAAGGTTTTCCCTTTCCTCGGAGTGGCTCACCGCAAGGGAATAGAGAACCGCAAGCTGTGCGGTAAAGGTTTTTGTAGCAGCAACGCCAATCTCTGGTCCTGCGTGAGTGTAAAGGCTATAATCAGATTCCCTGTCTAAGGCACTGCCTATCACATTCACAATAGAAAGAAGCGTTGCTCCCTTTTCTTTCATAGCAAGGGAGGCAAACCTCGTATCTGCGGTTTCGCCAGATTGGGATATGGCTATTATTAGGTCTCCCTCTCCTACTGGGCTGTCTGAGTATCTAAGCTCCGAAGCGTATACGAGCTCCACAGGAATTTTTGCATACTTTTCTATCCAATACTTACCCACAAGACCTGCATGATAGGAAGTTCCGCAGGCGACCACCAATACCCTGCGAAAGTCTCTTAGGTTTATTGGTATGTCATAGCTTCTTGAAATGTAGCCTCTTATGGTATCTCCAAGGGTTCTTGGCTGTTCAAATATCTCCTTTAGCATAAAGTGCTTAAAGCCACCCTTCTCCGCAGATAGCACATCCCAAGGCACATGCATTATCTCCTTGGTAAGCAGATTGCCTTCAAAGTCGTATATGAAAAAGCCGTCAGGTCTTAGGTCCACTATCTCTCCGTCATTGAGAGGTATTACATCCTTTGTAAAGGGCAAAAGAGCTGGTATATCAGAGGCGATGAAGTTCTCCTTTTTGCCCACACCTACCACAAGGGGGCTTCCGTATCGCACCGCCACTATTCTGTTTGGCTCTTTGACAGTTATCACCGCAAAAGCATACGCCCCCTTTAGCTTTTTTATAGCTTTGAGGACCGCTTTGAGAAGGTCTCCCTCATAGTTAAGAGAAATAAGGTGTGCTATGGCTTCCGTATCTGTCTGCGTCTTGTATTCTATACCTTGCCTTTGAAGCTCTTCCTTTAGTTCTCTGTAGTTTTCTATAATGCCATTGTGGACCACCGCAAACTCACCTTTGCTGTCCACATGAGGATGGGCGTTTAGCTCACAGACCTCTCCGTGAGTTGCCCACCGTGTGTGTCCTATGCCTGTGGTAGCCTTTAACTCCTTTCCCCATAGACTTCTTATAAGTTCCCTTATCTTACCCACTTTCTTTTCCACATAGAGCTTTCCATCTTCTATGAGAGCCACACCGGCAGAGTCATAACCTCTATACTCAAGCCTTTCAAGCCCTTGGAGTAAAACCAAAAGTGCAGGATTTGTTCCTGCATAGCCTACTATTCCGCACATGCCTAAAATTATAAGCTATGGAGGAAGTTATAGTAATAGGTGGTGGTCTTGCAGGTTCGGAAGCCAGCTATAGACTGGCAAACATGGGTCTTAGGGTATTACTCTATGAGATGAGACCCAACCAATACACCCCAGCCCACAGGACAGATAAACTGGCTGAGCTCGTATGCAGTAATACGCTTGGAAGCCTTGAGATTACCTCTGGTGCTGGACTTTTAAAGGCGGAGATGGAAATGCTTAACTCCTTGATAGTAGAAGCTGGCAGATACGCCTACGTGCCAGCAGGCACAGCCCTTGCGGTAGACAGGGAGCTTTTCTCTGAATATATAACTCGCAAGATAACAGAACATCCCAATATAAGGATAATAAGAGAAGAGGTAAAGAAAGTTCCGAGAGATAGGGTAGTTATTATCGCTTCTGGACCCTTGACCTCTCCGAGCCTTGCGGAGGATATAAGAGAGCTTGTAGGCTTTGACTACCTTTACTTTTACGATGCCATATCTCCTATTGTTGAAGCGGACAGCGTGGATTTTTCAAAGGGCTTTTGGGCTTCTCGCTATGGAAAGGGAGGGGATGACTACTTTAACTGCACCCTCACAGAGGAGGAATACAAGGTCTTTTATGAAGAGCTTCTTAAGGCGGAGAAGGTAAAACCAAAAGACTTTGAAAACCTTGTTTACTTTGAAGGCTGTATGCCAATAGAAGAGCTTGCAGAAAGAGGATACAAAACACTGCTCTTTGGACCTATGAAACCGGTAGGTCTAAAAGACCCACGCACTGGAAAAGAACCCTTTGCGGTAGTCCAGCTAAGAAAGGAAAACAAAGAGGGCACACTGCTCTCCCTTGTAGGCTTTCAAACACGCATGACCTATTCAGAACAAAAAAGAGTTCTTAGACTAATACCCTGTCTTAGAAACGCAGTTTTTGTAAAACTCGGCTCTATGCACAGAAATACCTTTATACAGTCAAACCGAATTCTCACGCCCTTTTTGAACATGAGGAAGTATGAAAATATCTTTTTTGCAGGACAGATAACAGGCGTGGAAGGATACTCCGCATCCGCAGGCACTGGTCTATTAGCTGGTATAAACGCAGGAAGGCTCATAAAGGGTAAACCTTTGGTTGTCCCACCAGAAGAGACCATGTTGGGTTCACTTGTAAGGTATATAACCAGTAAAGAAGGGACGCTTCAGCCTATGTCCCCTGTGCTTGGACTTTTGCCACCTTTGGAGAAAAGGGTAAAGGATAAGCAGGAGAGGAAAAGGCTTTTGGCAGAGAGGGCTATAAAGGCTATGCGGGAGTGGGCAAGATGTGTAAACGAGGATATAATTATAAATAGCCCCGCAACGGGACAGGGTTGAACCCCGCCAGGCCCGAAAGGGAGCAACGGTAGACCCGCAGTCTCGGGTGCGGGGTTTAAGCATAGAATGGAAGCCTTAAACCCTTCTCAAGAAAGAGCGGTAAGGCACTTTGGCAAGCCTTTGCTTATTATAGCGGGTGCTGGCTCTGGAAAGACCAAAACCCTCGCTCACAAGGTGGAGTTTCTCATAAGGGAAAAGGGCATAGCACCAGAGAGGCTCTTAGCCATTACC
>JAXSOX010000099.1:0-5970 GCA_037926525.1 Aquificaceae bacterium | reverse complement strand
TTTCCAAGCCTTCGTAGATGGCTTTTGCTCCTATGCTGGCACACACATCAGAAAGCACCTTTATTAGGTTATACTTTATCTTGCTCTTTGAAACACCATCCACAAGCTCCCTGGGTATTTTCACATAGTCTAACAGCCCCTCAAGCTCCAACAAACTGTGTATAGAGTTAAAACCAGTGCCTATATCATCTATGGCTATTCCAAAGCCAAGATCTCTGTAGTATTTTATTGCCTTCTTAAGAAGGCTCATATCCTGCACCTTTACCGCCTCGTTAAGCTCCAGCACCACACTTGAAGGGCTGAGTTTCATCTGCTGAAGGAAGGTAAGCGTATGACCCTTCCCCACATACTCAGACACCAGATAGGCTGGGAAGATGTTTATAAAAAGCTGACCCTTCAAACTCTCTGAAAAACCCTCTATTGCCAGCTTTCTACACATAAGGTCAAGCTCTGGCAGAATTCCAAGCCCTTCCGCCATTTTGAACACCCTTATAGGTTTCATGGGAACACCATCCAACAAAAATCTACTAAGAGCTTCGTAGCCAAAGACCGACGAGCCAGTTAGGTCAACTATGGGTTGGTAGTATGGTTCTATTTTCAGCTTTGAGAAAAACTCCTTTCCCAAAGAGCTTTTTAGCTCATTCTGTAGCATTTTTAAGCTTCCTTTGAAGGTGCATGAGAGCCCTTGAGCGAACCACCGGATATCTGTGTTGGGCAAGTTCCCTCAAAAGTCTTATGGCTTCAGGTGAACTCATTCTCACAAGAGCATCCGCTATCTCCATAAGTATAAGGGGGTCTGTTTCTCTGCTTATCATAAGCTCAAAGTGTGGCAGGGCAATTTCCAAGTCCTTCCTGCCTATGGTATATATGACGTTCTTTTTCATGTCTTTGACAGGGTGTTCCAAAGCCATTATGAGCTTATATTCGTAGGGGAGGTTGTGAAACTCTGTAAGGTCATAACCGCAGTTTGGGCATACCTTGTCATCTTTGGAAATCACGCTCCAGCAGGCGGGACAAAAGTAGAGAATGGGATGTTCTGGGTCGTATTTTACTACTCTGAGCTTATTGCCTTCATCTATTATGGATAGCACATCAAGTGGCTCTGAAAGCGGAGTGCCAACCACAAAGAGCTCATAAAAGGGTGCTTCTTCCTCAAAGCCCTCTGAGTAGACCTCTTCTCCTTGCAGGTATACCTTGTAGCCGTATTTCTCCGCAGAAACGCTCACAAGAAGGGCTGTTCCTCTTATACTCTTAAGCGGGACAGCTTCGTAGTCCTGATAGACGCCAGCAAGCTCTGGCTCCGAAAGCATTATAGATAGTAGCTCCTCAGACAGCTCATATACCCTTAGAATGCACACATCCTTGCTAAGGTCCTCAAGAAGGCTCTTGAGAGCATCCATTCCTTTGAGGTTTGCATAATCCACCTTCATGACAATACCCTTCTGGAGCAAGAGCAAACCCTTTACGAGCTTTACCCTGTTTTCCACCACCATGTAGCCTGTTACCTCAAAATCCAGAAGTTTCTTGAAAAACTCCCTTATGTTGAAGTTTATGCTCTCCAAGTTAACCCATAGGGGTCTATCGCTGTAGAGGGGAAGTCTATGTCTCTCGTAAAGGTCAAAGGCGTGTATGAGGAAGTTCTCTGTGGACTGATAAAAGCTAACAAGCTCAAAGTCCTGTGGAAACTCTCCCTCTGGCTTTCCATCAAAAGCAGGCAGGAAATGAAGCTCCCCAAGGGACTGAAACATGAAGTATCCATTTCTTAGAGAGCTTTTGATAGACTCAAGTAGCCAGGATATGTTCAACATATCCCTGTGAAAGGGTCCATATAAGGGCTTTAACCTTAGGCTTTGGTTAGCCAGCAGTAGCTTTTGCATTCAAAGCCTCCTTAAGGACTGCCCTGAAGGTCTCCGCCACACCCATGCCCGCTGTAGCGACCGCTTCCATGAGAGGGACATCGCCAAAAGCCACCCTTACCTCCTCTGGACTTAGCTTTCCTACGTCTCGTTTATTTAGCTGAAGCACCATGGGCACACCGCTCAGTCCGTATTCTTTGACTTCTTCATAAGCCCTAAGGTTTTCCTCAAGGCTTCTTGTAGAGTCCAGCACAAGCACGAGACCATCCACGCGACCAAATATCCACTTTCTTAAGATTCTGAACCTCTCTTGACCTGGCGTAGTAAAAAGCTCAACGCCTATTTCCTTATCTCCAGACCTGGTCTTTATGCTGAGAGACAGTATGTCAAGGTATACGGTCCTGCCTTCAGAAGTTTGCTGATGGATTCTGTCTGAAACATAATCGGAATATATCTCACGCAGTTTTTCAAGGTTCGTGGTCTTTCCTGCCATACCAAGCCCGTGGTATAGGATACGCAGGTTCATAGGGCAAGGTCCTCAAATCTTACAAGCATTGATTCTCCTCTTCCAAGGGCAGAGTCCAGCAAGCTTGCCAACTCCCTTGAGAGCCTTTCTTTAAAGAGTTTTACGCTTCCTAAAGGCACCTTGTGGCTAAAGACGGAAGCCAGCATAAACTTGGAGTTTATAAGATGCACATACATGTTCTTTTCCTGTCCTGAGAAGAACATGCTCTTTTTGGAGGATATCACATGCTCAAGCTGGTCCACCGCACCCACCACCGCCGCGCCCACAAGGGCAACCCTTTGGGCTATGGGTTTATAGCTATCCACATATGGAGCAAAGCTCACAAGCCTTCCTCCGTCGTCCATAAGCACCACAAGGTCTAAAAGCAGGGAGTTCTTGTATTCTTGGAGCCTCTTAGTTATCTCCTCAAGCTCCTGCTCCTTGAGCCTGTAGCTTATCATGTCCATAGGCTACACCTCCGTAAACAAAAGTGCATCTTCCCTCTATATAGCTCACCTCTTTAAGATGACCCAGCTTCATGTTTTCTCCCAATGTTTCCATAAAACCTCTACAAAGGGAGCAGACTACCGCCTCGGTGGGCCTCAGCTCCTGTGAAAGCTCGTGCACTGGGCAGTTGGCAAGCTCCACAAACAAAACACCTTCTTGCAAGGGCACATGGCTAACGCTCTCACACTTCTCTTTGGCAATCCTCCTTCCTATATGGTTAATAAGCACATGCCCAGCACTATCAAAGGCGTAGCTTACCACCCTCTCTATGGCCACAACTGGATGAACACCCTTTAGCTCCTGCCATAGCCTATAAAAAGTCTTATATGCCCTTTCTCCCCCCACGCTGGCTATACCTTCTGACACATACCCTATGAGCTCTTCTTGGGTAAGGAACTTCATGGCACACCTCCTAAAGGGTAATAATAGGAGGCTATTGTTAAGAATTGGTTAAGAGGCATATCTTATATAAACATGCAGGAAATTCTCTTTGAAAAAGGCATAAAGCACACCGCACACGGGCTCAATTTTTACATGACCTACTTTGACGATGTTGCAAAAGTTCTGCCAAGGGAAGCCTATTGCTTTATAGTGGGTGGTTGGGTAAGGGATAGAATTATTGGTGAGCCTGTGGGCTATCACATAGATGTAGACCTCTTGGTGACCTGCGACCCAAGGGAAACTGCTAAAAAGCTTGCAGAAAGAATAGGTGGGTCCTATTTTGAGTTTGAGAAAAGGGGACTTCTTAGGAGACCAACCATAGCCACCGTAGTCCTAAGGCTTCCACCTTATAAATACCGCTTTGACTTTGCTCAGATAAAGGGCAGAGACCTTGAGAAGTCCCTCGTGGAAGACCTCCTTTCAAGGGACTTTACCGCCAACGCTATGGCAGTAAGCATTGACGATGTTCTAAGCATAGGAGCAAAGCAGACCATCATATACGACCCAGCCCATGGCGTGGAGGACTTGGAACAAGGGCTTTTGAGACCAATCTCGCTCAAAAACCTTGAGGAAGACCCAGTAAGGATACTAAGAGGCTTTCGCCTTGCTGTGGAGAAGGGGCTTGAGCTTACAGAGGATTTCCATGAGTTTGTAAGGAGGAAAAAGCACATTATAAGAAAGGCACCATCGGAGAGGATAAGCCTTGAGCTTTTCAAGATCCTCAGACACTATCAAGGCTATAAGGTGTTTAAGGAGCTTTATGAGTATGGAGTCCTGCAGGAGCTTTTCCCCGACACCGCACGCTGGAAAGAGGTAAGAGACCAAGGGGAGCATCACATATACCCTCTTGAGGAGCATGTCTTTAAGGTGCTGGAAGCACTGGAAAAGGTGCTACAAGAAAAAGACAGATACCTGCCTGCGGAGCTTTTGGAAAACTTTGGGAAAATGGAAGTGCATGGGGAATTTTCTGACATTGAGCTACTTAAACTTTCCGCACTCTTTCATGACCTTGCAAAGCCTCACACCTTTGAAATTAGGGAAGGAAAGATAACCTTTTATAACCATGACAAGCTGGGTGCGGAGCTGGTAAGAAGTTATGGCAAAGCCTACAAATGGGGAGAGCCAGCTACGGAGTTTGTGGCAAAGCTAGTAAGAGAACACCTAAGACCCTTTTATCTGAGAGAGTCTCTATTTAAGGGTCAGCTTACAGACAGAGGAAGGGCAAACTTCTGGAGAGAGTGTAAAGATATAGCGGGTCATCTCTTCTTGCATGCCATTGCGGACGCTATAGGGAGCGGTGACGAGGAAGAGGAGATAAAAAGACTTCTGCAGACCATTCATGACCTTGTGGAGTTCAAAAGGCAGAAGCTATCTCGTATGCCCACTAAGGCTCTTCTTGATGGCAGAGAAATAATGGAGCTTTTGGGTCTTGAGCCTGGACCACTTGTGGGACAGCTAAAGAAAGCCCTTGAGGAGGCTCAGTTCTCTGGTGAGGTAAAAAACAAGGAAGAGGCGATAGAATTCCTTAGGGCTTACTATAAAAGCCTAAAAGAAGGAGCATAGCCTTATGTATAAGGAGTGGCTCATAGGGTGCTATGTCTTCAAAGAGCCAACCGTCGCCCCCAGTTATAAGTAGCCCTAACTGCCTTCTGTATAGCTCGCTCCAGCTTTGCACACAAGCCATAAGAAAGTGCAAGCTCTGACGCAAAAAGCCTCCGAGAATAGCACCTTCTGTATCTGTGCCTATGGGAGGGAGGAGTTTTTTTAGTTTGAGCTCGGGAATTAGCTCTGCCCTTTGAGAAAGGCACTCAAGCCCTGCACCCACACCAAGGGTTATAAAGCCACCCTGAAAGACACCATCCACCGCAAGGTCTATAACAGTGGCGGTGCCAAAGCTGGCTACCACCACATGCTTTGAAAAGAGCTGGACCGCACCGTAAAGGTTAAGCAATCTGTCTATGCCTACTCTCTCTTTGCCCTTAAAGGCGGTCTGAAGTGGCACATCCTCCGCTCTTATAAACCTCGCATGGGGGTATTTTTCAAGGATAGGGCTATTCGCCGAAGGTTTAACAGAGGATACGAGCACGAGGTCTGCGGTCAAGAGTGGCACATCCCTATGGCTGAACTTACCCACGTACCTCAAAGAGCCATCAAAGAGGCACACATCCACCGATGTATTTCCCACATCAAGAGTTAAAACCCTCACATCTTGCACCCTCTTTGGAAACCTCGAGGGAAATATACTTTGAGTTTATGCCATGCCTTTTAAAGGCTTCCACCATGGCAGAGCCTACCTCGTTAAACCTCTCAAGACACAGGCTCGCCATAGAAGGTCCTGCACCGCTCAGGAAGACCGCCAGAGCACCCTCCGCGTAAGCCTTCTCCATCACATCCCCAAAGCCCGGCACCAGCTGTGCCCTGTAAGGCTGATGAAGTCTGTCCTTGACCGACTCTTTCAAAAGGTCAAAGCTCTTCGTAAGAATCGCACCCACAAAGAGGGCAGACCTTTGGAGGTTAAAGACCGCATCCTTTAGAGATACCTCTTTCCTTAGCACCTCTCTTGCCCTCTGGGTGGAAAGCTCAAAGTCTGGCACACATACCACCACCTTTAGTTCCTCTGGGAAGTCAAGCCTTAGAAACCTAACACCCTCCTCAGAGCTT
>JAXSOX010000098.1:0-6119 GCA_037926525.1 Aquificaceae bacterium | reverse complement strand
CCACCGCAGGCGAAAGCCTGTAGTCCCTAAGGAAAAGCACAAAGGGGAGAGGCAACAGAAGTAAAAGCAAGGTGTTTAGTGAAAAGACAAACACACCGATAAGAAGCACAAGCACTATCAGTGCGGAGAGCGTAAAGGACATAGTCTTCTTGAGCTTCTCCCAATCCTGAGACTCCAAAAAGCCAGAGGTAATAATGGCGAGGGCGGGAAAGGCAGGAAGCACATAAACGGGTATCTTTTGAGCGATAAGGCTGAAGAGCCCATAAACAAAAGAAAACCACAGGAGGGGAAAGGCGTATTCTCTTCTGACCCTTAGGACTACCCAAAGAAGTGCTGGGAAGAAGATAAGCGAATAGGGTAAGAAGCTCACATTTAGGTCTGCTAAGTAAAAGTAGAAGGGCTCATTGCCATGATAGACCCTTTTGAGATTTTCTCGGTAGAAGACCTTCCAGAAGAGGCTTCCCTTGGTAAGGAGCTGATAGAAGTGCCACCAAAGACCCAGAGCAAGGGCAAAAAGGCTGAGAAGGTAATACCTAAGTTTTAGAAGCTCCTTTGGGTCTGTTAGAAGAAGGTATAAAAAGACTACGCCCGCCGGCAGGACAAAGCCCGCAGGACCCTTTACAAGCATGGCAAGAGAGGAAGAAAGAAGAGCGAGAGGCAGGAAAACTATGTTTTCCCTCCTGTAGTATAAAAGCCACAGATAAAGGCTAAGGGTTATAAAGAAGGTAAAGGGCAATTCTGGAGAGGCATATTGGGCATTGGCAAAGAACTGCAAAGATAGGGTAAGCACCACAAAGCTCAGAAGCCCGACCCTCCAGCTTCCAGTAAGCTCTCTTGCCATTAGCAAGGTTATGAGGCCCGTCCCAAGCCCAAGAAGGGAATGCATAAACCTAAGACCAAATTCGTTGACACCAAAGAGGGAATAGCCGATAGCCACAAGCCAATAGGTCATGGGTGGTTTATTGAGCCTTAACTCTCCATTATAGTATGGTGTTATGAAATCACCACTCTGTAGCATTCTGCGCGCAGAGTCCGCATAAAAGGCTTCGTTGGGAGACCAGACCTGAAAACTTCCCAAGTTAAAAAAGTAAAGCAGAGGCACCAAAAGAGCTATAAGGTAAAGCATGCTACAATTATAAACATGAAAAGTATACCCTTTATGAGCCTCAGGTATTATGCCTATGTTATATCCCTCTTGCTTCTCATCCTAAGCCTTCTATCTCTTTTTTATAAGGGTCTCAATCTTGGGCTTGACTTTACTGGTGGTAGTGTTCTTGAGGTAAAGTTTGAAAAGCCTGTAAAGGTTGGAGAGGTAAGAAGACTTCTTGAAGAAGCAAGATACTCTCACTTTCAAGTTCAGGACACCGCACAGGGAACGGTTATTGTAAAGCTAAGACTTGGAGACCCCACACAGCCAGCTCTTGAAAAGCTGAAGACCCTTTCCAACTACGAACTAATAAGGTCTGAAAGCATAGGAGGAATAATAACCTCTGAGCTTCGTCAAAAGGCAATATGGGCGATGCTAATTGCCATTTTTGGCATACTTCTTTACCTTGGATATAGGTTTGAACCCCTTTGGGCTTTTGGGGCTATAATTGCTCTGGCTCACGATGTGCTTATAGTGGTGGGTGCATATTCTATAACCCAGAGGGAGGTGAACCTTGATGTGGTAGCGGCCCTTCTTATCGTGGCGGGCTATTCGGTCTCTGATACGGTGGTGGTCTTTGACCGAATAAGGGAAAACCTCAGGATAAGGAAGGGAACACCCTTTAGAGACTTGATAGACATCTCCATAAACCAGACCCTCGCAAGAACCATAATGACCTCTCTTACCACCTTCGTGGTCTCTCTCATGCTCTTTATGTTTGGAGGTCCTGCCCTCTCTAACATAATGTTCTCCTTTGTAGTGGGTGTTGTGGTGGGAACTTTGTCCTCCATATTTGTGGCAAGTGCTCTGGTCTTTGATATTAAGAGCAGGTTTAGACCTCAGCCTGTGGGTGTATAATCTTATTGATGAGGGATATTCTGTTAAGGGTAGGTGGTCTTATAGCGGTCGTTCTTATTCTTGTTGGAGGCTTTCTCCTTTGGGATAACTACAGAAATCGTAAACTTCAGGAGGCTTCTTATAAAGAATACGAAATAAGAAAACTTCTGCAAGCAGGCAACTACAAAAAGGCGGAGGAGCTTATAAACTCTGCCCCTAACAGCCCCATGAAACCTCTTCTTCTCTCCTATAAGCTCTACATTTCGGAGCATTCAAAGGAAAGCAAGGTTAATACCCATGAGGTGCTCGGTGAAATAGTAAAAAACCTCAAGGACAAGGAGCTATTAGCCCTCTACAGAGAAAGGTACGCTTATGAGCTCTTTAGAGAGGGTAAAAAAAAGGATGCTCTTAGAGAACTGGAGGGCATAAGGGAAGAGGACTTTAATTACGCAAGTTCTCTCCTGCTAAAGGCTCAGATTCTCAAAGCGGAAGGAAAAACAGAAGAGGCAAGGGCGGTCTTGAAAAAGATAGAAGAAAAAAGTCCCAACACCTACTTTGCCAATATGGCACAAGCTCTTTCTCTCATGGGGGATTAGCATGAAAGACCTTCTCATAGAAATAGGAACGGAAGAACTGCCCGCAGGTGCTATACTGCGCGCGGTAGACCATCTGAAAGAAAAACTCCACCATATACTGCAGAGAGAAGACATCCAAACCTTTGCAACACCGAGAAGGCTTGCCTTTTTTGTTAAAAACTTCCAAAACATTGCCCCTGAGAGGGAAGAAACCATCTACGGTCCACCAGTTAAGGTAGCCTATGAGGAAGGAAAGCCCACTAAGGCACTTCTTGCCTTTCTTGAAAGAAACAAGGCAAGCATGGAAGAAGCCATTGAAGTTCAAAAGGGTGAGGGTCTGTATGTGGCTATAAGAAGGAGGGTAAAAGAAGCCTCACCCCTTGAGAAACTTTCAGAAACCTTTGAGGAGCTTCTCCAATCTGTCCCCTTCCCAAAAACCATGAGGTGGGACTCTTCAAACCTCAGGTTTTCAAGACCCATAAGATGGATATGTGCCCTTTACGGCGACCAAGTTCTTCCCCTCTCCTTCGGAAAGCTAAGGGCTGACAGGATAACCTATGGACACAGGATACTCTCCCCTGGTCAAGTGGAGCTCAGGAGCGCAGGGGACTATGTTGAGGCTCTTAAGGGTAGTTATGTTATTGCGGACTATAAAGAAAGGCTCGGCATGGTGCTTGCCTTCCTCCAAGATGAAGCCTACGCCTTGGGAGGAAAGCCCTTTTACCCCGAGGGTTTGGAAGAGGAGGTGGCAAACCTTGTGGAATTTCCCTTTGCGGTGGTTGGAAAGTTTGAGGAAAAATACCTTGAGCTTCCTGACAGGGTAATAATGACCGTCCTTGCCCATCATCAGAGGTTCTTCTGCGTAGAAAAAGAGGGCCGGCTCCTGCCCTACTTTATAGCCATAAGCAACAACTATCCAAGAGATGGTGTAATCGTTAGAGGCTACGAAAAGGTGATAAGGGCAAGGCTTGAGGATGCGCTGTTTTTCTACAGAGAAGACCTCAAAAAACCTTTGGAGGAGCTTCTCCCTCAGCTGTCGGAGGTTCTATTCCATCCAAAGGCCGGCAGTATGTTAGAGAAGGTTAGAAGGGTTGGAGCACTTGCCATGAAGCTGGCGGACCTTCTGGGATTTTCTGAAGATAAGAAGAGAAAGATAGAGAGGGCAAGCCAGCTCTGTAAGGTAGACCTTCTTACGCAGATGGTAAGGGAGCTTGACGAACTTCAAGGTTATATGGGATACATATACGCCCTCAAGCAGGGTGAAGACCCAGAAGTTGCTCTTGCTTTGTATGAACATTATCTTCCAGTAAGAGCCTCTGACCCATTGCCCTCAAGCGATATCTCTGCGGTGCTATCTATAGCGGATAGACTTGACAGTCTAAACACTCTCATCACGGTGGGCGAAGCCCCAAAGGGAAGCTCAGACCCCTACGGTATGAAAAGGCTTGCTCAAGGGCTTTTTGCCATATTAGAGCACTTTGGGTGGAATATAGACCTTTCCGCATTGCTTGAAAGCTATACAAAAGACATGGAGAAGTTTCTTGAAGCAAGGCTTGAAGCCTACCTTGACCCCTATGGCTACGACCTTGTTAGGGCGGTTCTTGAAGTGAAAAGCCCATTCAGACCCTATGAGGCTATAAGCATAGTAAAAACCCTTGCCAGCCTCAGAGAGGAGGAAGAATTTAAACATATAGTAGAAGCCTACAGGAGGGTGGTAAGGATACTGCCCTCAGAATGGAGGGAAGATATGGTAGAAGAAGGGCTATTCCAAGAGGAAGAGGAAAAAAGCCTTTGGCAAGCCTATAGGAGCCTCGAAGACACGCAGGATTTACTCAATTTATCCGCCCTAAAGGAACCCATAGACAGGTTCTTCGATAAGGTCTTAGTGATGGACCCCAGAGAAGAGGTAAGGAAAAACAGGCTTTCCCTCCTCTATAGAATAAAAAAACTTTTTAACAGGTTTGCGGATTTTAGCAAGATAGTAACAGAAGGAGGTAAGGCATGAAGTATCTTGTGTGGCTTGATGAGGTGGGCATCGAGGATATACCCCTCGTGGGGGGCAAGAATGCCTCTCTTGGTGAGATGATAAGAAACTTGTCTTCCCTTGGCGTCAATGTCCCCTACGGTTTTGTGGTAACCTCCGAGGCTTACTACAAATTCATTGAGCATAACGGACTTGAGGAGGAGATAAGGAGGATACTTCGTGGGCTTGACCCAAAGGATGTGATAGACCTTGCAAAGAAGGGTCACCAGATAAGAGAACTTATAAAGGGTGGTGAGTTCCCAAGGGAGATTGAAGAGGGAATAAAAAACTACTATGAAAAACTCTCAGAGAGGTATGGCTCTTTTGCGGTGGATGTAGCGGTGCGATCCTCCGCCACAGCAGAAGACCTGCCCCATGCATCCTTTGCAGGACAGCAAGAGACTTACCTCAATGTGGTGGGTGCGGAGAACGTGCTGACCGCAGTAAAAAACGGCTTTGCCTCCCTCTTTACCGACAGAGCCATATCCTACAGGGAGTCCTTTGGCTTTGACCACTTCAAGGTAGGCATAGCCATGGGCGTGCAGAAGATGGTTCGCTCCGATATGGGTGCCTCTGGTGTCATGTTTACCCTTGACACAGAATCTGGCTTTAAGGATGTGGTGGTGATAAACGCCTCTTATGGACTTGGTGAGCTTTTGGTTCAGGGTATGGTAACTCCCGACGAATACATGGTCTTCAAGCCCACCCTTCAGGCTGGATACTCTGCCATAATTGAGAAAAAGCTGGGAAGAAAAGACAGAAAGATGGTTTATGGCACTGGGCAGGAGAGGGTCAAGGTGGTAAACGTGTCCCTCCAAGAGCAAAAGCAGTTTGCACTGTCTGATGACGAGATTCTCCAGCTTGCCAGATGGGGCATACTCATAGAGGATTACTACTCTAGAAAAAATGGCAAGTGGATGCCCATGGACATAGAATGGGCGAAGGATGGGGTGCTTAATCAGCTCTTTGTGGTGCAGGCAAGACCAGAAACTGTGCACTCAAGAAAAGAGGAAAACATCCTCAAGGTTTACAAGTTTACCCAGCCTATTGAAGAAAGGGCAAAGAAAAGAATAGTTTATGGCATAGCGGTGGGTGACAAAATTGCCCACGGAAAGGTAAGGGTCATACACGACCTAAAAGATGCGGGGCAGTTTCAAGAAGGTGAGATACTGGTCACCGACATAACAGACCCCGACTGGGAACCTGTAATGAAGAAGGCGAAGGGCATAATAACCAACAGGGGAGGCAGAACCGCACACGCAGCCATAGTAGCAAGAGAGCTTGGAATACCTGCGGTGGTGGGCACTCACAAAGCCACAGAGATACTCAAAACAGGCATGGAGGTTACCCTTTCCTGTGCGGAGGGTGAGGTGGGTTATGTTTACGAAGGCTTTGTCCCCTTTGAGGTTGAGGAGATAAACCTTGAAAACCTCCCAAGGACAAACACAAAGATAATGATGAACGTGGGCAATCCAGAGTCCGCCTTTAAGTATTCTTCCATCCCCAACGACGGCGTGGGACTTGCCAGAGAAGAGTT
>JAXSOX010000097.1:0-6217 GCA_037926525.1 Aquificaceae bacterium | reverse complement strand
GGAATTACATATGGAGAAAAGTCCCCTGCAGTTTTTACCTTCTATATCCTCACGCTGTAAAAGAACCTTGGCTGACCTGTTGGCATAAACTACCTTGAAATTTTCATCTATCACAAGAACCGCATCAAAAATATTATCAAAAAGGGAAAAATCCATAAGCAAAATTATAAATCCCAGCTGGTTGGTATCTTTGACATCATCCTTAGGCTCTCTTCGAAGGCGGACATATACTTCATGGCGGTTATCATAGAGCCCTTAAACTTGAGCCTCTTTGTTAGCATTGCGGAACGAGGTCCCATATCCCCAGTTGCCAGTTTTTTCCAATTTTCTATGCTTGCCCATAGCTCAAAGTCGTATTTGTGAGCGTTAGCCTTTCCAGCGGATTTTGCAGTTCCATTTTCCACTACAAGCTCCACCGCCTCTCCTTCCTTGCCCTCTATGTAATACTTTATGCTTGCGGAGAAGTCTCTCAGGTCAGACTTTAGCTTCTCGTTCTTGTTCCATTCCTCCATGTAGGCTTTTATCCACTCCTCTGACAAAAACTTATACATCTCAGACCTCCTATTCAAGAGAGAGTATCCATTGGACTATCTGTCTGGCTTCTGCTTCTGGTATCTTTTGAGGTGGCATGGGAATACTACCCCAAACACCCGCACCACCCTTGAGGGTTTTTTCTGTAAGATAGTCCACCGCATCCCCTCTACCCTTGTATTTCTTAGCTATATCTGTATAGCTTGGTCCTACCTTTTTTGCCTTTATGTCATGGCATGCCATACAACCCCTCTGCCTTGCTAACTGTTCATTGGCTAAGGCAATATTTAAAAACAAACCCACAGAAAAAATAAGCTTCCACATCCTGTCCTCCAGAAATAAAAAAGAGGGAAGGCAGGAGACCTTCCCAGGTGGCGGTCATTTGCCCGCTACTTCTCTGAGTGCTTTGAAAACCTGGTTAAAGGACACCTCGTCGTTGTTAACAAATACCCCCACATTACCCATTACACACACAGAATACTTTGGACCAGTAAGAGCCCAGCCGTGCAGAGGAGTCCATTCCTGACCAGAGAAGGCGGTATATCCATCGCACTGCATTTTAGCCATTGCATTGTTTGCTGCACACATCTCTGCAGCCATAGCTGCTTGCTCTTCTGAAATATTGCCCTTGTAAGCCAAGAGCTTACCATCATCGGTAAACTCACCTGCTGCCCAAACACCTTTGACTTGCATAAGCCTGTCAAGGTTTGCCATGGTTTACACCTCCTTTTTAGATATACTTGGAAAGTGTTTCAAAGGTCTTGTCAAAATCTGCCTTATCAAGCTCCAAAAACACGCCCACATTGCCCATTATGCAGGCGACGTGTTTGCCACCAGCAACTGCAAAACCCACAACAGGATAAAAGCCATCCTGCCCAGTGTAGGCACTCCAACCCTTTGCCTGCATATTGCCCATGAGCTTGTTTGCAGCGCACATCATGGCAGCGATTTCTGCGGACTTCTCATCAATGTTGCCGTAGTAGGCAAGAAGCCTACCATCATCTGAAAACTCCCCTGCTGCTACTGCACCAGGCAATGACATGAGCTCTTTGAGCTTGCTAAGTGTTGCCATGGTTCTACCTCCTTTAAAGGTTTTCGCTTTTATGCTATGCAAATACTTTGCCAAAAGCCATAAACATAAGATGTAGAATTATCAATGTTTTCATGAATCAGTGCTTTATATCATATGTTGCATGTTGCAACACTGATGCAACGCCCTCCAAGACTTGAAACTACATAAAATAGGCATAAACTTTTACCCTTATGGTAAGGGAGATAGTTAGGTTTCCTCACCCTGTATTGAAGACGCCCACCCAGAAGGTGGATGTTATAGATAGGGAAATAAAAGAGCTTGTTAAAGATATGTTTGAAACCATGTATCATGCGGAGGGTGTAGGTCTTGCGGCGAACCAAATAGGTGTGAGCCTAAGGCTTATGGTGATAGATACTACTCCAAAGAAAGAAAGTCCTCCTGTTAAGCTGGCTTTGATAAACCCTGAAGTCGTCTCTACAGAGGGAAGTATAAAATACAGAGAAGGTTGTCTTTCCTTTCCGGGGCTAACGGTGGAAGTGGAAAGATATAGTAAGGTAAAGATAAAGGCGTTGGACTTAAAGGGTGAAGAGAAGGAATACCAGCTTGAAGGCTTTCCAGCTATAGTTTTTCAGCACGAGATGGACCACCTTATGGGAATAACCTTCATAGATAGGTTGAACGGGCTAAGGAAAAGGCTGGCATTGGATAAGTATTCAAAACTCCAAAAGCAAAAGGCATGAAGGTAGAGCTTGTTGACTTTTATCCCTTTGAAGTATCTACAAGGAGACCAAGACTTCTCGCCTATGCGGATGTAAGAATTGACGGGAAAATACTTATAAGAGGAATAAGGCTCTACGAAGCAAAAAATGGAGGATACTTTATATCCATGCCAGAGTATAACCCAGAAACTAAGAGGGCTATTGTGGAGCTTGAAGATAAGGAGCTTTTTGAAAGTGTAAGAAGAGTTGTGGTAGACTATTATAAGAGTTTAATTTCTGTGAGTTGACTCCGCATTTCCATATGTTTTATACTTAATTCTGCAAAGGAGGGGCTATGAGGCTTTGTTGCAGTATAGAACTAAAAAGTGGTGTGGAAATACCGCCCAACTTTAGACAGTGGGTTCTTTCTCTCATCAAGGGGTCTATAAAAATAGGTTCGGCGGATGGTGAACTTTTCTACAGAAAATGGTATTCCTCTAACAGACAAAAGCCTTTTACTTTTTCCATATTCGTTCCTTTGAATTTTAACAAAGGTGTGTCCTTGCTTAATGGAGACTATTTCAAGTTAATATTTTCCACCAATAATACTGAATTCCTTGCTAAGGTTTATAATGGGCTTTTGGAGATAAATAAACATGGGTTTTATTTCCACGGTTATCCTGTAAAGGTGAAATCTTGCAGTATACTACCCGAGAGAAAGTTTTCAGGCGAAGTTGTAGACTTCAAGACAATATCTCCCTTTCTGCTGAGGGATCCCAAAGATGGGGATTTTTACATATACCCAATGCTGGCAGAGGGAGATAAAGACGTAGAATTTCAAAAATTCAAATATTGGAAAGCGGTAGATATGGAAGAATTTACCCAAAGAGTGAGAGAAAACCTCGTGAGGATAACTGGTAAAGAGGTGAAGCTCTTGGAGCTAAGGGTGCGAAGGATAGTTCCAGTTTTGTGTAGCTCAAAGAGCAGTGGCTTTAGGGTTACATATCCTGGTATAAGTGCATATCTGAAAATTCAAGCTAGGACAGAGGTTTTAAAACACATATATGACCTTGGCATAGGAGCAAGAAGGAGCGAAGGATTTGGTATGTTGGAGGTGGTGGATGAATAACAATTGGATAGAACTGTATCCTTCAAATTGGCTATATAATGCAGGAGTGGTAGGGTTTTTAGGTGTGCTTTCTAATTATGATAACAATCCCTTGTTTGAATTTGAAAACGACATAGTTAAAATTAAGAAATCTACTATATATGATATAATGAATTCTTCAATAAAATCTCCCATCGAGGGAATCCCATTTTGGCATTATTGGTATGTTATAGAAAACGAACGGAAGAAAATAAAAACAAAAGAAGAAAATACAGGAAAGAGCAAAGACAAAAAGAAGAATGACATAGTAGAGTTCAAAGGTGAAGAGTATCGTATTAATATTAATGATGAACATGTTTCAGATGAGAACAAAAGGCGCATACATGTATTTCTTCAAACTTACTACGGAAATATGCCAATTTTGTTTAGCAAGAAGAGCATTTACGCAAATTACTATCCACCTTCAAAACTAAAGAGTTTTGATTACTTTGAAAAATACTTTCTTAAAAAATTGCAAAATAAAAACAATGTCTCCAGTAAAGAAGTGTGTAGCTTTTGTCATTCTAATGAATATGAACTTAGTCCTATTGATGGCAAGTTCATGAACTTACTCATGCCAAGCTATACAGGTTTTCCCAATTCTTTTTGGAACAACTCACAGGACGGTCTTGACAAAATTTGTGCATTATGTCAGTTGTTGATTATACACCACCATCTTGCCTTTACAAAGTTATCAGACGAGTCTGAAATATTCATAAATGCTCCTTCCTTTGAAGTTATGTATAAACTCAACAAAGTATTTAGAGAAATTTCTCCAGACCAGACATCTCAAGGTAAAAGCCCACTTGACATTTTAGGTATGACCTTAATTGAGTATGCTCAAAAGACACATTCAATCATGAGTAAATGGACGAGTATGAATATTGAGATAGTAGTTAAGAAGTATATAAAGGTAGATAGAGGAACAATAATTGACTTTTATAATCTTCCGTCAGATATTCAGATGCTTTTGACTGATAGGGAGATTGCTTCGCTTCTCTCACAAATAGGTGAGTATTCCATCCTAAAACTTGTTTTAGAAGGTAGGTATGAAGAGCTCTTGAAGATTGCATACATCTCTACTCGTGTTTATATAAGAGAGGTGCAAGCTAATGATAAGAATAATGAGCAAAGCTGGGACTTTAAGGAGTTTAGCAGATATTTCGAAAAACGAAAAAATAGGGAGCGCCCTCGTGAGGTACTGGAGAAAATTCTGAGCCTATATGCTAAAATAAAAGACAGGAGGGTTCTACATGGAAGTTAAAGAGGAAAATATAATGAAGCTTCTTGAAGAGGCGACAAAGATACTTAGAACTAAGCCTCAAAGCATTAAGGATGTGAAAGGCCTTTACGAATTAAAGGAAGAACTTGATGATGCTTTTCTTTCTTTTTTAGATTATTTAAGATGTAATGAAGAAAGTTCAAACGAAGATATAAGGCAAATATATTCAAGAGTGAGTAGAGAAAGTATTTCTTCTATATTGCAGAAACTTACAAGAAAAGGCTATGAACTTAGGGGAGAGCTCGGCGAGGACTTCGGAAAAATGGCATACAGAATTCTTGAACAAGTAAGAGCTGGGAAAAGAAGCGATGTGGAGTACAATATAGTAAGAATATTTATCACCAATGGCAAAAACATTCCAGATGAGCTTGTAGAAGCCTTTAAACCTAAATATGATGATGAAACCTTTAAAGCCTTTATGTATGCCTTTATAGGTTCTATCATAAAACCAAAAGAGAAGGAGGGTTAATCATGAAAAGCATAACGCTAACAGTTATATTTGAGGGACACGCTCTTAACAGAGACGAAAAGATAGCAGGAAATATATTGTCAATTAAAAAACTTACATATTTAAGTAAAGAATTATCATACATAAGCAGACCTGCCATGAGGCACTACCTCTTTAATACGCTCTTAAAAGCATATCCTGATAGCTGGAAAGAGGCAGGAGTGGTTCTACAAGGAAGTGGAGATAAAAAGGTAGTCCAGTTGGACATTATAAAAGATGATATTTTTACCAGTGCGGAGCTTGATGCCTTTGGTTATATGTATACCATAAGCGGAGGAAGCTCAATTACAAGGAAAGCCCCTGTTGGGATAACTAAAGCAGTCTCCCTTATACCTTATAACAACGATATGCAGTTTAATGCCAATCATGATTTAGTAAAAAGGGCATTAGTGCAAGGTATAAATGCCACACCAGACCCGAACCAAAGAGAGGAAAACATGAGCTTCTTTAAAGTTAGTTTTACTATTGATGCAAAGTTTTTGGGACAAGATGTGTGGATTGTGGAAGGATACATACATAATGAAAACTCTTTGATCGTTGAGTTAGTGAAGCCTAATGATATAGTTTTTACTGATGTTAAACGTGCGGAGGATGAGGAAGAGGGCATTTCAAAGTTCACAATTGATGGTGAGGAAATAATCATTGAAGGTAGAACGGTTAAAATCTCAGAAAACCTTGTCGAAAAAAATAGATATGGTGTTATAAAAATAAAGGGTACAGAAAAGAAAAAAAATAAAAAAGAGGATAAATCAGAAAAAAGTGCTTCTAAACTAAATCCAGAATACTATGAATATGATGAAGATGAGAAAGTCTACATAATAAATCTATCAGACGATTATAAATATGACGAAAGTAGTAAAAAATTATATTTAAAAGTTGGGCTTATGAAGGATTTTAAAGATGTAAAAGAAGAAGAAGAACATAAATTCACTATTTATTCTTCCACAACAGAAAAGAAAAAGTTAGGATGTATATCATTTTCTCTTGTGGGCGAAAAGTATAGAATGGTTATGACTCT
>JAXSOX010000096.1:0-6297 GCA_037926525.1 Aquificaceae bacterium | reverse complement strand
GTCCACCCTCCTCGTAACCCACATATCCCGGAGGTGCACCCACAAGCCTTGAGACAGTATGCTTTTCCATATACTCAGACATATCAAACCTAATGAGAGCTTCCTCAGAGCCAAAGAGATACTCCGCAAGGGCTTTTGCGGTTTCGGTCTTTCCCACGCCTGTTGGTCCGAGGAAAAGGAAAACGCCTATGGGCCTGTGCCTACCCTTTAGTCCCACCCTTGACCTTCTTATGGCTTTGGCTATAGCCTTTATGGCATCATCTTGCCCTATAACCCTCTTGTGAAGCTCTTCCTCAATGTGTAGGAGCTTTTCCATATCGTTTTCGTGTATCCTTTTGACAGGTATGCCTGTCCACCTTGCCACCACCTCGGCCACATCCTCTTCTGTTACCTTTGGTTTGTTGGCGGACATCTCCTGTCTCCACTTGGCTTTGAGGCTCTCCAGCTTAGCCCTTAGCCTTAGCTCCTCATCCCTTAGTCTCGCTGCCTTTTCGTAGTCTTGCTGGTTTGCAGCCTCTTCTTTCTTCTCTTCTATTTCCCTTATCTTCTCTTCTATCTCCTTTAGCTCAGGTGGTAGCTGGTATGCCCTGAGTTTTACCAGAGAACCAGCTTCGTCTATTACATCTATGGCTTTGTCTGGCAGGTTTCTTTCTGTTATGTATCTTTCAGAAAGCACAACCGCCTTCTCTATGGCTTCTGGCTTGTATTCCACGTTGTGGAACTCCTCAAACTTGGCTTTAAGCCCATAGAGTATCCTTATGGTGTCCTCTTGCGATGGCTGGTCCACTATGATAGGCTGGAACCTTCTTTCTAAAGCACCGTCCTTCTCTATGTATTTCCTGTATTCGTCAAGGGTTGTGGCACCTATAACCTGTATTTCACCCCTTGCCAAGGCTGGCTTTAGCATGTTGCTGGCATCTATGGAACCCTCTGCAGAACCTGCTCCCACAAGGGTGTGTATCTCATCAATAAAGAGTATCACGTTAGGTGCCTTTTCAAGCTCCTTGAGGATATTTTTGAGCCTCTCTTCAAATTGACCTCTATACTTTGTCCCAGCCACCAAGGCTGCAAGGTCAAGGGCTACGACCCTTTTGTTGAGAAGGGGGTCTGGCACCTGTTTGTAGGCTATTCTTTGTGCAAGACCTTCCACTATGGCGGTTTTTCCAACACCAGGGTCTCCAAGAAGGACAGGATTGTTCTTTCTTCTTCTGACCAGTATCTGTATGACCCTTTCTATTTCCTTCTCCCTTCCTATGACAGGGTCTAACTTACCTTCCCTTGCCATCTGCGTGAGGTCTCTTGAGAACCTGTCAAGGTTTGGAGTGGGTGCATACTTGGTGGTCTCCTGAGGAGGAAGCTCTCCAAGAATTTGCAGGACTTCCCTTCTTACGGAATACTCATCAAGACCAAAACCTCTGAGTATCCTTCCACCCAAGCCCGTCTTTTCTCTGACGATGCCTATAAGCAGGTGCTCGGGTCCCACAAACTGGTGGTGGAGTATGCGCGCCTCTTCCACCGCAAACTCAAGAACCCTTTTGGCGTCTGGTGCAAAAAGTATCTCACCCGCATGGCTTCCACGGGTTATCTGACCCATTATGGCTTTACGCACCTTCTCCTGGGTCAGCCCAAAGCGTGTAAGCACCAGGGAGGGAAGGTCTTCCTCCCTTATAAGGGCTAACAGTATATGCTCACTGCCAAGGTATGTATGCCCAAGCTCTATGGCTTCCTCCCTTGCTTGGAGGATTACCTGTCTTGCCTTTTCCGTAAATTTCTCAAACATCTCTCACACCTCTCTTATAGGATAAAGATAACGAAGGAAAAAAGTTTTGCAATAAGGATTATACTATTTAACAGCATGTATGTTCCCTTTGCAAGGAAGTATAGACCAAAGAGGTTCTCCGAGGTGGTAGGTCAGGATGTAGCAGTGCGTGTGCTGAGAAATGCGGTAAGGCTTAACAAGCTCTCCCATGCTTATCTTTTTGCAGGTCCAAGAGGAACGGGGAAGACCACCCTTGCAAGGATACTAACAAAGGCGGTAAACTGTCTCCAGCCAGAGGAGGGCGAACCCTGCGGAAGATGTGAAAACTGCCTTTCCATAGATAGGGGCAACTTTCCAGACCTCATAGAGATAGACGCTGCTTCCAACAGGGGTATAGACGATATAAGAGCCATAAGGGATGCAGTCTCTTATGCACCCATAAAGGGTAAATACAAGGTATACATCCTTGACGAAGCCCATATGCTTACAAGAGAGGCTTTTAATGCCCTTTTAAAGACCCTTGAAGAACCTCCACCAAAGACCATCTTTGTGCTTTGCACCACAGAATATGAAAAGATAATGCCCACCATACTCTCAAGATGCCAAAGGATAATCTTCACAAAACTAAGGGAGGAGGAGATAGCGGAATATCTAAAGGCTATATGCGAAAGGGAAGGTGTTGAGTGCGAAGAAAAAGCTCTTATAACTATAGCAAGGCTCAGCGATGGTGGTATGAGGGATGCGGTTTCTTTGCTTGACCAAGCAAGCACCTACGGTGAGGGTAAGGTAAAGTCTGAAACCCTTGAAGAGTTTTTGGGTATAGTATCTCAAGAGAGGGTAAGGGATTTTCTTAAACTCCTCTTAAACTCTGAAACAGACCAAGCCCTTGCCTTTATAAGAGATATAAGCCAGAGAGGTTTTAATCTCACAAGATTTTGGGACTCTCTTGAAGAGGAAATAAGAAACCTAATGCTCTACAAAAGCCTAAAGAACCCAGAGAAGGTTATGAGGGTAGAAGACTTCCATAAGAGTTTTGCGGACACTCCATTAAATGCACTGCTCTATTTAGAAAAGGTAGTCAACATGGCAAGGCTTGACGCAAGGAGCAGGGACTTTCTCAGAGCCTGTGAGCTTGCCATAATAAAGACCCAGATAATCAGAGACATTCTTCCCATTGGAGAGCTTATAAGGTATATGTCCTCTGAAAGACCTGTAGAACCTACACAAAAGGAGCAAACTAAACAAGAAACAGAGCAAGAAGACCCTTTTAAACCTCTTGAGGGTAAGTTGGACATCCTTTTAATGGAGGCACTCAAAAGGTCAAAGTATGAGGTCAAGGAAGACAAGTTTGTCTTTTTTGTAAGAAAGGGAGACCTAACAGAACAGGATATGCAAAAGATAAAGGCTTTGAACCCTAAGATTGACTTCGTGGTAGAGGAAAAGGAAGAGGAAGGCGGTCTGCCACCCTTTGTGGAGAAGGTAAAGGACATATTTGGTGCAAAGATAGTTAGCCATGAGCAAAGAGGTAAAGGCAAGGGTTCTTCTGGTAAAAGTTCCTAAGGAGAAGATAGGTCTTTTTACAGCCCTCATAGACGGGTCTGGCAGGTATGCCATAGTAAGGACAAGGGAAAAGTCCTCAGAGGAGGTTTATCTTATAGCCACGCCAGACACCTTTTCTGGACTTTTGAAGGTTCTTGAAGGGGTCAGGTCTTTCCTTCCCGAGCTTAATCTTGCGGGTGAGGTAGAAAGCATAGATGTGGGATAAAAAAAGAGCATACAGGTTTATAGTCCTTATGGGGGTAGTTAGTCTCTTTGCGGACTTTACCTACGAGGGTGCAAAGGGTATTATAGGTCCTTACCTTGCCTTTCTCGGAGCTTCCGCTCTTTGGGTTAGCCTTGTGTCTGGTCTGGCAGAGCTTCTGGGATACTGGGTTAGGCTTCTCTCTGGTTTTCTTTCTGATAAACTAAGGAGCTACTGGGCTTTTACCCTAAGTGGGTATGCCCTAAACCTTTTTGCGGTTCCTCTTCTCTCTCTTGCAGGCAGTTGGCAGACCGCAAGCCTTCTTTTGTTTCTTGAGAGGACGGGAAAGGGACTAAGGACTCCTTCAAGGGATGCACTTCTTTCAAAGGCTACTCAGGTAGTGGGTCATGGAAAAGGTTTCGGTCTTCATGAGTTTCTTGACCAGATTGGTGCGGTTCTTGGTCCTTCTGTGGTTGCCCTTGTGCTTTATCTTGGTTTTGGTTATAGGCTTGCCTTTGCAGTGCTTTTTGTGCCTGCGGTCTTTGCCATGCTCTTTCTCTTGCTGGCAAAAGGCTTGGAAGTAAAGGACTTGCAAAAGGAAAGACGAGGGTCAGAGGCTTCTCTTGGCAAAGTTTTCTACCTATATCTTATTGCTTCCTGCCTTGTTTCTCTTGGCTTTTTGCAGTTTCCACTTATAGGTTTTCATCTCACTCAAAAACTAAACTTTGAGGGTTGGCAGGTAGCCCTCTTCTTTGCACTTGCTATGGGGGTGGATGCCCTGTCCGCACTTCTTTTTGGTGTTCTTTACGATAGGTTTGGCTTTATGTCTTTGATTGCTGGACTTTCTATTGGTATGTTTTCTACCCTCTTTCTCCTTCTTATAAGCCAGCCACTTTTGGCGGTGGTCTTCTGGGGTATAAGCCTTGGAGTTCAAGAGTCCATAATGAGGTCTGCGGTTGCCAAGCTCTCCTCAGAAGATGCAAGAGGAAAGGCTTATGGTCTTTTCCACTTCTTTATGGGGCTTTCTGCCTTCTTGGGTGGTGCTCTAATGGGTCTGCTTTACCAGTATTCTCTCCCTTTTCTCATAGTTTACTCTGTAGGGCTACATCTTTTAGCTATTGGACTTCTTCTTGCTGTCGTAAAATATAAAGCCCAATGACCAGGGAAGACCTTCCTGAAGTGCTTGAGATAATGAAAAGGGAGTTTCCAAAGTGGCATGCACCAATAGTAAAACTCATAGCACAAAAGAGGAAAGACCCTCTTAGTGCACTTCTTTGTGCTCTCCTTTCCACAAGGACAAGAGACGAAACAACCGCAGAGGTCTGCAAAAGATTTTTACAAAGGGTCAAAGACCCACAAGACCTTTTGGAAATAGACCAAGAGGAGCTTGAAAAACTCATATACCCCGTAGGCTTTTATAGAAACAAGGCAAGACAATTAAAGGAGCTTGCAAAACAGCTTGTAGAAGACTTTAATGGTAAAGTTCCAGACAGCCTTGAAAACCTTTTAAAGCTAAAGGGTGTGGGAAGAAAGGTGGCAAACATCGTGCTTTCTGAAGGTTTTGGAAAGCCAGCCATAGCGGTAGACGTGCATGTGCATCGCATAAGCAACAGGTGGGGGCTTGTAAAGACAAAAACTCCAGAGGAGACAGAAGAGGCTTTGATGAAAGTAGTGCCAAGAGAGTATTGGAGAGACTACAACAGACTTTTGGTAGCCTTTGGTCAAACCATATGCAAACCTGTAAAGCCAAAGTGCGGAGAATGTCCAATAAGCAAGTGGTGTGGTTATTATAATAGCTTGTTATGAACGAAAATCTAAGGAAAAGTATATTCCTTTATGCCATAGGGGAAGAAGGAGAGCTTGAAGACTTTCTGAGAGGACTTTCCAAGAATACCTTAGAGGCTCTATTTGTAGACCTTATAACCATGCATTTCAACGATAAAAACTCTTCTAAACTTAGAGAACTGTCTGCAATTTATATCGCAGGTTATGAGCCAATACAGGAAAAACTGGGATATAACGGTTATATGCAGTTAGTAGATACGGGGGAAACGGTGTATTGCGAAGTGAAACCGCAGAATACGGATAGTGTAAAGAAAAAACTTAATGGAGGAGGAAGTTTTAACGATTACACTCCAGAAAGATTTGAGGAGGATATAGAGAAAAATCCAAAAGTTCTAACCTGTGGCTTCGTGCATGGTAAACTCCTTTATATCTTTGAGTTTGATTTCAAGTGTTTAGAGGACAGATTAAAAACTTTGATTAACAAACGCTTTCCCGAAGGTAAACGAAGGGAAGGTGAGTATTTACGCTCCGCAAGTTTTTCTATAAAGCACTACAGGGATTGCAAAAACCTGAAGGTGGTATTCATCCGTAAAGACATAAAAAGGTTCTACAGCTTTCTATCAAAAGAACTCATTGAATTTATAGAGAATTTAGGAGGAGGTAATGCATAGCATAGAAGAGTTTCTCAACAGAGTTATATGCGGAGATGTTTTAGAAGTTCTTAGGGACATGCCTTCTGACTCCATAGACCTTGGGATAACTTCACCACCTTATAACAAGAAGGAAAAACATGGTGGTTGGCTTGTGCCAAAAGTGATATACAAAACTTACAAAGACGCTATGAAGGAAGAGGACTATCAAAGATGGCAGATAGACGTTTTAGATGAACTCCACAGAGTGATAAAAGAAGGAGGCAGTTTTTTCTATAACCACAAGGTTAGATACGAAAACGGAAAGATGATACATCCTCTTGAGTGGCTTACAAAAACCAAGTGGAATATATGGCAGGAGA
>JAXSOX010000095.1:0-6393 GCA_037926525.1 Aquificaceae bacterium | reverse complement strand
CCTAAGGGAGCTATCTGGGGAGCCAGTAGCGGACCTTTACGTTAGGTATAGTGGAAGACTAAAGGGTGTGGAGGTTCTGCCAGAAGAGGTGCCTTCTATGATAGATGAGATTCCTATTTTGGCAGTGGTTATGGCTCTTGCGGAAGGAAAGTCTGTGGTAAGGGGTGCTCAGGAGCTTCGCGTAAAAGAGAGCGACCGTATAAGGGCAGTGGTTGAAAACCTTAGGTCTATGGGTGCAAAAGTCCAGGAGCTTGAAGATGGCTTTGAGATAGAGGGCGTTGAAAACCTCAAGGGTGCTACCATAAAGACCTACAAAGACCATAGGATAGCCATGGCTTTTTCCATAGCGGGGCTTGTGGCGGAGGGTGAGACTGTGATAGATGAACCTGCCTGCGTTGCGGTTTCTTATCCAAACTTTTACAAAGACCTTGACTATATTTTAAAGGGATGACGGTGGAAGAACTTCTTTCCAAGATGCGAGCGGTCTTTACTCCAGAGCAGGTGGAAGTGCTTACTGAGTTTATTAAGTTTTTAGACAAGTTGGTAAAGGCTACCGACTTTATGGAAGTAAAGGAGGCTATAATCCGACTTGAAAACTCCATTGAGTCTTTGAGGGATGTGGTCAGAGAGCTTGCTCAAAACCAAAGAAAGGTGGATGAAAGCATCTTGGAGCTTAAGGAAGTCCAGAAGGTAACCGAGCAGAGGGTAGCGGAGCTTGCAGAAGCACAGAGGAGGACAGAAGAGTCAGTTAGAGAACTCCATGAAGCACAAAAGGTAACTGAACAAAAGATAGCAGAGCTTACAGAGGCTCAGAAGAGGAATGAAGAAGAGCTCAAAGAGTACAGGAAGATAACCGAGCAAAAGTTTGCTGAACTTGCGGAATCTCAAAGGGAAATGCAACAAGCAATCAAAGAACTCACAGAAGCTCAAAGAAGAAATGAGGAATCAATCAAGGAATTGCGTGAAGCACAGAGGATAACCGAGCAGAAGATGGCAGAACTTACAGAAGCTCAAAAGCAGACCCAACAATCAATTAAGGAACTCTCAGAAGCTCAGAGAAAGACAGAAGAAGAGCTTAGAGAATACAGGAAGATAACTGAGCAAAAGTTTGCTGAACTTTCTGAGGAATCTAAAAAAACCCAAAGGATTTTCCAAGAGTTTATGGAATCCCAAAGGGAGCTTAATAGGAAACTTGGTGGCATAGACCAAACAATGGGTTATATGCTTGAAAATGAAGCTTATAGGAACTTGCCTGGCTACCTTGAGAGAAAGTTTGGTATAAAGGTTCACACTCGCATAATAAGAAAAGAGGTAAATGGAAAGGAAATAAACCTTTTGGCGGAGGGAGAAAGGAACGGAGAAAGGGTTTTAATAGTGGGCGAGGCAAAAAGCAGGTTAGCCATAGGTCCAGAGAGGGCTAAGGATATCTTTGAGGAGTTAGAGGATAAAATAAGGGCTGTGCTTGAGGAGTATAAAGAATACACTGAGGAGAATGTAGTGCCAGTCATAGTTACTCACTTTGCCAGTAAAGGTTTTCTGGAAGAGGCGAGCAAGCAAGGATACATAGTGATTCAGAGTTTCGAATGGTGATTAGAAAGGCAAAGTTAAAAGACGCAGGAGAGATATATAACCTGATAAACCATTATGCCAAAGAAGGCATCTTACTTCCCAGAAGCCTTAACTCCATATACGAGAACATAAGGGATTTCTGGGTCTGCGAAGAAGGTGGCAATCTTATAGGTTGTGCGAGTCTCCACATAGTCTGGGAAGACCTTGCGGAGATAAAGAGCCTTGCGGTAAGCGAAGAGCATAAGGGTAAAGGCATAGGCACTATGCTTGTGGAGGCGTGTTTGAAAGAGGCGGAAGAGCTTGGTGTTAAAAGGGTCTTTGTCCTCACCTACGCTCAGGGCTTTTTCTCAAAGCTAAACTTTGAAGAAGTAGAGAAGATAAAACTACCTCACAAGGTCTGGGGTGAGTGTATAAACTGTGTTAAGTTCCCCTCTTGCGATGAGATAGCCATGTGGATAGACCTTGAAAAGGTCAGTATAAAACATGATGCCAAAGTTTAGCTACATAACATCAAGGGAAAGACTTGCTGGTGTATACAACCACCTTAAGGAGGAAAGATACCTTTTCCTTGACACAGAGGTCTCTGGTGACCAGATAAGACTTGTTCAGGTTGGGGGGCAAGAAGACATATTCATACTGGACCTTTTTGACCTTGGGGAAGAGGGTGTGGTATTTCTTAAGAGGTTGCTTTCTGAAAGAGGTATAGTGGGGCATAATTTGAAGTTTGACCTTAAATATCTATATACCTATGGAATAGAACCCTATGCGGTCTTTGATACCATGATAGCAAGCCAGCTTCTTGGGAATACAGATAAGCACTCCCTTCAAAAGGTTGCCATGCACTACTTGGGGCAGGTTCTGGACAAGGGGCTTCAGGCATCAAACTGGGGACAACCTTTTCTTGGAAGAGAACAGCTTGAGTATGCCGCACTGGACGTTAAGGTAGTGAGAGACCTTTTTTATCTTTTTCTTGAAAAACTCAATGAACAAACTCACAGGGAAGAGGTTTTGCTAAAGACAAGAACTTCAAAGGTTTTCGGGCTTACCAATCCAGTCGCCATAGTGGAGATGGCTTTTGTGCAAGAGACTGCAAAGTTAGAGATGGTGGGTATACCAGTGGACAGAGAGGAGTTGGAAAAGAAGTTAAAGGAACAGGAAAAGCTACTCCAGAAAAAGGTAATGGACTTTATGTTTCGCTACAGGACAGACCCTATGTCTCCCAAACAGGTGGGAGACCTTCTCACAAAGCGTTTTGGTCTTGACCTTCCAAAGACAGAAAAGGGTAATGTTTCTACCGATGATAAGGCTTTGGCGGAGCATTCGCTCCATCCTGTGGTATCTGAGCTTCTTGAAATAAGGGGTTTGAAAAAAAACATAGAGAAACTCCAAGAGATAAAGGAAAAACTTAGGGGCAACAGAGTATACCCTGAGTTTAGGCAAATAGGTGCTATAACTGGCAGGATGGCAAGCATGAACCCCAACGTGCAAAACATACCAAGAAACCTCAGGAGCATATTCAAGACGGAGGAAGGCAAAACCTTTGTTATAGCGGATTTTTCTCAGATAGAGCTAAGAATTGCCAGTGAGTACGTGGGGGAGGAGAGGATGATTCAGGCTTTCATGGAAGGCAAAGACCTTCACCGCTACACCGCCAGTGTATTTTTAGGCAAACCTGAAGACCAGATAACAAAAGAGGAGCGTCAGCTTGCCAAGGCGGTGAATTTTGGTCTCATATACGGCATATCCGCAAAGGGTCTTGTGGAATATGCAAAGACATACGGAGTAGACCTCTCCCTTGAGGAGGCTCAGAAGATAAGGGAAAGCTTTTTTGGCTATTACACCGCCATAAGAGCGTGGCATGAGAGGGTAAAGAAAGAGCTAAGGGAGTTTAAAGAGTCAAGGGGACACACACTGCTTGGAAGACCCTATACTGCCCACACCTTCCCAGATGCGGTAAACTACCCAATACAAGGCACAGGAGCAGACCTTCTTAAACTTTCTGTCCTCATGTTTGACGCAGAACTGAGAAGAGAAAACCTCAGGGCTAATGTGGTTAACCTTGTTCATGACGAAGTTTTGGTGGAATGCGAGGAACATATTGCAGAGAGGGTTAAGGAGCTATTAGAAAGAGCGATGAAGCATGCGGGTAAGATAGTGCTTAAACAAGTCCCTGTAGAGGTGGAAGTTTCTATAAACAAAAGGTGGGAAAAGGACTAAATTATTAAACATGGGGAGGTTTTGGATTTTAACAATTTGGTTTTTAGTCTTTTCTTGCGGACCAAAGCTAAGCACTCTAGAAGAATATGAGAGGAAAAACCCATATCCTGCTGGTGAAGAAAAACTTGAGTATGCCTCAAGAGGAAGCATTATGCCAAAAAACGGCTACCAAGACCTCTACTCAGAAAGAAGGGCAAGCAAAGTGGGTGATGTTATATTCCTTCAGGTAGTGGAAAGCATAAACGCTGTGGAAAGCGTTTCAAATCAAACTCAAAGGTCATCAGCCTTTCAGCAAGGTATTAGTTCCTTTTTTGGTATCTCACAAAACACCCTTGCAGATATAGGTGGTCGCGGCTCTGGAAATGTAAACACAAAGGGGTCTGGTAAAGTCCAACAAACAGGTGTCTTGACCACAAGGCTTGCGGGTAGGGTAATGAAGGTTTATCCCAACAACACCATGCTTATAGAAGCTAAGAAAAATATAATAATGAACAACGCCCAAAGGGAGGTGGTTCTGAGGGGTGTAGTAAGACCAGAAGACATAGACAGCACCAACACCGTCTCCAGCGATAAAATAGCCAACCTTGAGGTTTTCATAGATGGAAAGGGTTTTCTGGCAGATGGAGGTAGCCCAGGATGGTTTGCAAGAATATTAGCAAAGGTTTTGCCTTTCTGATACTTTTCTTTTCTTTTAGCTTTGCCACACGCATAGGAGATGTGGCAACTATAGAAGGAAATAGGAGCAACTACCTTGTAGGCTACGGTCTCGTGGTAGGGCTTAGGGGTACAGGCGATGGGAAAAGCACCCTCTTTACGGTGAAGAGCATAGCCAATATGCTAAATAGGATGGGTATAGTGGTAGACCCAAGGAGGATGACCACAAAAAATGTAGCGGCGGTGATGGTTACCGCCAAGCTCCCACCCTACGCAAAGCCAGGGATGTCCATAGACGTGGAGGTTTCCTCCATAGGTGATGCAAAAAGCCTTGAGGGAGGAACACTTTTGTTAACACCCCTACGAGGTCCAGATGGCGAAGTCTACGCCCTTGCTCAAGGGCAGGTTATAGTAGGGGGTTACGAGGCGAGGGGTAGAGGGGCTCAGCAAGTGAAGAACACACCCACGGTTGGTAGGATACCAAACGGTGCAGTGGTGGAAAGGGAACTGCCCCTACAAGGAACGTGGGAAGAGTTAAGTCTTTATCTGGACAGTCCAAGTTTTTCCTTGGCAAAGCTCATACAGGACAGGATAAACACAGAGTTTGGTGTGCAGGTTGCTCAGGCTGTGGATGCAAGCACTGTAAGGCTTAGGATTCCAAAGGAGATGAACCCCGTTGATTTTCTTGCCAAGGTGGAAGACATAAGGATTGATGTGCCATCTGTGGCAAGGGTTGTTGTGGACAGCAGGACTGGAACAGTTCTTCTGGGTGGTGATGTTACTATAAACCCAGTCTCGGTGGCCGTGGGTAGCCTTACGGTCACCATCAAGGAAGCCCCAGAGGTGGTTCAACCACCTCCCCTTTCACCGGGTGAGACAAGAACAGTCCCAAGAACAGAGTTAAAGGTTCAGGAAAAGGAGGCAAGGCTTGTGGAGCTAAGGGGTGCAAGTGTCTCACAGCTTGTGGAGTCCCTTAATAGGATAGGAGCCACACCGAGAGAGATAATATCAGTCCTGCAAGCCATTAAAGCCGCAGGAGCCTTGAGGGCAAAGTTAGAAGTTCTCTAAACTAAGACAAGCTCAAGCCTTGCTCTGTCTTCGTCCACGCCCACCACCTTGACCCTTACTCTATCGCCCAACCTGTAGACTTTACCACTGCTCACGCCCACAAGCCTGTGGGCAGGCTCATCGTATACATACTGGTCCTCTTTGAGAGTGCTTATGTTTACAAGGCCCTCCACCAGATATTCCTGAATTTCTACAAAAACACCAAAGGAAACAACGCCAGTTATTATTCCCTCAAACTCCTCACCAATATGAGCCCTCATAAAACGTGCCTTTAACCTGTCTATGGCTTCCCTTTCCACCTCCTCCGCAAGTCTTTCCTGCTGTGAAAGGTGCATGCCTGCCATTTCAAGATACTCAAGGGTCTTTTCGTAGTTTATGTCCTGACCTCTTAGAGCCTTTTTAAGAAGTCTATGGACTATCAGGTCAGGGTATCTCCTTATGGGTGAGGTAAAGTGAGCGTAATGCTCTGATGCAAGACCAAAATGCCCTAAGTTGTGAGGAGAGTAATGAGCCCTTTTCATGCTCCTGAGGGTGAGAAACCTCACAAGGTTTTCCTCTGGTCTTCCTTCAAAGTCCTCTATTATCTTCTGGAAGAACTTTGGGCTGAGGGAGGGCTTTTTAACCTTGTAGCCAAGCCCCGCAAGAATTTCAAGAAGGTTTTCCACCTTTTGGGGGTCTGGCTTTTCATGAACCCTGTAAAGGCATGGATATCCCATACTTTCAAGGTGCATGGCTACCGTTTCGTTTGCAGAGACCATAAACTGCTCTATTATCCTATGAGCTACATGCCTCTCATAAGGCATAAGGGCAACAGGCTCGCCAAATTCGTCCACCACAAGCTCCGCCTCTGGCAAGTCAAAGTCTATGCTTCCCTTCTCCCATCTT
>JAXSOX010000094.1:0-6403 GCA_037926525.1 Aquificaceae bacterium | reverse complement strand
CCTTCGTATTATGTATTGCCTTATCTTCTTGGTCTGGTCTTCTTTAAGGTTAATTTTAAAGCCGAGCCTCACATACAAATCTCCTTCTTTGCTTATTATGTTTTTTAGCTCTCCCTTTGCCCTTACCCTTCCTTCCTTAGGAAGCTCTATCTCAATCTCAAAAGGAGTATGTATTTTAGATACGTCCGTCGCTATATGCGATAGAATATCTATCAACCTTTTTGTATCCTCTTTGCTGAGCAAGACACCAACCCCAGACTCGCTTATGTCAGCGACCTTTACTCTTACCACACAGTTATCTTCAACGCAGAAGGATGCGTAAACAGGTTCATTTTCTGTAGGCTCAACTCTTATGAACTCTCTAAGCACCACCGGTGGGGCTGGCACTGGCGCATCAACTTCAAGAACCAGCTCATCTCTGATATTGCTAAAAACCTTGCATATAAGAAACAGCTCTCTGACCTTTATGTAAACTGGAACAGTGTCTGAAAAAACCTGTCTAAACTTACAGTCCTTAAAATCAAAGCTCACAAACCTTTCCTGATGTGATACCCACCTAACTGGGAGCTTCACTCTTATGGGTATTTCCTTCCACGATGTAACCACTTCACAATACCTTTCCCTCTCCAGTTCTTTGAGTATGTCTGTCACTGTCATAGTTTTATTATACCTTCCTCAGTTATTATGGCGGTTATGTTCTCTGGTGGAGTTATGTCAAAGGCGAGGTGAAGGGCAGGCGAATTCTTAGGAGCTACGGGAATACCCTTTATAAACTTCACCTCCCTCTCGCTCCTCTCCTCTATGACTATGCTATCTCCAGTAGTATAACCCTGGTCAAAGGTGGACTTGGGTGCTACCACATAAAAGGGTATTCCATGAACCTTTGCAAGCACTGAGAGGGCGTATGTTCCTATCTTGTTTGCCACATAATAATCCTTAGTTATCCTGTCCGCACCCACTATGACACAGTCCACCATGCCCCTTTTCATAAGAAAGCCTGCAGTTGAGTCTGTGATAATGCTATGGGGTATATTCTCCCTAAGAAGCTCCCATGCGGTCAGCCTTGAGCCCTGAAGATATGGTCTTGTCTCGTCAACCCATACAAAGATATTCTTTCCTGCGTAGTGGGCTGACCTAATAACACCAAGGGCTGTGCCCCAGCCAGCGGTTGCCAGAGCACCCGTGTTGCAGTGGGTTAGCACTCTCGCTCCGTGTGGAATGAGAGACTGACCTATTTCTCCCATTCTTTTATTGGCTTGGTAATCTTCTTCTTCTATGGCTCTTGCCTCTGCCTCTATATCCTTTCCTTCTTCAAAAACCTTTTTCATTCTATCAAGAGCCCAGAAAAGGTTGTATGCGGTTGGTCTTGTATTTTTGAGGGTTTCATAGACCTTTTCAGGGTCTTCTCCGGACCTAACGCCAAGGACAAAGCCGTAAGCGGCTACGCATCCAATAGCGGGTGCTCCCCTTACAGCCATGTCCCTTATAGCTTGAGCAACCTCCCTGTAATCTTTCAGCCTAAGCCATACTTCCTTTTCAGGAAGCTCTCTCTGGTCCAACAGTTCAAGAGCATCACCCTTCCAGTAAAAAGCCTTTACCTCCATACTTAAAATATATAAATAGACTTGTCAAACTCAAAATAATGCTTATAATTAAATCGCATCGGCGGAGGGGAAAATGGAGGAGAAGATACTGGAAGTAGCCCCGCAGAGTGTAGAACTAACTTATAAGGCTTTTTTTCAATACACTACCCCCTCTTTTGAGGATGCCCTCCTTGAGGCTCTTGAAGAGGTGATACCAAACAAGGAAAAGGTGAAACAAGACTTGGGTATTACAGAAGAAGTGTTTTTTATACCTATTCCTATGGGTGTCATATATCCAGAGGAAACTATAGAAAAACAACCTAATGAAAGTCTATTGGAGATACCGAAGGGTCAAAGCAAAACCAATGTTGCAGATAAACAAACAGTGCGGATTTTGGGAAATCAGCTTATATGGAAATCAGACACATCATGGACCGTTCCTTTCATTATTGAATCAGAAGGATTACAAAGTTTAACTAATGTAGATATTCAAGCAAAAAAGAGCGAAGCAGAGCATCTACGAAGAATTGAGCAATCTGAAGAAGTGTCTGAGATGTTTGTCTATATGGAAAAGCCTACTATAGAACCCAAAGTCATCCACAAAGTTCAGGAGAAGAACGTTGACGCTTTCAAACAGTTTATACCACAGGTTCAACCCGAGTTTGTTGATAGGGTAAACAGATCAGAGATGGCAAGACTCATCCCCTATCCTGCTCCAGAAACCTCTGTGCCTTTTGAGGGGTTTTATGAGTCCTCTGATTTCAGTGATAGCCCTAAGGTCAAGGAAGACCTCCAGCTTGGAAGAGAAACCTTTAAGAATTTTCCTGAGATAAACTACAGAGAGCAAAAGGCAAAAGAGGAACAGAGCAAACCCATTCTAACACCTGGCGGATTTGAAGAACCTCAAAGACAAGACAAAATAAGTTTCACAAAGGCTCAGATTCTCCTTGATGAATTTCCTCAAAAGGATCCTCCACAGGTCAAGGTGTTAGTTTATGCTGATGAAGAAAAAGAAGGCGAGAAAAAACACATGGCGGATAGAGAATCCCCTGACCTAATACTGACAGACGGGCACAGCAGGAGTGTAAAACCGCAGATTGATAAGACACAGCAGGTAGAAAGGATTGAAAGACCTCAGCCCACATACTTTCACGAGCCAAAGCATGTAAACCTTCATCTTGAAGAGGGTAGTGTAAAGTTTACGCTTTTCGGCGATAGGCTCAAGCTGTTTATAAACCTGAAGGAGGATTTTTACAGACAGCCCACAGCCTTGGATGTTCAAAGACTTGTCCAATCCCTTCAAAACCTTGGTTTAGACCTTGAACTGCTCAGGTTCAACGGTAGCAACCTCTATAGCTCAGACCACAGACAGGGTTCAAAAAGGGATACCAGGGAAAAATTGAACAACCCATCCATATCTGAGCTTTCAGAAGATGTAAAAGGGAGCTTTAGCCTCTATCTTTAGAGACTCATACCTTGAAAAATTTCAGTTTGGTTAATAGCTCAAGCAAAACCTTGGCAAAGTATACATTGGAAATGAAAGAGGCTATCGTCCCTATAGTAAGGGTGGTGGCAAAGCCCTTTACAGGACCGCTTCCAAACTGGAAGAGTATTAGAGCTGCAACAAGAAGGGTTATATGCGTGTCCCATACCGCACTCAGAGTTCTCCTGTAGCCCAGTTCAATGGATTTTCTGACGCTGTTGCCCAACCTTAGCTCTTCCTTTACCCTCTCAAATATGAGCACGTTTGAATCTACCGCTATGCCCATGTTGAGTATTATGCCTGCGATGCCCGGTAGGGTAAGCGTGCCACCAAGAAGCACGAGACCAGCCCAGAGCATCAGAGCGTTAAGGATTATGGAGAAGGTGGCGGTAATGCCCGCAGTTTTGTATCTGCCTATCAAAATCGCCACAAGGAGTAAAAAGCCCGCTACGCCAGCCTTTATTCCCTGTTCTATGGCATCCCTTCCCAAGGACGGACCAACCACGACCTCTTGCAAGAACTGAACCTTTGTGGGAAGAGCACCAGCCCTTAGCACTATGGCAAGCTCTTTTGCCTCTTCTGGTGTGAAGTTTCCGCTTATCTGACCCCTGTCGCTTATCCTACTTCTTATGACCGGTGCGGATATTACCCTTTTGTCAAGCACTATGGCAAGCCTTCTGCCGATGTTTTGCTCTGTAGCCCGCGCAAAAACCTCTGCACCTTTGCCCGTTAGCTCAAAGCCCACCGCTGGCATGCCAAACTCGTCGGTGGTGGTGTAGGCGGTCTTTAGGTCTGCCCCAGTTACCACAGGAAGTTTTTCCAAAAGAAACCACTCATTGCCCGTCTGGTCTGGTAAAAGCTCATAGTCCTTTGTGAGCCTTTCTTGAAGAGCTTCCTTTGGTCCAGCCTCCACCACCAGCTTTAGCTCTAAAAGTGCAGTCCTTCCCACTATAGACTTTGCCCTTTGGATATCTAACACACCGGGAAGCTCCACCAGTATTCTATCTGTGCCTATGCGCGTTATAACAGGCTGGACTACACCAAGTTCGTCAATTCTTTTGCGAAGCACCTCTATGGTCTGATTTAGCACACCACTTTTGAGTTGTTCCAGTTCTGTGTCTTTGAACCTTATAAGCACCTCACCCTTTTGTCTTCCTGCCACCGTAAACCTTGGAAACTCCTTCTCAATTAAGGAAACAAGTTTTGTATAATGCCCCTCATCAAGAAGTTCTATCTTTATGCCTTCCTTACTCGCAACTACATCAAGGACCCTTATCCCTTCCTCCCTGAACTTTTGTTCCATGTCTTTTGAAATCCTTTCATATTCTTGCTCAAGGCTATAGTTCATATCGGGCTGGATAACCATAGATATACCACCCTTGAGGTCAAGACCGAGGTTTATGGGTCTTAGCAATACTACCGCTACAGAGAAGGAAAGTATAAGTATTAAGAGCAGAAGGTTAACTTTCAAATCTTTCATGTCTAACGGAAATATTTTACAAAACTTTTTCCAGAAAGGCGTTTAGATGAAACAGATAGCATTCGAGGACTTTCTCCCCGTGTTCCTTTAGTGTGGTGTGTTTTTCAGTATCTTCTTCTGTAAACAGTCTTAATACGGTCTTGTATAACTCCTTTTCGTCTCTAACACAAAAGCCGAGCCCAATCTTTTCCAAAAAAGCTCTAAGCTCTCCTACCTTGTGCGTATACGGTCCGTAAAGCACAGGCTTTCCAAAATAGGCAGGTTCAAGGAGGTTATGCCCTCCTACAGGGACAAGCGTTCCACCCACAAAGCTAACCTTTGCGTATCTATACAGTGAAAAAAGCTCGCCAAGAGTATCAAGCACAAGCACATTCCATCCTTCTTCTTCCTTACTTCTTAAACTTGCCCCCAAGTTTTGAAAAAGCCTTAAGACTTCTGTAGCCCTGCTTATATGTCTTGGTGCTATTAGGAGCTTGACCTCTTTGAGTTCCTTTAAAAGCCTTTCGTATACCCTTTTTATGACCTCCTCTTCCCCTGGGTGGGTGCTACCTGCCACGAGGAGTTTTGAAGTTTCCAACTTTATCTCTACAGGTGGTGGTTCTTCAAGGACAAACTTAAGATTGCCACAGGCAAACACATCAGATATTCCGTAAGACCTAAACTTCTCTGCGTCCCTTTCTCCCCTCACTAATATTAGAGAAAACCTTTTGGACAATAGCTTTTCTAATAGACCTCCCTTTGCATAGGCGTTTAGCCAAACCTTTGGAGCTTTTGTAGACAAAAGAAGAAAGGGCCATATCTCCCTTTCCATTATTAGGATGGCTTCCGCTTTTATTCTCTTTTCAAAACTTCTTACAAGAAAAGGAAGGTCTGGTGGTAGCCTATAAAGCTCATGAAAGTAGCCCTTGCCCTCTTGGCTTTGTAGATACTTTTTCGCCCGTGGAGAGAAGTAGGTAAGGGTTATGTGATAGTCCTTATAAAGCCTCTTGAGAAGTGGTTTTGCTGTGTTAAACTCTCCTACGCTTGCGGTGTGAAACCAGAGCCTACCTTTCCCTCTTTCCACTTATGAACTCTTCTACCATTTTCCTAGCCTGCCAGTCGGGATATTGCACTGGAGGGTGCTTCATGGTGTAGGCACTTATGGAATATAGAGGACCACCTATACCTCTATCTCTGGCAAGTTTACAGCACCTTATGGCATCTATCATGGAGCCAGCACTGTTTGGAGAGTCCTCCACATCCAGCTTTAGCTCCACATACATGGGCACATCTCCAAAAAGCCTTCCTTCGATGCGTATATAGGCTATTTTTCTGTCCTTTAGCCAAGGAACCCAATCGGAGGGTCCTATATGGATGCTGAAGGGGTCCATCTCGTAGGGTATTAGAGAAGCGACTGCTTGGGTCTTTGAGACCTTTTTTGTCTTGAGCCTGTCTCTTTCAAGCATGTTGAGGAAGTCTGTGTTTCCGCCGAAGTTTAGCTGATATGTCCTGTCAATCTTTACCCCTCTGTCAAGGAAAAGCTGAGCCAAAGTTCTGTGGACTATAGTTGCACCTACCTGAGATTTGATGTCATCTCCCACAACGGGAATACCAGCTTTCTCAAACTTCTCTGCCCATTCTGGGTCAGAGACTATAAAGGTAGGCATACCGTTTATAAAGGAGACACCTGCCTCAAGGCATGCCCTTGCGTAGAACCTCGCCGCCTCTTCAGAACCAACTGGAACATAGTTTATAAGTACATCCGCGTTGGTTTCTTTGAGAACCCTTACCACATCCTCAAGCTCGTCTTCCTTTTCCTCAGAAAGCACAAAGCTCCTTTCTGGAGGGTAGTTTGCCATATGACTTGCGTATCCGTCC
>JAXSOX010000093.1:0-6404 GCA_037926525.1 Aquificaceae bacterium | reverse complement strand
ATTGCTATAAACTTTGAAAACTTAGATGCCAACATATAAGCAGACAATATACCTAAATATCTATGAAGTTTATATGTATCCTTTCTTGGAAAGCCATGTGCTACACTTATACAGTTCTTACATAAAGGAGAAATAAACAATGCATGAAGGTTTAATATTTTTAAAATATTTGTATCCCTCAATTCTTTTAATCTTTTACCATTAGTAATTAAATCGTTTAAGTTTACAAGTTCACTTTCTATACCAAGTCTGTTAAAACCATAATACAAAGATTCCATAACAAACCTTACTCCTCCAACATTAGAACTGGTTGTTATAAGCACTTTGCGAATTTCGCTGGACAATGACCAACCTCCTTAAGAAATTTATTAAGCTTATCAGTAATAGTATAATTATAACACCAAAAGCAAAAGGAATAGCTTTCTCAAATATCTGTCCAAAATTAGACCTTGGTGCAAACAACACTTTAAGTAAAATCTCTAAGTATGCAACTCCAAATAAAGTCTTATATCTCAGCCTTGTATAAGCAAATGCAGAAAGTCCTCCTAACAAAGCAGACATTAAATAAACTATGAAAAGATTTTCACCAAAGGCAAAGTAAAGCTCTACGAAATATACAGAACCCGGACCATAGAATGTTTCGTAAGCAGTTTTTGGACCCAATTCTAACATAGCAAAAATTCTATCAAGCGTAGCAGGACGACCCTCTGCTTGCCATATATCAAGAGTGCAGATGCTAAGGTATTTATATGGAATTAGCCAAGCAGTAAGAGAAATAAGTAAAGGATTACATCTATCATCTATACCTACGGCTTTAGCAAGTTCTTCATAGGAAAAATCCTTATATTCATCAAAAAGCCCAATTGGTCCACCAAAAGCTAGTAAATAAGCTATTTCAGTAAAAATATTATCTCCGCGAATTCTAAATCCTTCTCTAAAAAATGGTATAGCAAACAATAAAACGAAAAACAAACCAAGTGCAACAACTATATTTTTGAAAGTGAGTCTTATTATTCCTCTTGCAAGCAGTAGTATGAAAAGTGGAACTATAGAATAAGCTAAAAAGAGCCTGCCCCATTGTAAAGATACTATGAGACGAGTTAAAACAAAAAATATAGTTAATAATATAAACTTTTTTTGCTTATAGTTAGTAGTGTCTATTGTAGTTGCATATACATAGTATAGGAATATTTGCAAGTAAAAGAATACCTGAAATATAAATGGCATATAAGGACCCTCGCCGTATTTATAACCTAATCTCATGAAAAAAAAGGTTATTGCAAAAATTAAACATATAGGTGTTATAATAACCAAAAGATTTTCAACAAACTCAGAAAGTTTTTTTAGACTGTAATCCCTAAAAAACAACGGTCTAAAACGGATATTCTTCAGAGAAAAGTATAAAGTTATATAACCTATTGAAAAGAATAGAAAATTGAATAAAGATACGAGAAAAGTATGCTGACTTATTTCTCTACCTATACCCACGTGAATATTTATGAAATAAGGCATCCACCAAAATATGATGCAACTAAGTAGAAATAGGAAGAGAAAAATCATTTTTCCTTTCTCCCATTTACTATTATAACAGAAAGCCCTCCTCCAACTAAAACCACATAGGATATAAAGGTAGCAATGCATATACCCTTTATACCTAAGCTAAGCATAAACACAAAAATGTAATTTGTAATTATATTTAAGAGTATGGTAAAAATAGATAAAACGAAAACAGCACGCCTAAGATTAGAAACTATCATAGCTCTAAAAACCAATGGCCAAAGTATGGTAAATGGTAGCGAAAAAGAATAATACTTTAACGCTTCTGAGGTCAATAAAATATCTTCTAAACTAAAGGCTCCATACCCAAATAACAACTTAACTATGTAATAAGGTAATGCATAGAATATAATTGAAAAGGGGATAGAAATTAAAATTAGCATTTTAATATAGTTTTTTAGTAAAATCGTAAAAGCTTTGTAGTTTTGCAAATTTTCTGCTAAGTTTATAATAGCTATCCTTTCAAATCTTAAAATATTCCACACAGAAGTTGCTAATAGAAAGCCATAATTAAGAGCAGATAAGGCTTTTTCTCCGACGTGGATTGCAAAAAACTTATCTACAAGTGTATAAAGATAGAAAGCTCCATATGCGGATGATACACTTATGAAGTCATTTAATATATATTTAAGCTCTTTTTTGATATAATTTAGATTAAGACCAGAAAAATCCAAATAAGATAGATTCTTAAGCATAAGTATTAAAGTTGCAAGGAATAAGGAGATTAGGAAAGATATTGGAATTATCACATAGCTTTTAATATACATTAATCCTAATGTGGTCAGAACAAAATTGAAAAAATAAAAAACAAACTCTGCAAAGAAATATAAGACAAAATGTTTTCTTATTCTTGTAAGACTTCCAAAAAAAGTAAATATGAAATTTAAAGCAGAGTATAAAGAGAAAATAAACATTGAAAGTTTGAATGGCTCATACATAGATATTTCCTTTGGTATGAATCTTACATATGGTAATATAGAAACCAATATAATTACAAAAAACACGTTTATGATAGACAGAAGTATAATAAGTGTAAAAAGATTTGTAACAAATATCTTAAATTTTTCTTTATCTTGTTCAAATAACCTTACTAGCTTTGAAACTCCAACGGTATCAAAAGACTCAGAGAATAAAATAAATAATCCTATTATGGAAAGGGCAAGGAAGACTGCATCCGTATCCAAGGAAAATCCTAACAAAATTGCTATAGAAAATGTTCTTAAATATCCAAATATCCTAGAAGCAACATTAATAGAAGATGTTTTGAAAAGTAGCCTAACTACATGATTGATAGAATACTTAGCCTCTTGCATAAGCTTTCACCTGTAATACGATTTTACTACGACACTATATGCTTTTTAATGTTATCATAATTCTATGCCTATAGATGAAAGCTACAGACAAACCTCGCTTGATAAGGTAAGGGAGCTTTGTGGTGTGTTGAGGGCAAGGGTAGAGGAGTATCTTGAGGATGTGGACCCAGAGGATTTGGAGTTTGGTGTGTCCTTTGAGGTTTCTGACGCTGGGCTTGAGGGCTTGTGGAGGTCTGCGGTGGAGGAGAATAACTACATGGAGGTGGTCTACACAGAGATTATGGAGCATCATGATGGGGCTTATTTGAAGGCGACCTTTAGGAATGCTTTGGAGGACTGCTGGGCGGAGAGGTATGTAAGTGTGAGGAGCTCTGGTAGGGTGGAGGTTTCCTATGCCTTTTTTGTGAGGTTGGAGGGTGTGAGGGTTAGGATAGAGAGGAAGGGTGAAGGGCTCTTTGGGGCTTTTGCAAAGGTTGAATGAGGGTCTTTGTTTCTCTGGGGGAGAGGTCTGCAAGCAACTATGTTTATGAGATTTTCAAGGACTTTGGGGGTGTGGAGTTTATTGGCATAACCGATGAGAGGTTAGAGTCTTTGGGCTTTAAAAGTGTGGCACGCATAGAGGAGCTTTCCGTGGTGGGTATTGTGGAGGCTCTTCCAAAAATTCCAAAGGTCTACAGGCTTTGGAGACAGATAGAGGCTCTTCTTCCTGAGGTGGATGTGCTCCTTTTGTGTGATGCTCCTGCCTTTAATTTGCCACTTCTCAAGAGGGCTAAGGGGAAGGTGAGAAAAATTATCTACTTTATCTCTCCGCAGGTTTGGGCTTGGAAGGAGGGCAGGGCAAGGCTAATATCGGAGCTTGTAGACCATCTTGTTGTGATACTTCCCTTTGAGGTGGACTTTTACAGAAAATACGCAAGGGATGGCTTTAGGGTGCATTTTGTGGGGCATCCTCTTGTGGATTTGGCAAAGCCAAGCCTAAGCAAAGAGGCTATGAGGAGTTTTCTTGGCTTTGAGGACTATGTGGCTTTGCTTCCGGGAAGTCGTTGGAGTGAGATAAAAAGGCATGTGCCTTATCTGAAGGAGGTGCTAAGATGTCTGAGGGTGGAAAAGCCGATGGTTGTTCCTACCTTTGAGGCTTTTAGGGATTTCTTAGAGAGGGAGTTTGCAGGCTTTCCAATAAGGGTCATAACCAACAGGGACTTGGATAGGGCTTCTTACAACACTATGGCTTATGCGGATTTTACGCTTCTTGCCAGTGGCACTGCGGAGCTTGAGGCAAGCCTTTTGGACTCTCCTCATGTAGTCTTTTATAGGGTAAGTCCCATAACCTATCTTCTTGGAAGGCTTCTTGTTAAGGTAAAAAACATAGCCCTCACAAACCTTATACTCCAGAGGGATGTGGTGCCCGAGATGGTTCAAAAAAGTCCAGAGGCTTTGTGTAGGTTTTTCTCGGAGCTAAAGGAGGATTGGAAGGAAAGCCAAAGGCTTGAGTTTAAGAGGCTAAGGCAGGTTCTTGGTGGAGAGGGTGCGGTGCAAAGACTAAGAGAGCTCTTCTTCAAGCTTTTCTATGAGGGCTAAGGTGCTTTTGAAGGGTTCTGGCTCTTGTATTTCAAAGGTGAGCTTTTGTCCTGTTTGGGGATGCTCAAAGGAGAGATGATAGCTAAGGAGCATGTGGCAATCGCCAAGGGTCTGAAGTAGCCTTTTGTCTACGGAGCTTCTCTTAAAGCCATAGGTGGTGTCTCCCAAGATGGGAAAGCCAAGATGAGACAGGTGCACTCTTATTTGGTGTGTCCTGCCTGTGTGTATCTTTACCTTAAGCAGGCTTACGCTTTGACGGGGAAAGGCTCTTAAAAGCCAGACTTCGCTCTTGGCTGGCTTGCCCTCCTCTCTTATGGTGAACTTCTTTCTGTCTTCTGTGTGTCTTCCTATGGGTGCTTCTATGAGCTTGTAGCTCCAGTTTGGAATGCCCTTTACTAAGGCTTTGTATAGTTTTTCCACTTTTCTTTCTTTAAACTGCTCTGCGAGACTTCTGTGTGCCATGTCGGTCTTTGCCACCACCATAAGTCCCATGGTGTTCTTGTCAAGCCGGTGGACTATGCCCGGTCTTTCCACGCCACCTATGGAGGAGAGGCTTTTAACATGATAAAGAAGTGCGTTCACAAGCGTTCCAGAGGTGTATCCCGGGGATGGGTGCACCACAAGTCCGCAGGGTTTTATAAGCACGAGAATATGCTGGTCTTCGTAAACTATGTCAATGGGGATGTTTTCTGGGAGCACCTCGAGAGGCTCTGGCTCTGGAATAAACAGGGTTATTTGGCTTGCCCTTTTTAGCCTCTTTGAAGGCTTTCTTATTTCAAGACCATCCACAAGCACATAGCCCTCTTCTATGAGCCTTTGGTGGTAGCTCCTTGAAAAGTCGGGGTAAGCCTGAGAGAGAAACTGGTCAAGCCTAAGACCCTCTTGTTCCTCTGCTACCTCAAAGGTTAGTGTCTCTACTATGGTCCTCTTTGAGCCTAACATGAACCTCTACTTGCCTTGGCTCTTCTTGTAGGTTTAGACTTTTCACATAACCCTCAATGAGATTATAAAGCACCCTTTGAGGAAAGTCCTTTAGTCTTACCTCTTTTCCGTTCACAAGTAGCCTTACTTCCATGCCTCTACCTCCTAAGCTGTAGTCTCTCTAAGGTGCCAGATAGGCTAAAGCTCATGCCACCACCAGAAAGCTGACCGTTTATTTTAGACCTTAATGGGTCTGAGGGGTTGAAAACTATCTGCCCATCTCCAAGAACTTCAAAACCCATAACCTTAGCCCTTGCGGTAAAGACCCTACCACGCATATCAAGAGAGAGGCTTTCCACCTTCATGCCCTCAAGGCTTAGTCCCTTGACCTGCACCTTACCAAAGATGCCATCCGCAAAGAAAAGCTCCGCAGAAAGAGATTCCACATCCCTTAGGCAGGAAAAGTCTTGAGCCTTGAGCCTTTTTATGCCAAAAAGCCAGTTTAGATGAAGGCTTCCACCCTCACACACTCCTAAGATATGCACTCCCGAAGTGCTCAGATATATCCTAAGGCTGTCAAAAGCCACAAGCCTTGAGCTTTGGTCATATAGGTTTACCTTCCTTAGGTTAATATAGGTCAAACCCTCCTCCACCTTCTCCGCAGTTAGATATAGACCACCTTTGGATAGTGCCTTGTCAAGAAGTAGGAATTTTGGCAGGGTAAGAAGGGTCAAAAGGGCTACAAAGAACACCACAAAAAGAGCCTTAAGGATTATCCTTTTCATTCTTCCTCTGCCTTTCCATGAGCTTTTTTAGCTCTTCCGCCAGTTTTTGGTGCTCTTCTGTTATCTTGCTAAGCTCCTCTGGATTTTCCACCACATAAGGAGTTATGAAAATAAAAAGAGAAACCTTGTCTTCTTTTTGCGTGTCCCTTCTAAAAAGCCTTCCCAAAAGTGGCACATTCATGAGCCCTGGTATGCCTTCCTGACTTTTAATACTCCTTGTGCTTACAAGACCACCTATTATTATGGTCTG
>JAXSOX010000092.1:0-6499 GCA_037926525.1 Aquificaceae bacterium | reverse complement strand
TGTATAGAAGTGTTGGACGATGCGTGAGCTTGAGCTTTTCCTAAGGGTCGCAAAAGAGGCAAGCCTTTTGGGAGGACAAGTCCTAAAGGAGTTTTACAGAAAAGAAGACAACCTTGTAATGGAAAAGGGGGAAAAGGACATATACAGCCTTGCGGACAAGCTATCAGAAGAAAGGATTAGAGAACACATACAAAAACACTTACCAGACCACAAGATAGTAGGAGAAGAAGAGGGAGGTTCTGCAGACGGTGAATATGTGTGGTATATAGACCCTCTTGATGGGACAAAGAACTACATAGCAGGCTTTCCAATTTTCGGAACTTCCGTGGGGCTTTTATACAGAGGAGAGCCTATTGTAGGAGCGGTATACTTACCTGCCTTTGACAGCCTCTACTGGGCTCTAAAGGGGGGTGGTGCCTTCAAAAATGGAAAGCCTATAAGGATTAGGCAAAAGGCTAAGCTCAAGCAGTGCTATGTTGCCTATGGTTATCCCTCAAGGGCAAAAAGGAACTTGAATTCTTATTGGAACATATTCAGAGAGGTCTTTGACAAGGTAGGTGCGATGAGAAGACCCGGCGCCGCAGCGGTAGACCTTTGCTTTCTTGCGGAGGGTGTTTTTGATGGGTTGTTAGAGTTTGAGCTAAACCCATGGGATGTGGTTGCCGGCTCTCTTATAGCCAAAGAGGCAGGTGCCAAAGTGGCACTAACCAAAGGCTTCTCTATGGGAACGGATGTTTATGCGGGGAACGACCTATGCTTTCCCTTTATACAGGAAGTGCTTAAATTAAACCTTGAGGAGTTTCATGAGCTTAGCCTATAAGTATAGACCACACTATACGGTGGAGGACTACCTTAAATGGCAGGGGGATTGGGAACTTATAGAAGGTATGCCTTACGCTATGGCTTCACCAAGACCTATAGACCAATACCTTCTTAACGAACTTGGTGCTTTTTTAAGAAATGTTTTCTTGCAGAAAGAATGTAGCATTTGCAAAGTTTACGAGGAGCTTGATTGGTATGTATCCTTTGACACGGTCATAAGACCAGACCTAATGGTATTGTGTGGAGAAATTCCAGAGAAGGTAGAAAGCCCGCCACAGATGGTAGTGGAGATAGTTTCTCCAAGTAGTAGGCAGATGGATGAGGGTCTTAAGTTTGAACTATGTGAAATGCAAGGTGTGAAATACTTTGTCCTTGTTTATCCTGATGAGAGGTTTGTAAAAGTTTTTGAACTTATTGAAGGTAAATACACAGAAAATGTGGACAGAGGGTTTATTTTTGAAAAGTGTCAAGTGGAGATAAACTTTGAGGAAGTTTTCCATGGGCTTGGCTGAGAAGTATCCAGTAAGATATACAGTGCAGGACTATCTTAGATGGCAAGGGGACTGGGAGTTAATAGAGGGTATTCCTTACGCTATGGCTTCGCCAAGACCTATAAATCAGTATATCCTTGTGAGACTTTCACAGATGCTTGCCAACCTCTTTGACAACATGAGAGACTGCAATAGGTGTGTGGCTTTTGCAGAACTTGACTGGTATGTATCCTTTGACACGGTCATAAGACCAGACTTAATGGTATTGTGTGGAGAAATTCCAGAGAAAGTAGAAAGCCCGCCACAGATGGTAGTGGAGATAGTTTCTCCAAGTAGTAGGCAGATGGATGAGGGTCTTAAGTTTGAGCTGTGTGAAATGCAAGGTGTGAAATACTTTGTCCTTGTTTATCCTGATGAGAAGATGGTAAAGGTCTTTGAGCTTGTGGAGGGGAAATACAGAAAAAAGTTAGATAGGGTTTTTAAGCTGGATGGATGTGAAGTGAGTGTAGACTTCTTAGAGCTTTTTAGTAATTTTGAAGGGAGGAGATGAAGATGAAATTCCTTGCACCAGTTGACTTTACGGAGATAACAAACCCGCTTATTAGAGTAGTGAAACTTTTTGCCCAAGCCCACAATGCCAAGGTCCATCTTCTTCATACAGTGTCTCCTGTGCTTTACCTTCCTTATCCAGAGAGCTTTGGTATGAGCACAGTAGACCTTGAGCTACTGGCAGAGCTTCAGGAGAGAAAAAAGGAAGAGGCAAAGGAGAGGTTAAAAGGTCTCGTGGAGTTTTTAAAGCCTCTGGAAGTGGAAATTCTCGTAGAAATAGGAGAGCCTGCGGAGGTGGTGTTAGAGAAAGAAGAGGCATACGACCTTGTCTTTATGGGAAGTCACAAAAAGGGTCTTGTGGAAAGGATATTAGTTGGCTCAACAACAGAAAAGGTTGTGAAGTATTCAAAAAAGCCTGTTTTTGTGCTAAAGGGAAAGGAACCAGAGGGTATAAAGAAGGTCCTTATAGGATACGACCTCTCGGAGCATGCAAAAAAAGCCCTTGAATTTGCTGTAAACCTACTAAAGCCCTTTTCTCCTCATATAATTCTTCTACATGTGGAAGAAACTATTGAACTGCCCCTCGTTGAAGGAATAAGGGATGTTCTAAGTGAAAAATACAGGGAAGAAAAGTTAAAACATATTGAAAAAATTAAGGACTGGCTTAGAGAATCTGGCTTTACAGCCTCAGCCTATATACTTGAGGATAGGTCTCCTGCGGATGGTATAAGGAACTTTTTGAAGGAAGACCCAGACATAGACATAGTGGTATTGGGAAGTAGAGGTCTTTCTGGCTTAAAGAGGGTGCTTCTTGGAAGCACATCCTCGGAGCTTCTGAGGTCTTTGGAAGTTTCTCTTATTATACATAGGAGTTTAGAATGAGGGTGCTTTTTTTCCTTTTGCTCCTTGGTGTGTCCTTAGCTTACAATCCATATACCGATTATGTTTTCTGCAGGCTCTATCAAGAGAAAGAACCACTTAAAGCTGAAAGCTACTGCCTGAGAGCCCTTGAAAGGGCACCAACACCATCTTTGTATGTGGACGTTGTGAGGTTAGCCCTCAAGCTGAAAAAAAACGACATGGCACTCAAGGTTGCCAGCGAGTTTAAGTCAAAGTATCCTAATATGCCCGACCCATACCTCCTGCTCCATAGTGTATACGGTATAAGAAGAGAAGGAGAAAAAGCCTTAAAAGTCCTTGAGGAAGGATATTCGAAGAACCCAGAGTCAAGGGAGATAATGGTCTTTTTAGCGGAGGAATATCTTAGAAGAGGACATATCCCAGAGGCTCGCAGTGTGCTTACAAGGCTGGCAGAGCTTAGTCCAGAAAATCCTCTACCCTATTTTATGCTTGCAAGAATTGCCCTTTCTGAGGGTAAACAGCAAGAAGCTATAGAATACCTTGAGAAATCTCTAAAGGTAAAAGGAGACTTTGAAGCTGGTTTTATAACCCTTGGAAGCATATACGAGCAGAGAGGAGAATACTCAAGAGCGGAAAGCTTATATAAGGACATACTCAAACAAGACCCAACCAACAGAAGTGCCTTAGAAAGGCTTGCAAACATATATGCAATAACAGGCAGATATGAAGAAGCAAAGGATGTTTACCAAAAACTGGCAGAACTTTATCCCGACGGCGATTATCTGTATCAGTATGCCCTTATCCTTATAAGGTCTGGAGACACGAAAAAGGCTAAAGAACTTTTAGAGAATCTGTATAGGGAAAATCCAGATAATCCAGACGTGGCTTATAGCTATGCACTCCTTCTTGAGTTTGAAAAGGAAACCGACAAAGCTCTTGAAATATATCTTAACCTTCAGAAAAAGGTAGGAAACAACCCAAAGATCCTTGAGAGACTCGCTGGTATATACATAGATAGGAAAGAATACCAAAAAGCAGAGGACATACTCAAAAAGGCTCTTGCGGTAGACCCAAACAGTTATCAGCTAAACCTTCTTATGGGAAACCTTTACAGTGAGAAGGAGGAACTTGAGCAAGCCCTTAAATACGTAAACAAAGCAGTGGAGATAAACCCGAGGGATTACAGAGGTTATTTCCTAAGAGCAATAATCTACGACAAATTGGGCAAGATACTGTCTGCGGAGGAAGACCTCAAAAAAGCTCTTGAGCTAAACCCCGATGACCCAGAGCTTTTGAACCATCTTGGATACTCTCTTCTCCTTTGGTATGAAGGTGCAAGATTGGATGAAGCAGAAAAGCTCATAAAAAGAGCTCTTGAAAAGGACCCAGAAAACCCCGCATATATAGACAGTATGGCGTGGGTTTTGTATTACCGTGGAGATTACATAAAGGCTAAGGAGCTTCTTCTCAAGGCTCTTGAAAAGGAGAAGGAAGACCCTGTGCTATACGAACACATGGGAGATGTCCTCCTCAAGTTAGGAAGGGAAAAGGAAGCACAGGAATATTACAAAAAAGCCTATGACCTGCTAATGCAGGGTAAAAGGGGAGAACCAAACCAAAAGGAAAGGCTAAAGGGTAAGATAAAAGCTCAATGATATTTAGTTGGTTTTTTTGGAGGTTTTTTAGACTTGCTGTGATTATCAGTCTTTTGTTTACTTTTTTATTTCTCATATTCCAGATAATTAGGCTCGACCAAATACTGTTTCAACTGCCCTTGAGAGACTCTCTGCCTTTTCTTTTGCTATGGTTTTTGTTTTATTTCTCCTACATGCTTCCAACCGCACTATTTATAGCTTTTGCCTTCCAACTTTTTGAATTAAAAGAAGGTAAAAAACTTCATGTTATACAGTCTTTTGGAATAAGACCTATTAATCTATATACGAAAAGCATTTTTATGCTGTTTCCTGTTATTTTTGCCCTTTCCTTTGTGTTTCTAACATTAAACGAAGAGGATATTGGTTTTGTAAGAAGACAGCTTACACTGAAATATTACGCTCTTCTAATAACTTCCATCCCTTCAAAGAGTTTTCAAAGTTTCAGACAGTTTACCTTATATGTAGAAAAGAGAGATGGAAACACTCTTGAAGGTATATTCTTCAAGTTTAATGAGGGCGTGGTTGTAGCAAAGAAGGCAAGAGTGGAAGCGGGAACACTCACCTTTGAGGATGGCTCACTTCTTACCCAAAGGGAAGGAAAGACCTTTGCCACAGATTTCAAAGTCTATAAACTGAGCCTTAATAGGATAGTTGGTGACGACAAGAAAACTTCCTCAAGAGAACACTTGATTGGTATTTTTAATGCATTGTCTCCTTTACTTCTTATGGCTATTGCCTACAGGCTTATATGGTTTATAGAACATCATCACAGTTTTTATTACGCGGTGGGTTTAGTCTCTGTGTTTTATCAATTAGCCCTTTTACTTCTCAAGCAAAAACTGTAGAGTTTTCATGAAATTTTCATCTTTCTTTTTTTATGTTTTTAATTATCAAAAACCTAAAGGAGGTTTAACCATGAGGAAGGCACTTTCACTACTGCTTGCAGTAGCCTTCGCCGGTGTAGCTCTTGCACAGCAGGCACAGCCTGCAAAGCCAGCTGAGCCTGCAAAGCCAGCCGAACCTGCAAAGCCTGCAGTGGAGCAAAAGCAGGAGCAAAAGCAGGAAAAGAAAAAGGCTCACAAGAAGGAGCACAAGAAAGAGCACAAGAAGGAAGAAAAGAAGGAAACCGCTCCTGCAGAACAGAAGAAGTAAACACCTCTTGGGGGCTATACGCCCCCTACTTTTTTTGCACTTAAGACATTTCTAAGAAGATTTTTATCTCCTTCTACTTTCTCAAGCCTTGCGGACACAGAACCTATAGCAAATTTTAATTCCATCCTAACCGGCAGGTTCGTTTCCTCATCTATCCACAAATACCATGTGCCTCTGGGTTTTAGTAAACCCTTTGTCTCTATATTAGGATGCACTTCTATCTTTCTTGTAATAAAAGAGCCCGCTGGCGTGTCTATTTTTTCTCTTCCTACAACACCGTAGGGTAGCAGGTATTCCTTATCGTCATAAAACATCTTTACTGTCCCCTTGTCTACCCTTGCACTATCTCTATACAGTATTAGGCTGGCTGTATAAGGGTCTACATAGCCTCTGTAGTTATATTCCTTCTCTTCTTTCTTTTCAATTTGGTCGCTCAGTTTTACATACTTTATCTCAGTTGTCTTTATCTTACCGTTGCCAAAGATGTATTCTTGATACCTTTTGAACTCCCCCTCTTCTTGGTAGTAAACAAAGCGTTTTGGAGAAAGGTCAGGAAGCTCTATCTCCGCACCACCCCTATTGTATACCCTTTTTACCACCTTACCCACATTTATGGTTCTAACAAAGCTTTCAACTTTAAGGTTGTTGTTTTGCTGTTTGTAAGTTATGCATGTCTCTGCCACAGGCATAAAGAAAAGATAAGCTCTGTAGCAGGCTTTTAGCTCCTGGGCAAAGGAAAAACCCACAAACCCTAAAAGGACTGTAAAGACTTTAAATGCTCTATCCAAGACCTAAACTCCTCCGCCATGCTTGGATGGTTGTGCTTTAGAGCCTTTTGCACGCCTTCCTGTAGGACCTCTATAGCCTTTTCGTATTCACCAAGCTCTTCGTAGCACTTAGCGAGAATGCGATAGCCTGCACCCTCATCTTCCTTTAGGCTCAGATACTTTTCCATATGCCTTATGGTGT
>JAXSOX010000091.1:0-6823 GCA_037926525.1 Aquificaceae bacterium | reverse complement strand
TCTCTTTACTTCTCCGGGTTTTGTTTCCCTAAGAAGCTCCTTTTCTCTTTCTGGGTCTTTATGGAAGATGTGTATGGATTGCCCTACTATGTTGGAGGAGTCTATCTTATAACCATAAGCCCTTTCTATCTCCGAAGACAGCCTATCTATTATCCTTTTGCCTGCGTTGTTTACAAAGATTATTCTGTTGCCATCCCTGCCCGGTTTGAACTCTGTATCCGCAATGTAAACGCCTTCATACTGTAGGTTTTCTATGATTTGCCAAGCCATGTGGTTCTTATCTTTTAGCTCTTCTTGTTCCTTGAGTAGTTTACTTATCTCCTCCTTATAGGCTTTCTCCAATTCTGCTATTTTTCCTTTGAGTTCTTCTCTCTCTGCGATGAGCCTTTCTATCTCACTCCTGAGGCTGTTTTCTGTCTTTTCCTTCTGCAGATTTTCCTTCTCCAGTTCAACCACCCTTTGGGAGAGGTTTTCTATCTCAAGCTCTCTGCTTTTGAGTTGTTGCCTGCAAGCTTCAAGCTCTCGCTCAAGCTCCCTTATCCTTTTACCTCCAAATATCATCACCACACCTCCTAATAGGTTTATGGCTATACCTTCTGCAATTGATAAACTTCCAATTGCTCTAAGCTGTGAGAGTTATTCTTTAACTTCTCTACTAGACCATCAATGAGGTGGAAAAGCTTCATGGAAGCGGTCTCCATCTTCTCAAAGTTTTCTCTTAGCCTGTTGGCATTCTTAATGATTGCCCTCATGGGGTCAGGGACCTCTATAATTCTTAGGTTCTCTTCCGCGTATCTGTGAACGAGCTCGTGAGGTTCGGAGAGCTGAATGAACTCTGGAAGATGGGCATAAGATTTCATTCCTTCGCTGTAGTACCATTTTCCGAGATTACAGCTTCTGTGGTCGGAGAAGAACTCCTTCCCCTTGCCTAACCTAAAGATGGTTCTGTAGGCGTTGCTCTTAAATATGATATGGTCTACCTTATAACCCGCCAACTTTAGGAACTTACTGGTGCTGGCAATCTTTTCGCCTGCATCCTTTATCTTGTGGTTAAAGGAAATGACATTTTTCATAAGACCCTCTATGGATTCTACCGCATGGTCTACCTTTTCCTTCACATCTTTGGCTTTTTCCAAGGTGCTCTTAGCCTCTTCCTTTAGGGAGTTTAGCACTTCTTGAACCTGCAGGGTTGCTTTTTGGGTTCTTTCCGCAAGCCTACGAACTTCGTCCGCAACAACTGCAAAACCTCTCCCCGCCTCTCCAGCCCTCGCCGCCTCTATTGCTGCGTTTAGAGCAAGGAGGTTTGTCTGCTCCGCTATGTCCCTTATAAGGTTTATAACTGCGGTAACCCTCATGCTTTTCTCTACAAGGGAGTTGACCACCATGCTGGTATCTTCTGAAAGGCTTTTAAGACTGTCTACTTCTTGCAGTGTAGACTTCATACTTTCTACCGTATCCTCCGAAGACCTTACAACCTCTTCCATCATACGCCTTATGGTTTCCACCTCTTCTCCAGCCTTATAAAAGTCCTTTTTAAGAATTTCAAGGTTATAGTCTATACCATTACCCAAATTGCCGAATTCCTCCACCATTTCAAACATCTCTGCAAGCATATAACTTTTCTCTATTCCTTCTATAGCTTTTTGTATCCTATCCGCTGTAGTCTTAAATATCCCCGGAAAGCCTGATGAAACAAGCCTTCTGAAAAATTTACCTTGCTGGGCGTATTCTACCGCATAAACTATCTCCCTAAGAAAACACTCTACAATGTCTATAAAGTAGTTAAACTCTCTAACGGTCTCCCTAAGCTTGCCCTGAGCCTTTGGCATATACACCCTATCCTCCAAATACCCCCTGACCGCTTGGTGTAGCACCCTGCAAGCTTCTTTGAAAAACTCCTCCACTTGAGCCTTTTCCTCCTTGAGCCTTTTGTTTTCCTCCTCCAGCTCCTTTTCCTTTTTTAACTTTTGAGACAGTATCTCCTCATCCTCATAGCACTTTTCTTCTAAGTCTTTAAGACGCTGAGCTATAGCTCTTAGCTCCTCCTCAATACCAAGCCCAAGGTTTGGCAATTCCACTTCCTTCCCTTCCAAAACATCCTTCAAAAAGGTTTTTAGCCTTTCCATTTCCTTTCTCATGTTTATTCCCTCCAAAGTGTCCATATCCATTCTTCATAGGGCATGCCTTTTAGAACCTCCTGAAGAAGCCTCTCACTAGCCTGCATGCCACCAGACCTCTCCGCTTCAAGTAGCTTCTTGTATATCTCCTCTACTTTCCTAACCGCTTCTTTATTCGCCCTCCTTCTGTCGCTCTGATAACCGATTATATTTGTTCCACTTTCATCCCAAGAGGGTGTAACATGGGCGTATACCCAGTAGTAAGAGCCATCTTTTGCCATGTTCTTCACATAGCCCCAGAATTCCTTGCCTTGCTTTATGGTATCCCAAAGGAGCTTGAAGACTATGCGAGGCATATCGGGGTGTCTTATGATGTTGTGGGGCTTGCCTACAAGCTCTTCTTCAGTGTAGCCTGCTACTTCGCAGAATACTTCATTGGCGTAAGTTATTACGCCCCTTGGGTCTGTCTTGGAGACCAAAAACCTGTCTTCTGGCACTTCCCTTTCTTTGTTTACCGGGGTTGGTCTTTCCATAGTTTACCTCCCTTCAAGATTTTTTATTAAATTATCAAACTCATTGAATATTTTGGAAAGACCGTCTTCAGCCTCGTTAAACTCATGGAGTATTTCATCCCTTCTTCTTATAAGCTCGTCCGCTGGGTTTTCCTTTTTCAGCACCTCGAGGACTTTTTCAATATGTTTGTGGAAGCTATCATGATAGCCTTCAACCTTCCTGTATTCTGTATAATCTCCAAACCTTTCCATGCCATATCCATAATACCAATGAGCAAAGGTGCAATCTTTACTGTCTTTATAAAAACCTGTATCCACAAGGTTGTATATACAGAAATATGCGTTATGCTTGAAGATTATAAGGTCAAGTTTGTAGGCGGTTATATTAAGAACATCCTCTATAAGGCTCGCGTGTTTTGATGTTTCATCCGCACTCCTGCTAAAGGTCTCCATTACTTTTCTTAATGAGTCCACATTTTCCGAAGATTCCTTTACATTCCTCACCACCTGCACCGACTTTTCCAGTGTAGCTCTCACTTCCTCTTGTATACTTGTGAGTATATGAGCTACCTCTTCTGTTGCCTTCTGGGTTCTTTCCGCAAGTCTACGAACCTCATCTGCAACAACCGCAAAGCCTCTTCCCTGCTCCCCAGCCCTTGCCGCCTCTATTGCTGCGTTTAGGGCAAGGAGGTTTGTTTGCTCTGCCACCTCCCTTATAAGTTCTATTATACCCACCACATTCTTAGCCCTTTCTGAAAGAGTTGTTATACTCTTGTTTTCCTCTTCAACGCTTTTTACCACATCCACAAAACTCTTTGAAACACCTTCAAGCAATTCGACTCCTTTCTTGGAAAGCTCTGAGGTTTTCTGGCTTTCTATGCTTATGCTCTTTGCCTTTTCCACGCTCCTAAGAAGGTCTTTGTATATAACCCCAAGACTTGAAGCAATACCACCACCAAGCTGACCCAGTTGGGCATTAAGCTCTATCCTCTTCTTTAGCTCTGCATCTTCCTTCATGTCATGTAGAGGTTTTTTGAGAGCTTGAGCGGTTTGCTTAAATAGTCCCGGAAAACCTGTATCCACCACAGGTCTGAAAAACTTACCCTGTGCTGCGTACTCTATAGGAGTTCTTATCTCTCTTAGGAAGGTTTCTACCACGTCAAGGAAATAGTTAAGGTTTTTCGCCATTCTTTTCAGCTCACCCTCGTCCTTTAGAAGAACGATCCTGTCATCCAGCTTTCCCCTTGATGCGGTTTCTAAGAGAAGGGCTATACGGTGTATGGTGTTTTTTGCATGCCTTACGCTTACAAAGATAACCCAAGCAAGTAAGAAGTTGGCAATGTTTAGGACCCTTATGGGTTCAAAGCCGTATTTGTAAAACTCCACACCAAGAGCTATAGCAAAAAGAAGTATAGAGGTTATGTTAGCATACTGAACCTTATCAAGACTGCTCCATCTCATATAAAACCTCCTAAAATACTCCTACAGTTCTCCTTATTAAACCCACAGGGTCAAGGATTAGCACTATGCTACCGTCTCCTGTGATTGTAGCTCCAGAGATGCCTTCTATGTCTCCAAAAACCTTACCAAGTGGTTTTATAACCACCTCTTCATCTCCGAGCATATCTTCAACAGCAAGAGCAACCCTCCTATTACCTATCAAACAGACCACTATGTAGCCTATTTTGTTCATATGTATACCGAGTATCTCTCCAAGGCTAAAAAGGGGTATTGTGCTTTCTCTAAGTATAAGCACATCCTCTCCGGACACATGGGAAACCATTGCATCATCACCACTCACTATTTCAAGCACGGAGTATATGGGAATGGAGAAGAGTCTTCCACCGATACTAACAAGAAGGGATTTTATGATGCCTACGGTGAGCGGGAAGCTCATAACCACCCTTGTCCCCTTACCCCTTTCGCTCCACACATCCACCGTTCCTCTAAAATTTATAACGGTGTTCATAACCACATCCATACCCACGCCTCTGCCGGAGACCTCGGAAACCCTGTCTGCGGTAGAAAAGCCTGGACTGAATATAAGAGACAGAAGCTCTTTCTCTGTCATCTTCTCTGCCCTTTCTGGTGTTATTATGCCTTTCTCTATAGCCTTTCTTTTTACCTTCTGCACATCTATGCCCCTTCCGTCGTCCTCAACAGATATAAAAACCCTGTCCCCTTGATAGTAGGCTTTGAGCTTTAATTGCCCTACTTTTTGTTTCCCTAATCTCTCCCTTTCCTCTACTGGTTCTATACCATGGTCAATGCTGTTTCTAAGAAGATGTATAAGTGGTTCTTCAAGTTTCTCTATTAGAGATTTGTCCATCTCCGTATCTTCTCCCTCCATTATAAGCTGGACTTCTTTTCCTAAGAGCCTTGAAAGGTCCCTTACCACTCTTGGAAACTTTTGAAAGAGCTTTTTTACAGGTTGCATTCTTGTTTTCATAACCGCAAGCTGTAAATCGCCCACTATACGGTCAACGGAAGAAACAACTGTTTCTAATTCTTCAACAGCCCTTGACTGGTATTCTTCAGATAGAGATTGGATAGTTTTTAAAAGTCTGTTCCTTTCAAGTACCAGCTCACCTACAAGGTTCATAAGGTTCTCTATCTTTTGCACATCTATACGCAGGACCCTCTCCACCTCTTCCTCTTTTTTACCTTCTTTCCTTTCACGAGACTTTTCTTCTTCTACCTTCTCCTCTTTTGCGGGACTTTGGACTTCTGGTGTAGAGGGCTCTTCCATATTTTCTTCAAGGAATCTTCCTTCCGCATACAACATCATAATTTTGTCTGCCTCTTCTTCTATTTCTTTTGATATCTCTGCCGGTAGTGTAGTTTTCTTAATGAGGTTGTCTATGAAATCTATAAGCTCCTCCGGTCTTTTATCTGGAGGCATAAGGACAAGTTCTTCAAGTATTTCTTCTATGCTTTTACCCTTAAGATGGGAAAGACCATACTTATCAAGTAGCTCTTCAAGGGATGGTTTCTTCTCTTTTTCTGAAGCGATCCTTCCACCTTGCAGTATTGTGGAAAGCATGTGGATAAGAGACTTATCTACGCTGACTTCTTCATCCTTCGAGTAAAGTAAAAGGGCTTCCCTTATAAAGTCAATAGCTTTGAGGATTGCATCGCCTATTTCTCGGCTAAAAGAAAGTTCACCGCTTCTGATTTTACCCAGCACATCTTCCGCCTTGTGTGCGGTTTCCACTATTGCGGAAAGACCAAGAAAGCCAGCACCTCCCTTTATGGTATGCATACTTCTGAAAGCTGAGTTTATTAGGTCTGAATTCTCAGGGTCCTTTTCCAGCTCTAAAAGTACCTGTTCAAGATTATCAAGATGCTCCTTAGCTTCTACAACAAACTCTTCAAATATCTCCCTCATTTCTTCTGGTATCATAGTTTGCCACCTCCTGCTCTATCAACAAGCTCAAGCATCTCCTTTGCATCAAACTTAACAAGGTAAGCGTCCGCCCCCACGCTCATCGCCTTTTGTTTGTTAGCCTCATCGGAAAGTGTTGTATTCACTATAACTGGCAGGTGCATAAGACCGGGTGTCTCTTTTATTTTCCTGGTAAAGGTAAGACCGTCCATTCGGGGCATTTCAATATCTGTGAACACAACCTGCACAAAGTCCTTTATGTTCTTGTTTTCCGCCTTTGCCCTTTCAAGAAGTTCATTGAGTTTTTCCCACGCTTCAAGACCATCCTCACAAGCTATGATAGTGTGTCCAGCACTTTCTAATGTGTCGCTTATTATTTTCCTTGCCACCGCAGAATCCTCAGCAAGAAGAATTGTGTAGTGCATCGTTTCTTTTTGAGCCAATTCTCTTGCCTCCATCTCTCCAAATATCTTGAGAATGCCCATGTCGTGCAATATGCCCTCAAAGTCAAGTATGAGAAGCATTCCTTCTTCCGTATCCACAACTCCCGTTATTCTACCACCAAGCTTTATATTCAAAACCTCTGGGGGCTTTTTTATGTCCGCCCAGGATATACGCATTATCCTTTTGGCGTCATGCACTATAACACCTACCTTCTCTCTGAGGAATTCAAGATGAAGCAGATACTTTCTCCGCTCTGGAGGTTCAGGTATACCCATCCATCTTGCCAAGCTGACCACCGGTATAAGCTCTCCTCTTACTTCAGCCATTCCTTCCAAAAACTCCGGCATGTTTGGCACTCTAGTTAT
>JAXSOX010000090.1:0-6891 GCA_037926525.1 Aquificaceae bacterium | reverse complement strand
GAAGGCGGACCTCTATCTTGAGGGTTCGGACCAGCATAGGGGATGGTTTCAGGCATCTTTGCTTGAGTCCGTTGCCAGCTACGGAGAAGCACCCTACAAGGCGGTCCTTACCCATGGCTTTACGGTGGATGAAAAGGGCAGAAAAATGTCCAAGTCCTTAGGAAACGTGGTCTCACCTCAGGAGGTCATAAAGCAATACGGTGCGGACGTGCTTAGGCTTTGGGTGGTATCCGAGGACTACACGGAGGATGTGAGGCTCGGAAAGGGCATAATCCAAAGGCTTGTTGAAGACTACAAGAAGATAAGAAACACTATAAGGTTCTTGCTAGGAAACCTTTATGACTTTGAACCCTCAGAGGCAGTGCCCTACGAGGAACTTCACCACTTTGACCGTTGGATGCTTTCATACCTGCAGAAACTTCTCCAAGAGGTTCATAAGCATTACCAAGAATACGCCTTTCATAGGGTCTATCACTTAGTAAGAAACTTCTGCTCTGTGGAGCTTTCGAGCCTGTATCTTGATGTTTTAAAGGATAGGCTCTACGTTTATGCTCCAAACAGCTGGGAAAGAAGGTCTGCTCAAACAGTCCTTTATGCCTTGGCGGAAGCCCTCATTACTTCAATCGCACCCTTTCTTAGCTTTACCGCAGAGGAGGCTTGGGAGCACCTAAGGAAGACAAACCCAGAGCTTCCAGAAAGCGTCTTCATGCACCACATACCTCAAGGAAGGGAAGAGCTAATTGATGAGCAACTCTTCAAGGACTACGAGTATCTAATAAGGCTAAGAGGGGATGTGATGAAGGCGATAGAAATAGCAAGAAGGGACAAGGCGGTAAACCACCCATATGAAGCTCAAGTCTTTCTGTGGGGAGAAGGCTTGGAAATTGCGAGAGAATATGAAGACTACCTTAAGTATTTCTTTACTGTGAGTGCAGTTAAGTTTTCAGAGGGTGGTAGGTATGTTATAGAGGGTGAGGAGGTAAAGGGTATAAGAGTGGGCGTGTCTCCTGCGGAAGGTAAGAAATGTCCAAGATGCTGGCTATACTACCCAGAGGAAGAGTTTGAGGGAGAAGTATGCAAAAGATGTGCAGGAGTGCTACAAGAGGTATAAATTTAATAGATTACGAGGAAGTGTTATGGTTAGGCTTTTACTTCTTTTAATCGTGCTTTTGGGCTTTGGCTTTGCCAAGGAGGTCTCCTTTACCCAAGAAGACAGGGAAAGACTTAGAAATATGGAGATAAAAATAGAAAGACTTGAAACAAAGATGGATGTAGGCTTTCAGCAAGTAGATAAACGTTTTGAGCAGATGGAGAAGCAAATAGACAGGCTTACTCAGATAATGATAGCCATCTTTGGTGGTCAACTTCTTTTGATAGCTACCATAATTGGGCTTATCCTGTGGGATAGGAAAAGCACTGTGAAAAGGGCTACAGATGAGGCTCTTGAGAAGTTTGAAAAGGGCAAGTTTTCTAAACTTTTGGACGCACTCAGAGACCTCGCAGGTGAGGACGAAAGGCTTTATAGGGTCTTGAAAAAGTATAATCTACTGTAGGAGGAAAGCCATGTTTGAACAAAGCATACCACTAATAGAGCTTTTAAAAAGGGAAGAAGGCCCTATCCTCATAGCCAGCCATGAAAACCCAGATGCGGACACATTGGGAAGTGCCCTTGCCTTATACCTTTTTCTAAAGAAAAAGGGTAAGAAGGTTATTGTGGGTTGTAAGGATAAAGTGCCACACTTTTTAGACTTTCTGCCGGGAGCCGGTGATGTAGTCCCGCTTCCAGTTAACGAAGTCTTTAGCCTTGCCATCGTAGTGGATGCCAGTGGCTTCTACAGGGTTAACTCAGAGGTGAGAGCTTTCAAGAGGGCAAGGATAGACCACCACATAGGCGGAGAGTTCTATGGAGAGTATGACTACATAGACCCGTCCGCACCATCCACCACAGCCCTTGTTTACAGACTAATCTGTCAGTGGGATAGGTCTGCCATAGACAAGGATATAGCGGAAAACCTCTACTCTGGGCTTGCCACAGACACGGGCTTTTTTAAATATTCTAACACCAACGCAGAAACCTTCCAACTGGCAAAGGAGCTTGTAGAGCTTGGGGCTGAGCCCAATTGGACATATGTGAACTTTGCAGAAAGGGAAAGTATAAATAAAATAAGGCTAATATCAAAGGTGCTTGACACCCTATCACTTCATGAAGATGGGCTTGTTGCAGGCATAACCATATTTGATAGGTTCTTCAAAGAAACTGGCTCTGAGTACTCAGATAGCGAAGGGCTTGTAAACTATCCAAGGTCTTTGGAAGGAGTGGAAGTGGCTTACGCCATTATAGAAAAGCCTGACGAAGGTGTGTGGAAGGTTTCCCTTAGGTCCAAGGGAAAAGTGGATGTGGCGAAGATAGCGGAAGCTCTTGGTGGTGGAGGGCACAAGTATGCATCTGGTTGTAAGATTAAGGCTGATAGCTATGAATCTGCTCTTGAAAAGCTCCTTAGTGCCATAAGAGAAGGGCTTGAAAAAGAAGGTTTAATAAAGCATGCTGTAAGCCAGACCACCTAAGTGTTCTCTAAGAGCCTTGTAGCTGTCGTTTAGGACGCTCATTCTGGGAATAAAGCTGTATAGGTTGTAGCTTTTGTCTTGTTTGAAATCTGTAGGATATGGAATAGTCTCCAGCCCTGCCCTCCTGAAGGTTTCCACAGCTCTACGCATGTGGTATGCGGATGTAATTAGAACTATCTTCTTAAAGTTTCTCTCTTTGCATATTTCTTTTACATACTTAGCGTTTTCAAAGGTATCTCTGCTTCTTACTTCGGTAATTATCTCCTTTTTGTCTACGCCAAGCTCTTCAAGAACTTGTTTCATCACCTCAGCCTCGGGAAGTTTTCCTATACTTGCACCGCCCGAGAGGATTATAGGCAATCCATACCTTTTGTGAAGTATGAAGCCTGTTAGAAGCCTTTTCATTGAGTCTTCCTTGAGAATACCCGTATTGTAAGAGCCACCTCCCAGAACTACAAGGGCATCCGCCTGCACTTCCCTTGGAACAGGATAGGCTTCTTCCAAAGGTTTGTATAGCATGTCCTTTACTGGTTCTACTGACAACAGATAAAGCCCGAATGCACCAAAGAAGGCGAGCAAACTGACGACCCTTCTCTTGGAAATGACCGCTATAATGAGAAAAAGAATAATAAAAAGCGTTGGAGGTAGGAGGATGAGACTTAGGAGCTTTTTGAGGAAAAAACTCATCTCCGTGTTCTAACGCCTATAAGCACGTTCTCTACTTCATTGCGTTTACCCATATCCATAAGAGCGACCACAAACTTGTGAGCGGTATCCTCATCCGCTTCTATCACTAATGTCTTTGGCTTTTTCTCTTGAATAAGCGTTTCTATCTCCTCAAGGCTAACATCCTTACCGCCCACTTGATACCTTCCATCTTTCATAACTTGAACTCTAAAAACCTCAAGGCTTATCTTCTCACCCTCTTTTGCAAAGGGAAGCTTTACCGCAAGAAAGGTAATAGGGGATTGAAAGGCAATAACCGCAAGAAAGAGAAAGACCGCAAGGAGGGTATCCACTAAGGGAACTACATCTATGTATGTTCTCTCATCGTAGCCGAGCCTCCTCCTTCTCATCTTAGCATCCTCAAAACTTCAAAAATCTCAAACTCTATCCTATCAAGTATACTGTTTCCCCATATTCTAAAGAGCCAATAGGCAATGAGGGCTGGTATGGCAACCGCAAGACCTGTAGCTGCGGCCACAAGTGCTTCACTTATACCTTTTGAAAGGAGAACCATTGCCTGCTCGGGATTTGCGGTCGCAAAGGCGGAAAAAACCTTTATAAGACCGGTGATAGTGCCAAAAAGCCCAATGAGGGGTGCAACGCTTGCGGTGGTGGATAGCAATGGCAGGTTCTTTTCAATCCTTGGCGCCAAAAGGGAAAGCTCAAGGTCAAGGATTTTTATCATATCTTCTTTACTAACCTTCCCATCTCTGTATCCCTGTAGCATGTCCTTGAGTAGGTTTGCGATAAAGGAGCTTTCTGTGGAAAGGAGTTTTATCGCACCTTCTATGTCTCCGCTTGCAATAAGAGGTTTTAGGTCTCTTACAGACTTACCTATGTAGAAAGAAGAGCGAAGATGAAATATGCGTTCTACTATCACAGCCCAAGAGACCACAGAAAGAAAAATAAGAGGATACATGGCAAGCCCACCTTTCTGAAATAGCTCAAAAAGTCCTTCCATATCACCTCACCTCACATTTTGGTAAGCCTTGTCTGAGCTTATTGTATGAATTTACCTCCTCTGGTTTTGACTTGTTTAGGTCAAACCTCTCCAACAAACAGCTGGCATCTCTCCTCGCACCCAACTCTATAAGTATTTTAGCACCCTCCAAAACAGCTTGATTGTAGTATGGTTCTTCCTTGTAGTTAAGGGATATTTCTACGAAGTTTTCAAGAGCCTTTTTCTTATCACCCTTTTTGAGACTGTCAAGACCGAGAAGGAAAAGAGCCTCTCCTCGCAAGCTCCTGTCCGGGCTTTTAATCACATAGCCTATCAGATCCGTCTCTCCTGTCTGTCTGTATAGGTCAATAAGATACTTCTCAAAGTCTCTACTTCTATAGCCAGCCTTTATAAGCTCACGAGAAAGAGAAAGGGCGGAGGATGCGTCTTTTAAGGCAAGATAAAGACCCAGTGCCCTAACCTTATCTTGGATGTCTCCCTCCGCAAGCAAATCCGCAAGACTTTTGGTGTCTCTTGCTGAAGTGTATAACTTTATAAGCTCCTCTCTCGCCTTAGCCCTATCCTCCTGAGGCTCAGCCTCCTTGTATACCTTGTAATAAAGCACCAGTTTTTTGGCAGGGTCTTCTTCTATCTCCGCCATCTTAAGTATGGCTTTAAACCTAAGGGGTGTGTCAAGAAGCTTTAAAAGCTCCCTTTCCGCTCCCCTTTTGTCTCCCTTTCTTGCCAAGAGGGATGCATACTGGTAGATTACCTCAGGCTGGGGGTTTTTCTCCCTTTGCATGTAATCCAGAAGGAGCTTTTCCAGTTCTTCGTCGCTTACTCCCTTACCAGAAAACTCAAACAGAGACAGAGTTGCCTGCTTAGCCTCCTCGCTATCTGGATACCTCTTTAAAACCTCGTAATAGCTCTCCTTTGCCTTTTCTACATTTCCAGCATTGTAATAGGCATCACCCATCCTAAGCAAGGCTTTTGCCTTTAGTGGACTTTTATCTGAAACTCTTCCAAAGAAGGACACCGCTTTTTGATAATTGCCTTCTAAAAAGTAGGACATTCCCAGTAGATAAAGCTCTTCGTCCGACCTTTCTGTGAGAAAACTCCTTGCCAGTTTCGTATCCCCCATCATGAGTGCGGAGCGAGCCTTTAGAATGTTTGACCTCTGGTCTGTTTTCCCCTGAAGAAGGCTTATGACCTCCTTGTATCTCTTGAGGTTGTATAAGGCTATAGCCCTGTAGTATGGGTCTTCAAAAAAGCCTAAAGCTCCAAGCCAATCTCCTCTCCTGAATCTCTCCCAACCTGAGAACTCTCTTGCGAGGTCAGGGTAAAGCTTTGATACTTCAGAAATTACAGGGTTTAAGTCCCCGTTGGTCCAATAGAGGGCTTCAAGAAGCCACATGTAGTCTTCTCTGTCCTTGCCCTTCTTGTTTTCCAAAAGGCTTATAACCCTTATGTAATCTCCCATCTTAATCGCTGAATAAACCGCATACCTTACGTTCCCCGCCTCAAGAAAATTAAGAAGGGCAAGGGAATAGTCTCCCGCATTGTAGGCTATTATGCCTGCCCTCTCCAAAAAGTTGGGATTCTTCGTGATGCTATACGTAAGCCTCGAAAGGTATATGTCCCGCTCAGATAGAAGAGCGTATAGTTCACTTGTAAGTCTTTGGTTAAGGCTTTCTAAGATGCTTGCGTATCTGAAGGCTTCCTCTCCTTTACCTTCTCTGTATTCTATAAGTGCAAGATAATAGAGAGCTATTTCTCTATAGGGACTGCTTGGTGCAGAGTACAGGGAAAAGGTCTCCTTTGCTCCACGTAGGTCGCCAGAGAAATACTTAACTACTGCAGACCTAAGGGAAGTGCTATCCTTGTATAGGACATTTTCTTGTCCCCTCACAAAATCCGCTACATAACCGCAATACTGAGAAAAGACCACGTTGCTACAGTTAGGTTCTTGCACTCTACCCTCTTTGATAGCCTTTACCGCCTGCCAGAGCTCATCCCTATTTTCTGGCACAGAGTCTCTAAGGATAAAATGCAAGGCATAGTAAGCTTCGCAGGCAGGCTTCTGATATATGTGGGAAAACTGACAGGAGCTCCTAAAGAGCTCAAGGGCTTTGTCTTTCTGGTCTCTTGAGTAGGCTATAAGCCCTAAAACATACTCCGCCATAGGCTTAAAGGGAGAGTTGGGGATAAGAACAACCTTTGAAAGCTCCTCCTCTGCTAAGGCGTATCTACCCCTTAGATAGTAGTCCACCCCGAGCCTATAGGAAAGAGCATCCCTTGGCTCTCCACAACTTATTCCACCGCCCCTTTCCACAGGCTTGACTGGAACAAATTCCATAAACTTTGGCGGTTCAAGAAGCTCAGAAGAGAGGTCAAGCTCCCTTGTTTGTGGCATAGGAAGTTTTTCCGGTGGTATGAGTTTGGGCTTTTCTTCAAAGACCTTGCCTGTAAGCTCCACATTTATGTCAAACTCCTTGGTTATCTGCTGGGCTAAAGCAAAAACCACCAAAAGCAGAAGGCTAAAGAGCCTTATGGGCTTCCACATACAAATCCCCCAAGTGGCAGGTTATATTAAGCCTCATTATAACATTTCTATCCTTTTCCATGTGGACCAGAGAGTAGCTGGCATTATCACAGCCAAA
>JAXSOX010000089.1:0-6896 GCA_037926525.1 Aquificaceae bacterium | reverse complement strand
GAAGGCTTCGTATATATCCCTTATGGGGTTTTTAGCAGGCTCAAACTTTACATACTCCTTAACCGTATAGCATTCGTTAAAGACCGCATGGGGACATACCTTTGCACAGTATTCATGGTCTATACTTTTGAAAAGCTCACCAACCGCATATCCTTTGGAGGGCATGAGGTTTTGCTTGCCAAGCTTTTCAAGGAAGCCTGAACGCCTCATAGCTTCTTCCACAGGACCCTTTACGTTAACAAACACAAGGTTTATTCCTCTCTTTCTGATATCCTCAAGGAAGTCGCTTAAAGCGTCAAGGGCTGTTCCATCCATGTAGTTTACAGACTCACAGTCTATAACCAAGTGTTTGAGTGCGGGCTTTTGCTCTATTATCTCCTTTATTTCTTCAAGGATGTTCTCTGTATTGGCATAGTAGAAGGATGCCTCGGGTCTTACCATCTCAATCTGTGGACAGGTGGGTAGGTTGTTGGTCTCTGCGTTCACAAAGGTTTTGCTAACTGGGTCTCTGGACATTCTAACAATTCTTGGATATAGGCTTCTCCAAAGGAAAAGGGAAAGAGACAAAAACACTCCTATAAAGATGGCATAGTCTGGCTTCATGATAAAGGATAAAGCAAAGGTGGAGATGGCGGATATGCCGTCATATTTGTTTGTTTTCCAAAGATGCACAAAGTATTTTGGCTTTATGAGGTTTACTACCGCAGTTATGACCACCGCAGAGAGCACCGCTCTCGGAAGATAATAGAGAAGAGGTGCAACAAAGAATATGGTGGCTATCACAAAGCTGGCACTTATGATGTTTGCCATACCAGTTTTTGCACCTGCTTGGAAGTTTACCGCAGAGCGAGAAAAGGAACCGCTCACGGGAAAGCTCTTAAAGAAAGAACCCACAAGGTTTGCAAGTCCTTGACCTATGAGCTCTTGGTTTACATCTATCTTCTGCTTTGTTTGGCTTGCTATAAACTTGGCTATGGCGTAGGCTTCCATAAAACCCACAAGGGCTATAATAAAAGCCTTGCCTAATATTCTGTCCAAAAGGTCAAGGTCTATAGAGGGCAAGGAGGGTAGAGGAAGACCCTGAGGTATATCACCCACCACCTTTATGCCGTAGCTTTCAAAGGCAAGAAGGTATGATAGGGTGGTAAATAAGACCACAGTAAGCAGTGCGGAGGGAAAGTTTTTGTTTATCTTCCTTAACCCCACTATCAAAGCTATGGAGACTAAACCCACCATGAGAGTGTAAGGGTTTGTTTGTGGAATTGCCTTTGCTATCTCGTATATGTTTTGGAATATAAGCTCCTTTTGTTCCACCTTTACGCCTAAGATTGCAGGTATCTGTGTGCTAATTATTATTATTGCCGCTGCGTTGGTAAAGCCTATTATCACCGAGTGTGATACAAAGTTCACCAAAAATCCAAGCCTGAAGACACCTATCAGTAGCTGTATTATACCTACGAGGAAAGCCATAAGAATGGCGAGCTCTATGAATTTCTCTTCACCGGGCTTTGCGTAGCTTGTGAGAGAGACAAAGGTCAAAAAGGCTACTATAGCAACAGGACCTGTGGCAAGCTGGGCGGAGCTTCCAAAAAGTGCAGCAACTATTACAGGTATGGATGCAGCGTATAGTCCATAAACGGGTGGAAGACCAGCTATGAGGGCATAAGCCATAGACTGTGGCACAAGCACAACCGCCACCGTAAGACCAGCTACTAAGTCAGAGGTAAAGGTTTTCCTGTCATAACCCTTTAGCCATCTGAGAAAGGGAAAGAACCTTTCCATGATTAATAAATACTAACATAGCAAATCGGAATTTTATGCTTTAATAGCACTTATAATCTTATAAGCGATGCTTAACCTTGCGGTCCTGCAGTTTAGACCTTTTTTTGGAAGGGTGGAAGAGAACCTCAAAAAAGCCTTGGAAATGCTCCACTATGTAAAAGATGAGTCTTTTGTGCTTTTGCCCGAAATGTGGCAGTGTGGCTTTGACTATCAAAACTTAGAAAAGCATGCGGATGCAACCCATGAAGTCCTGCAAGAGGTCATAAGGGTCTCAAAAGAGAGAAGGCTAACAGTGGTAGGAACTTATCCCTTAAAGGTCAACGAAGGCATACATAACTCTGCCATAGTGGTAGACAAGGGAAATATAGCGGGAGTAAGGCACAAGATAAAGCTTTTTCCACTTTATGAAGAGCAAAAGTACTTTTTACCCGGTAATGAAAATCCACTTTTTGAGGTTTCTGGTGTAAAGCTGGGTATTCTCATATGCTTTGAGCTTAGGTTTCCAGAGCTTTCATGGAGCTTGAGGGAGGCTAAGTTGCTCCTTGTGCCAGCCATGTGGGGGAGCAAAAGGAAAGAGCATTTAAAAATCCTTTCAAGGGCGAGGGCTATAGAGAATCAATGTTTCCTTATGCTTTCTAATGCATGGGGTGAGGTGGGAGGTGAAGAATATGGTGGGTCTTCCGCCATATATAACCCATGGGGTGAGGTGCTTGCCTTTTCAGAAAGAGGAGACAGCCTTCTTCAGGTAGAAGTAGACCTTGAGGATGCACAAAGGGTGAGAAATCTTATCCCTCTATTGTAAAATATCCATACATGGCGTATTACATCTTTGTCACGGGTGGCGTCCTTTCGTCCTTAGGCAAAGGAGTAGCCTCCGCTTCCATAGCCTCTCTTCTTGAGGAGCAAGGTCTTAGGGTAAACATCCAAAAACTTGACCCATATCTAAATGTAGACCCGGGAACTATGAGCCCATACCAACATGGAGAGGTCTACGTAACAGAAGACGGTGCGGAAACGGACCTGGACCTGGGACATTACGAGAGGTTCACAGAGATAAAAATGAGCAGGAAAAACAACATAACCGCAGGGAAGGTTTACTACAACGTAATACAAAGGGAAAGAGAAGGAGGATACCTCGGTGCAACCGTTCAAGTTATACCTCACATAACCGACGAGATAAAAAGGCTAATAAGGGATGTGGAAGATGGGTATGATGTGGTTATAGTGGAGGTGGGTGGGACTGTGGGAGATATAGAGGGTCTTCCTTTTCTTGAGGCGGTCCGTCAACTATCCGTAGAGTTAGGTAGAGACAAGGTTCTTTTCATACACATCACATATGTCCCCTATGTAAAAAGTGCAGGTGAGCTAAAGACCAAACCCACACAGCACTCTGTCAAGGAATTAAGAGCCATAGGTATTCAGCCAGACATAATCCTATGTAGGTCGGAGGTGGAAATTCCAGAAAGCATAAAAGAAAAGATAGCCCTCTTTACCAACGTGAAAAAGTCTGCGGTCATATCCGCACAAGACGTAGAGTATATATACCAAGTGCCTTTGATACTCAAAAGCCAAGGTATAGACAGGCTCATTCTTGAACACTTTGGTTTTACCTATAAGGAAACAAGGAGCAAATGGGAGGACATAGTCCAAGTTTTAAAATCCGCAGAGAGAAAGGTAAGGATTGCTATCGTAGGAAAGTATGTCTCTTTAAAGGACTCCTACAAAAGCATAATTGAGTCTCTTACGCACGGTGGAATAGCCAATAGGTCAAAGGTGGATATAATCTGGGTAAACTCAGAGGACTATCAAGAGGATATTTTAGAGCAAGCGGATGGCATACTTATTCCAGGAGGCTTTGGAGAGAGAGGAATAGAAGGCAAGGTTAGGGCTTTGAGATATGGAAGAGAGAGGAAAAAACCTACCTTTGGTATATGCCTTGGCATGCAACTTATGTGTGTGGAGTTTGCAAGGAATGTGCTTGGTCTAAGAGATGCCAACTCCACAGAGTTTGACCCCTTTACGCCTCATCCTGTAATAGACATAATGGAAGAGCAGAAAAATATAAGGCATCTTGGTGGGACTATGAGGCTTGGGTCATACCCCTGCAAGTTAGTGGAAGGGACAAGGGCAAGGGAAATATATGGGCAAGAAGTGGTCTACGAGCGACACAGACATAGATATGAGTTCAATAACCGCTATAGAGAGCTTTTTGAGTCCGCAGGCATGGTTTTCTCTGGGCTTTCGCCTGACGGGAAACTTGTGGAGATAATTGAGCTAAGAGACCATCCTTGGTATATAGGCTGTCAGTTCCATCCAGAGTTTAAAAGCAAGCCACACAGACCACATCCACTCTTTGTGTCCTTTATCTCCGCCTGTTTACAATCTCAATAACTGCCACATCTGGTGGAGAAAAGAGCCTCATGGGTGGTCCACCTGTCCCCACACCTTTGCTTATGTAAAGGTAAGAATCTCCCAGCCTATGAAAGCCTCTATCACTTATAAAGAGCCTTGTGAGGATGAGTTTCCCCACAGGGTAATACACACCACCATGCGTGTGTCCCGAGAGCATAAGGTCAAAGAGCCTCTCCGCACCCTCTTGTAGGCGCGGTTTGTGTTTGAGATATAGGACAAAACTGTTAGGATTTGCCTTTTCTAATAGTTCCCTGTCGGAAAGAGTGCCTTGGCACTTTTTGAAAAACCTACAGTCATCGTCGTCAATTCCAACCACAGTTAAGTTTACTTCCCTTATCTGTGCCAAGTCTCCCCTTAAGAGCCTAAAGCCAGCCCTTTGGGTAAAGTCTATAGCCTGTTCCAGACCTCTATAGTATTCGTGGTTTCCCAAAACCGCATACTTTCCCAAGGGTGGCTTCATCTCAGACAAAGCGTCAGCCAAGTGGAGTTTGTCCCTCATATTCCCATCCACTAAATCTCCCGTAGAAACCACAAGGTCTGGCTTTTCCCTTTTATACACCTCAAGCACAAGTCTTATTTTGTCCATCCCCATTACAGGACCAAGATGCATATCCGATATGTGGAGCACCTTTAGCCTTTGGACATTTTCTGGAAGTTTATCGGTGTATAGAGTATATCTTTCCACTTTGAGATTGAGGGTTTCGTAATAGCTATATGCGGACAAAGTTGTGGCAAATAGCAGAATGGTTATGGTTGTGGCTTTTGCAGGTGGCACAGGCAGGGGGTTTATCTTAAAAACCTTCTTAGAAATATAAACCACGCCTTTGTATAGTTCCAAAGTCAAGCCTAACACCACCAAATACAGAAGAAAACCCATCCAAATTAGACCGCCTAAGGCAGTTATATAGGCAATGTGAGAGTTCATATTAGCATCCGCATAACGCCATATAAAGGGTGAGAAAAATCCAAAAGAAAGCAACAAGGCAATGACCCATCTCCCCCTTTTTCCAAGTGCAGGTTTAAAAACCCTTGAGTAAGCATAAAGATGCATAAGGGCAAAAAGGGTTAGAAAGACCAATATAAACCATCTCATATTTCCAACTTATACCCAAAGCCCCTCACTGTCTGAATAGCTTTCCCCTCTTCACCAAGTTTTTCCCTTAGCTTCTTTATGTGCACATCCACCGTTCTATCGTATACATCTCTCTTTAGCACCCTTTCTATAAGGTATTCCCTGCTCACGGGCTTGCCATAATTTTCAAGCAAGGCGGACAATATTAGAAACTCTGTGGGTGTAAGTTCAATAACTTCTTCGCCCCTTTTAACCTCCTTTTTTTCCAAGTCTATATGGATACTTCCGAGCTTGAATTGGGTTTGCCTTCTCTCCTTCCCAACCCTTCGTAAGACCGCCTTTACCCTTGCAAGGAGTTCCTTTAAGGAAAAGGGCTTGGTTATGTAGTCGTCCGCACCGAGAGAGAAACCCTTTAGCTTATCCTGTTCCATGTCCCGTGCGGTTACGAATATTATGGGTATATCCTTAAGACTTTCTTTTCCTCTCACATACTGGGCTATCCTAAAACCATCGTAGTCTGGAAGCATCACATCAAGGAGCAAAAGGTCTGGCGGGTTTTCTTCAAGGTATTTTATGGCATCCGCACCCCTAAGACAAACAAGGGCTTCGTAGCCTTCTTTCCTTAGATTGTAAGCTATCAACTCCGCAAGGTCATTCTCATCTTCTACCACAAGTATCTTCAAACTCATATCTTTATGGGTTTTATCTTTACCGCCACCTCATCTGGATTTATCACATCACCCACAGATATAAGCACTTCCTCCACAACACCTTCCACAGGACTGTGAACCTCATTTTCCATCTTCATGGCTTCTACCACAAAGAGCACATCACCCTCTTTCACAGTCTGTCCTACACTTACCTTCACGTTTACCACCTTGCCGGATATAGGTGAGGTCACGTCCCCAACACCCACAGGTCTTGGTCTTTTAGGCTTTACCTCCATAGCAGAGGTTATTTCACCGTAGGGTGATGGTATATTTTTTAGTTCTTTGAGAGGTTTGAGTATAACCTCCTCTAACTTTCCATCAAGCCTGATAAAGAAAGGTCTCCCTTCCGCAGTAGGCTCTCCCCTTCCTGCTATTTGAACATGATACTGTTCTCCATGAACGGTCACTATAAACTCCACAGGTATGTTTTCTCTCTTTTCTTCAATAGGCTCTTCTGGAGGGAGTTTCTCTCCTTTTTCTCTGAATTCAAAAAACTCTTTGGCAACCAGTGGAAAGAGGGCGTAGGACAGTATATCTTCTTCGCTCTTTGCACCAGCCTTTATGGCTTCTTCTCTGACCTTTGGTAGCTCCGGTTCAAGCAAGTCCGCAGGTCTTATATGATATATGGGCTCTTCCTCTCCAAGGATTTTCTTTATGAGCTCCTCACTGATGGGTGCGGGTGGTCTACCATATAGCCCCTTTACGTAGTCCTTTGTTTCCTTTGTAACCACTTTGTATCTCTCTCCATGTAGCACATTAAGAAAAGCCTGAGAGCCTACTATTTGGCTTGTGGGCGTAACAAGAGGTGGATATCCAAGGTCTTGACGGACCCTGACAACCTCCTCAAGCACCTCTGGTAGTTTTTCCTCCATACCCTGCTCTCTTAATTGGCTTATAAAGTTGGATATCATACCCCCGGG
>JAXSOX010000088.1:0-6970 GCA_037926525.1 Aquificaceae bacterium | reverse complement strand
TAATGGAGAATATTTCAAGTGCCTACGGTGTGGGTATGAGGAGGATGCGGACATAGTAGGTGCGAGGAATGTTCTCCTGCGGTTCACAAGGGAGCTTATAGTCCCCTTGCCTGCAAAACCTCGTCCTGTGGAATATTTTTCTATAGGATGAGGAACTATAAAGTGCAGGTAATTTAGATATTAGGGTGGATGCCCTTCGGGGCATTACCCCAACACTAATACCATCTTCTCCTATATAGTCTTTTTGCAAGTAAATACCCGACCACAAATCCGCCTATGTGAGCAAACCAAGCAACTCCACCAACACCAGAGAGTGGAAGGGTTATAAGCCCATTTATAACCTGTATAAGTATCCATAAACCTATGAAGAAGACCGCAGGAAGCTCCATAAAGGTGAGGAAAAAGAAAATGGGAACCAAGGCAAGGATTCTCGCATGTGGGAACATCCACAGGTATGCACCAAGCACACCGCTTATGGCACCGCTGGCTCCCACCATAGGAATATTGGCTCCGCCGAACAGGAAACTAACAAACATCTGAATTACTGCTGCGCCAAGCCCTGAAAGTATATAAAAGAGAAGATACTTAAACCTGCCCATCCTATCCTCCACATTGTCCCCAAAGACCCAGAGAAACCACATATTTCCTATTATGTGAAGCCAGCTTCCGTGGAGGAACATATGGGTCAAGAGGGTTTGAGGCCTCTCAAAAAGGTTAATAGGGACAAGCCCATAGTGATATATAAAAAGGTTGAGCTTTTCTTCGGAGAGGCTCACCTCGTAAAGCCAAACAATGGAACAGGTCAGTATTATGCTCAGGTTTACAAGAGGAAAGCTCCTGTGAGGGTTTACATCCTTTATTGGTATCATGCTCAATAGTTTAAAATCTTTAGGGTGCTGGTCGCAAGGAAAATTAAAAAGGGCTTTAAAAGAAGAGAAATACTAAAGGGCATAAACCTGGAACTCAAAAGAGGTGAGATAGTAGGACTTCTTGGCCCGAATGGAGCGGGTAAGACCACACTTTTTAACTGTCTGGTAGGATTTTTGTCCGTTGACGGTGGAACTATAGAACTTGATGATGAAGATATCACACACCTCCCAGCCCATAAGAGGGCAAGAAGGGGCATAACCTTTCTGCCTCAGGAGCATACACTTTTTGAAGACCTTACGGTTCTGGAAAACCTTCTTATATTCCTTGAGTTTTTTGAGGAGGGCAGGGAATCACAGCTTGCAAGAGCGGAGGAGCTCCTTGCGGACTTTGGGCTCTGGGAGCTAAGGAACCAAAAGGCTGGCAGGCTCTCTGGAGGTCAAAAGAGAAGGCTTGAGGTGGCGCGATCTCTTATACCAAAACCTAAATACATCTTCTTTGACGAGCCCTTTACTGGCATAGACCCCATAATGATTTCAGACATAAGGTCAATAATACTGAACCTAAAGCATCAGAACATAGGCATACTCATAACAGACCACAATGTAAGGGAAACCATAAGAATGGTAGACAGGGTATACATAATAAGCGATGGCAGAATATTGGCAGAGGGAGAACCACACGAGGTAAGTGAAAGGGAAGACGTAAGGGAAGTTTATCTTGGAAGGGATTTCAGTTGGTAGGCTTGTAGAACATACCCCTCAAAAGCACCGCCCATGCAAAGTATAGCCACAGAAGCATATAGGGCAGGCTGGACATATAGGAAAGAAAACCACCATAAGCGTCCGCAAAAAGCATCCAGGCAAGACTGAGGGGGATTAAAAAGATTATCCTTTTTAGGGCATCCTCCCTAAGCAAGTCTGAGAGTGAGACACCCGTTGCTCCGGAAAACTTCCAGTTATACACAATCCTTGGATAAAGGTGAGCAAGCCCGCCCATTATGGTTGTCCCAGTAAAGCCATAAACCAGCAGGTCAAAGTGTAAGGGAAGCAAGAAGGAGACTATGCCCTCACCTGCCATAATAGAGCCAAGTAAAAGACCGAAGGGTAGCATGATGAGAGCAAGTATGAAATATCTCACCACAAGAGGCACCTCCTTTGGCATGCGCCTTCTTGAGAAAACAGAGTGGAGAATATAAAAAAAGTATCCCACAAAGGCAAGCACAAGAAGGCTCGCGAGGGAAATAAGTCTGTAGTTAAGGAGGTAAAGGCTCAAAAGAAAGGGTGGAAGGTATAAAAGGCTAAGGTAGAAAAGCCTTCTACTTAGGACTATGTTGAGGGGTTCCATGTAAAGCATAGGAATCCATGCAAGCTCAACGCCAACCACCACATTAAGCATAAAGCCAAGAGTAAGGCTGTGAACCGCAAGGGCTAAGGGAAGGAAACCAAGCTCCGAAAGTAGAAGGAAAAAACTTGCAAAGAGGAGGTAAAAAGTGCCAAGACCTATAAACTTTACAGTTATAGGTTGCCAGTTTTTTATAGAGAGCAGAATGTTTATGGCAAAAAGCAAAGAGGCAAAGGCATATACAAGGCTTGCGTAGAGTGTCTGAAAAAGGTAGAAAAGAAAGGAAGAAAAAAGACTTAGGGCAAAAACCACATAGGAGAGCCAAATAGGTCTGAGTGGTCTACCCTGAGAGTTGGGAACTATCTGATACATAGCGGACATTATGGTATGGGCAACAAAACCAAAGACTGCAGTTATCCAAACTATCTTTGGGTCAAGCTGGAGGCTTTTTACAGCAAGAGAATACAACAGGTCCAGCATCGCAAGAAAGAAAAAGGGCAAGCTCACCTTTGACACATAAAACATGTATATATAGTAAGCAATTACTTATATTCTGTCAAGCCTTCCTGACAAAGGACAGTGTGTGGAAAAGAGAAAAGCCTATAATAGAAAAACATGGAGAAGAAAACCCTTGTAAGCTCTATAAACCTCAGGGAAGATAGGCTTCCACCCGGTCAAAGGTGGATATCCGCACCCATAGTCTACGATATAGTAGATGAAATTCCTCAATGGGACATAGAGCAATATCGCTTTAGGGTCTTTGGGCTCGTAGAAAATCCTTTAGAGTTTAGTTATGAGGAAATTCTTAGTCTTCCCTCTGTGGAGCTGGTGGCGGACTTTCATTGTGTGACTCGTTGGAGTGTAAAGGAGATAAGATGGGAAGGTGTGCAGACCTCCTATATACTAAACCTTGCAAAACCAAAACCCCAAGCCAAGTATGTTATGGTTCACTGCCTTGAGGGATACACCACTAACCTACCCCTTGAATATCTCTACGAAGAAGACAGCATACTGGCATACAAGATGTATGGAAAACCCATACCACTAAGACATGGCTACCCTCTTAGGCTTGTAGTTCCAAAGCTATACGCATGGAAGAGTGCCAAGTATGTCTGGGGTATAGAGCTTTTACAAGAAAATGTCCCTGGCTTTTGGGAGCAGAGGGGATACAATATGAGGGGAGACCCATGGAAGGAGGAGCGTTATTGGTAAGGTTAAACAAATACCTTTCCATGTGCGGGGTTGCCTCAAGGAGGAAGGCGGACCAGCTTATACTTGAGGGCAAGGTTAAAGTAAACGGTCTTGTTGTAAAGGAACTTGGATGGAAAATAGACCCAGAAAGGGATGTGGTGGAGGTTGATGGGAAAGAGGTAAAACCATCAAGACGCAGATATATAATCCTACATAAGCCTTGTTGTTATCTTACTTCACTTGGCAATGCTCAGGATGGCAAAAGAACCATAAAGGAGCTTATCAAGGATATTCCAGAAAGGGTTTACCCAGCAGGAAGGCTTGACTACAACGCAGAAGGGCTTCTTATACTTACCAACGACGGCGAGCTTGCAAACAGGATAATGCATCCAAGATACAAACTTCCAAAGGTTTATTTAGTCTGGACTTCTGGAAAAGTAAGCAAAGAAACCCTTGAAGCTATGAGAAGGGGTGCGAACCTTGAGGACGGCTTTGCCAAACCAGACAGCGTAAAGTTGATAAAGCATCTAAGGGATGCAAGTCTTTTAGAGATAGTCTTTCACGAAGGTAGAAAGCACATAGTCAAGAGGTTTGTATCTCATTTTGGACACAAGGTATTGAGGCTAAAAAGAGTAGCCATCGGTCCAATAAAACTGGGAAACCTAAAACCAGGACAGTGGAGAGATATGACAAAAGAGGAAATAGATAGCCTACGCAAAGCCCTACACATTAAGCCTGTAGGGAGGAGGTAGACATGGAAAATATCCTAAAACTGGCTACTCTTTTTCTCCTTTTGTTTTTTGGATTTATGCTTAGTTTGAGGCTTTATGCAAACCTAAGGAGCAAAAAGATGCAAGGCAGAAAAATTGACCTTATCACAGATGGAGTGGTTTACTTCTACTCTGAGAGGTGTGGAGCTTGTAAGCTTATGAAGCCCGAAATAGAAAGGCTCAAGGAAAAGATAAAAGTTCTGGAGTTTGACGTGGGGAAACCCGAAGGTTTCCAGAAGGCTCAAGAGTTAGGTATAGTGGCAACACCCACTACCCTTGTGGTTAAAGATGGTATAATTAAGAAGGCTTTTGTAGGTGTTGTAAAGCATCAAAGAATACTTCAGGAGGTGTAGGCTATGCAGTTCTTTCTTGACACAGGGATGGTGGATGAGATAAAGCAAGCCATTGATTGGGGCATACTTGACGGAGTAACTACAAATCCAAGCCTTATAGCCAAGACAGGAAGACCCTTCTTGGAGGTGGTAAAGGAAATACTAAGCCTTGTAGATGGTCCTGTTAGTTTAGAGACGGTCTCAAGGGATGCGGACGGTATGATAAAAGAAGGAAGGATGTTGGCAGAGCTTGGAGACAACGTGGTGGTAAAAATACCCATGACTCCTGAAGGTATAAAGGCGGTCCAAGTCTTAGAATCTGAGGGTATACCTACAAATGTTACCCTTATATTCTCTCCTGCTCAAGCCCTTATAGCAGCAAAGGCAGGAGCAAGTTTTGTTTCCCCCTTTGTAGGTAGGATAGATGACATTTCAGGAGACGGGATGAAGCTCATAAGGGAAATAAAACAGATATTTGATAACTACGGCATAGAGGATACACAGATAATAGTAGCGAGCGTAAGACATCCCATGCATGTGGTAGAGGCTGCACTCATTGGTGCGGACATATGCACTATGCCCTTTGAGGTTATGAAAAAGCTCTTCCACCATCCTCTTACGGATAAGGGTATAGAGCTCTTTCTAAAGGACTGGGAAAAGGTCCCAGGAAGACCTTTTTAGAGCCTTCCACCACTTAGAATTCTTAGTATGTCGTTTAGTATCACAAAACCTGCAAGGGCTATTATTATCGCATAGCCGGTCTTTACCCATAACTCCTTGAATTTAGGAGAGAAGGGTTTTCTTCTTATGGATTCCATAAGAAAAAGAAGGATAAGTCCGCCATCAAGAATGGGAAGGGGTATTAGGTTAAATATGGCAAGCTGAACAGATATGAAAGCCATCATACCTATGAAGGGAACTATACCCTGTTGTGCGGATTCTCCAGCCAATTGGGCTATGGCTATAGGTCCACCTAAGGTTTTTATAGATAGTCCACCAGTTATAATACTCCACAAAGCCTTTAGAGATAGCAAGCTAAGTATGTATGTCCTATGGAAACCCTCCAAAAGTGCCTGCAGAGGGGGTTCTTTGCTTTTGACTTTCTCAATATAGGGAGTTACACCCAGTATAGGTATTCCAGTATTCGGGTCAATCTTGGGAATAACCGTCTTCTCCTCAATAGAGCTTCCTCTTTGTATGGTTAACAGAATAGGTTTGTCTTTTGATTCTCTTACATACTTTACAAACTCATACCAACTATTTACTTCTTTGCCGTTAACCTTCAGTATTCTATCCCCAGCTTTTAATCCCACTTGACTTGCCGGACTGTCTTCTAACACCCTTCCTAAAACTGCTGGAAGCCAGGGCTCAACTCCAAAGCCTGCAGACCTGCTAATAACATCCTTGAGGAAAAGGTCTATTTCCTTTCCATCTCTCAGCACCTTAACCTTCCACTCCTTGGTAAGTATGTTCTCAAAAATTGCATTCTCTAAGTCCTTCCAGTTTTGTACTTTTTTGGAGTTTATCTCCAGTATAATGTCTCCTTCCCTTATACCAAGCTTATGAGCTATGCTGTTTTCTGCCACATGACCTACGAGAGGTTTTTCAAAGAGATACTTTGGCACATCCCTTCCTATCAATGATATAAGGGCGAAAAGTATTATGGCGAGAAGAAAATTAAACAAGGGACCACCAAAGGCTATAAGTATCTTCTGCCAGTTAGGTTTTGAGGAAAAAGCTCTCTTATCATGAATTTCCTCTTCCTCTCCATACAGCTTTACAAAACCGCCCAAAGGAAGTGCAGACAGTCTGTATTCTGTCTCTCCCACCTTTTTGCTAAGAAGCACAGGACCAAAACCAATGGAGAATATCTCCACCCTAACCCCAAATAGCTTAGCCATAAGAAAATGCCCAAGCTCATGAAACCATATAAGCACACCTATAAGCACCAAAAAAGCCAAAACATACTCCATGTTTGCCTCCTAAATAAGTCCTTCTTCTTTTAGTATTTTCTCTATTTCAGGGTCCCTTTTGGCAAGTTTTTTCATAACTTTCTCCAACCTTTCTTCCCTTTCCTCAATTTCTCTTAGCTTTCTCGCCACAGGCTCAACCGCAGTTCTTCTGTCCCATATGACAAAACCTATGAGAATACCCATACCTCCAAATAATATGCCAAAGCCCCAATAAAGAAAAGTTCTTAATTCGTCAAACTGTCTTTGCGTATCCTTTTTTAGGTCATCTATCTGTTTTTGTAAGTGCTTTTGCCCTTCTTCCAGCCTTATAATCCTGTCTCTATCCTCTTGTGTAAAAGGCACTTCCTTTGGCAGTGCAATGCTAAAGAACAAAGTCAACAGCAGGAAAAGTTTCATACTACTCCTCACTTAGTCTTCTATGACCTTAACTATAACCTTCCTTTCTCTGGGTCCGTCAAACTCTGCAAGAAAAATCGCTTCCCAAGTGCCAAGG
>JAXSOX010000087.1:0-7026 GCA_037926525.1 Aquificaceae bacterium | reverse complement strand
ATACTCCTGAACTCTCCTGTCCTGAAAGGTCACCCTCCTCATCTTATCGCAGAAGGGACACCCCTCCTGATGGAACATTATAAAAAGAAACTTGTTTTCCTTCTTTGCTTCCTCAAAGTCTTCCTTCAGATTAAGAAAGGAAGGCTTCAAGAAGGGTATGGCTTCCGCAGAAAAGACAAGTAAGGGAGTTAAAAGTATTAGCAGGAAATATTTAGCCATATACTTCATGGCGTAAACCTCCACATAGTTCTCTTACCTTTTTTCCCATTTCTTCCACAGGCATAATATAAGTATATGCACCGGCTTCTATGGCGGAGCATGGCATTCCACACACTACACATGTAGAGGGCTCTTGAACTATTACGGTAAATCCCTTTTCCTTAAACTTCTTTGCCCCCTCTGTGCCATCATTTCCCATGCCTGTAAGTATAAGAGCTACAGGGCTTTTCGCCTTTTCCGCCATGCTTTTGAAAAGCACATCAGCAGAGGGTTTTACTATTGTTTGAGGTTCTTCATGAACTCTGAGGATAAAAGATTCATTCTTCCTTTCCAAAGAACCATTCTTTCCTCCTGGGATAACTACGAAAAGCTCCCCTTCAAGCTTCATCCCATCGTAACCCTCTTCTACCCTTAGATGGGTTTCCTTTGAAAGCCACTCCGCAAGCCCCTTTGTGAAGGTGGGAGGCATGTGTTGAGCTATAACCACGGGAACAGGAAGTCTTCCCATGTTCTTTATTAAAACAGGCAAAACTTTTGGTTATTTTGTCAGACTTTAGTTTAAGGGCAAGCCTTACAGTCTCTTCTCCATCCTTTGCTTCTCCCACCACCTTCACATCCTTTACTTCTTCATAACATTTCTCAATGCCATTCTTATGAATAAGGTCGTTTATAATCCCCATTATTTGATGGACATACCGCTCTGTGAATTTTATTACATCCTCTAAGCTACCGCTTGCCATGGGAATGGTGCTTGACGTTTCCTCAAGTGGCTTTACCACTTCATCCAGCTTCGCCTCAAGGCTTTTTACTTCTTCCAGCAACTCCCTCACAAGCTGTTTTACATCTTCCATAGCCATTTTTCTCTCTTGCTCTATTATACAACCTTCTTTATTCTCTCTTCCCTCGTTATTATGTCAATGATCCTAACTCCGAACCTGTCCTCTACTATGACTATTTCTCCCTTTGCTATCAGCTTTCCGTTTACCTTTATGTCCACAGGTGTTTCCACGTTTTGCTCCAGCTCCACCACAGAGCCGGGGGCAAGATGAAGTAGCTCACCGAGGGTCAATGTAGTAGAACCCACTACCACTTCAACCTGAAGAGGAATGTCCAGAAACCTTTTGAGCTTGTCTGACACCTCACTTTCTTTCTCTTCTACTTGTTCTTGCTGAGAACCCTTTGAGGCTTCTTCTTGCTCCTTCAGAGCGGATGCCCACATATCCGCAAGGTTTTCTTGCTTTTCCTCTTCCATATCAATCCTCCTTTTCCACGTGTTTGTATACCTTTATAGCCTTTTTGCCACCAAGCTGACCAAGGAAAGCCAGAAGTTTTGGTCTGTCCTGAACCCTAACTTCCAGAGATTCTCTAAGGGGTTTGTCAAGATATATAATATCTCCTTCTTTAAGTTCCAATACATCGCTAAAATTCATAGTTGTTTTTCCAAGAACTACTTCAAGCCTTAATGGTATCCTTTGAAAACTCTTAAGTATTTTCTCCTCAAAGTCCTTGTTTTTCATTTCCGGCGATCCCTTTAACACGTCCTTGTAAGGTGCTATAGCACTTTCTGGAATTGCCAATTGAATGTTTCCTTCACTACCTTCTATAACAACCGTCAGCTTTAGAAGTATGAGTTTTTCCTTTGCACGATAAACTGTCAGGAGAGCAGGATTTGTTTCTATTCCAACAGGGTTTATCTTTACATCCATGACAGTTCCCCACGCTATTTCTAATTCTTGATAACAGATATTCAAAAATCTTTGAATGAGCTTTGTTTCTATACGGGTGAAGTCCCTTCCTTCTATTTTATAGGGCTTTGCACTACCACCAAATACGCTACTAACCACGATGTATATGAGCTTAGAGTCTATTGCCAGAAGGCATGTTCCTCTCAGGGGTTCAATATTAAACAAACCTATGGCACAAGGCACAGGTAGTTTTGCGGTAAACTCTCCAAACCTGACGATGCTAAGGCTTTCCTTGAATATACTTGGAATTGTAACCACAAGTGAGGCAAGCCCCCTTCTGAGCCCATTTATCCATCTTTCAAATATAAGCTCAAGACCTGGAATTCTCCCTGCGGATATATGTTCAAACAGTGAAAGGTCAAGGGGTCTTACCCTTTCCTCTTCTACCTCAGCCCTTTTCTCCTCCTCCTTGCCAAGTGTCTTAAGTAGCAGGTTAATCTCTTCTTGGCTTAGAAGTTCGTCCGCCATGTTTAGCCTTTACTCCTTAACCAACCCTTGATTATCTTTGCAACCTTTTCTGGTTCTTCTTTCGCTGTTTTTACTATGGCTTCCACCGCTTCCACCTTTTCCGCCTTTATTCTTATCTCTTCAGCACCCTCTATAACCTCAAGGGTGGGTGCACCTGGAAGGACTGGAACTGGCACAACTTCCTTTCTTCTAAGAAGCCTTCTTAAGACAAGTAGGGCTATTATGCTTGCGGTAAGCACTAGAAAAACAAGAAGACCAAGTTTTACATACTTTTCATAGTCTGGTGTAGGTTTTTCAAAGGGTGGTTTTTGGAAGGGTATGGCTTCTACAGTTAGCACATCGCCTCGCTGGGGGTTTATTCCTGCGGATGCGGACACTATCCTTTTGACCTTTTCCAAGTCAAGGTTTTTTATGTTTGCATCTACAATAACTCCCACGCTGAGCCTTTTGACCTTTATCATCGGGTCAACGCTGTAGACCTCCTTCTTACTAACTTCGTAGTTTGTTATGGTTTCGCTCTTTTCAGTGAGAACTTGACCTGCTCCCACCACCACACCTGCACCCGGTGGAATATTTGCTTGTGCCCCAGGGACGCCTGCACCACCGCCCGTGGTGGTTCTTTCCTTCTTCTTTTGTTGGCTTACCACTGCGGTCATGTCTGGGTCATAGATTTCCTCCTTCTGTTCCCTCTTGGTAAAATCAAGGTCTGCAGAAACTTTAACCTTTACAGAGCCAAAACCTATAGCCTCTTCCAAGGCTCTTTGCACTTCTCTTTCAAGCCTTCTTTCAAACTCCGCCTTCAGCTTTAACTCCCTATCCCTTAATGTATCTTCCGCATCCTCCAACATTGCAGTTAGGTCTCTACCCTTATCGTCCACCACCACCACATTCTTCGGCTTTAACCTCGGAACGCTAGCAGAAACAAGATTTCTTATAGCTTTTACCTGTTCTAAGGTAAGCTCATAGCCCGGTTTTAGTTTTACAAAAACGCTTGCGGTTGGCTCTTCCTCTTCCCTGAGAAAGATAGATTTTTGTGGCATACCTATGCTTACCCTCACATCTTCAATACCAGACATTCTCAAGATTGTCCTGGCAAGCTCTCCCTCTACTGCCCTTTTGAAGTTTACCTGATTCTGAAAGTCGGAGACGCCTATACCAGTCTTGTCAAAGATTTCATAGCCTACTATCCCCTTACTGGGAATGCCTTTTGCTGCCAGCTTTAGCCTTATATCCCTAACTTGGGGTTCTGGGACTAGTATACTTTTTCCATCCTGACCGATTTTATAATTCACACCATCTTTGTCAAGCTCCGACATAACTGCAGACATGTCTTCCTGAGAAAGCCCAGAATAGAGAACCGTATAATTTGGCTTTGTGGCAAGAAGAGCTACTGCCAAGAGAACCCCGAGGACAAGAAGAGGCACTGCCACAAGGGCAATCTTCTGGGTTGTGGATAGAGCCAGGAACCTTTCCTTAAGGTTGTTTAAGGCTTCCCTTATGTCCGCCATATTTTACACCTGCATCCTGTTAATTTCTTGGAAGGCTTCAATCAGCTTGTTCCTTATCTGAATAAGAAGGTTCAGTGCAGTCTTCGCCTTTTCAAACTCCACTACCATCTGATGAAGAGGTATCTCAGCACCTTTGAGAACTGCCTCTTTTATAGCTTCTGACCTCTGCTGCTCTCTGTTTACCCACTGGACAAACTCACCAAGCTCTTGCAAAAAATCCCCCTTTTCCCTTTTGTTAAGGCTTAGCTTCTCTTTCAAAAACCCATCTATGATTCTTATCTCCATAGTTCAAGAACCCTCTGTGCCATCTCTCTTGTGGTCTTAAAGGCGTTGAGATTTGCCTCGTAGCTCCTCATGGCAGATATCATGTCCGCCATCTCCTTGACCAGCTCTACGTTGGGAAGTCTTACGAAACCTTCCGCATCCGCCCTTGGGTTTGTAGGGTCAAAAACAAGGCGGAAGGGTTCATTGGATTCCCTTATTTCCCTAACTCTGACGGGCACAAGCCCCTTTTGAATCTGGTCTTCCAAGGCCTCAAAAACAGGCTCTAACTTCCTAAAGGGCTCACCGGTAGTTCTATAGGATTCAAAGTTTGCCAGATTGCTGGCTATGGTGTTAAACCTTATCCTCTGAGCTTGCATTCCGCTTGCGGATACATCAAAGGTTCTAAAAAGGTCCATCATTGCCTACCCTCCTTTATAACATTGTTCAATTCATCAAGGCTTCCCTTGGCAAACCTCATGTAAACCTCATAGGCTATCCTGTTTTGGTTCAGCTTTGCCATCTCTTCTTCTATGCTCACATCGTTTAAGTCATTACCCAAAAGCCTTTTCCTTACCTCAAAGACCTTGAAGTCCTCGGAGCTTGCGGGTTTTATATGTCGCGGTCTTGTGGTTTTTAACTTTCCCCCCTCTTCCAGACTAAAGGCTACATCTTTAGTTCTATAGTTAGGCGTGTCCGCGTTAGCAATGTTGCTAAGAATTACCTTATGCCTCTTCCAGGCATAGTTAAGATAGGGCATTACCTTGTCCGCTCCCTTGAAAATATCCATTTCATTCACCCCCAGAGAATAATTATAACCCTGCTTATAATATTATCTTTCCCTTGAGCTCTTTTTACAACCCATTGTATAGTTTCTTTGTCCCCAGTTAATTCACCAGACTTTGCCAGTTTATAGGCGGTAAGCCAGTAAAGGTCGCTTTCCTCTGCTATTTCCAAATATTTCCTGTAGTAAAACTTCGCCTTCTCGTATTGCCCTCTACTATAATAGAAGTCCCCCAACTCTAAGAGGGAAGGCTCTAAGTAAGGTAGAAGCCTTTGCGGAAGGTTCTGTTCAACAAGAGCTTCAAGGGGTTTTGTGTCTTTTCTGTATATACCTCTGATAAAAAGAGCTTCCAGCCTATCTTCGCCAGTAAGCCCTGGCAAAGAAGATTCAATCATTCTCAACCCCTCCTCTGACCCTTCAAGAAGCAGGAGCTGACCTAAAAGAAAGCCCCTTAGCGGTTCTTCTAACCTTTCAGGTATGCTTTTAAGCGTAGTGTCTCCAAGGTAAACCACAGCCCTTGCGAGCTTTTCATAGCCAAAGAGAAGAGTATAATTGTCTGGGTTTACCTTGTATAGACTTAGCAGAAAGCCCGCATCCTCACCGTAAGGGTTCAATTCAGACATAAGATTTCCCAGTGTGGATAACATGGGTCCAGTTTCTATTCTTATATCTTCAAAAATGATTTCTTTAGGCAAGCTGAGCCTTTTGAGCCTTAAGAGGTCTGGGTCTTGTATCTTTTTTTCTTTAAGAGCGTAGTAGTAAACACCGAGTATTGCAGGGTTGGAGTAAACACTGTTCAAATAGGTCCAAGAGATGTTTTGCAAAAGCCTTTTATAATCTCCTAACTCCTTAGCATACTTTTCCAAGAATTCTGGATAGAGCCAGAGTTGTGAGAAAAGTAAGCTCGCCTTTAAGCCCCCAGAGATTGATATATTCATGACCCTTCTCTTTGCATCCGCATAATTTCCGCTCATAAGATATATAAGAGCAAGATAGTAGTTGACAGAGTCTGAATATTTTCTGTATATATCCTTTCTATCAAGCTGTTCAAAGTAAAATACCGCAGATCTCCAGTCCTTTTCCATATAGCTACTCACCGCATACCTGTATAGAAACTCAGGGTCATCCTCTAAATATCTATTAAGAGTGCGAGCTTCAGAGAGTTCTCTTAAAGCCTCGGAATACCTGCTTACATTAAAGGCGTAAAAGCCCTTAACAAGATGGTAAAGATATCTTCTTTCTGCAAGAGTTTCTGGGTCTATCCCGTCAATAAGCTGGCTATTTAACCCTTCTGAGAGTGAGTCCGCATAGAGAAACTTCAAAAGGTAGTCCTCTCTACTTGTATCTTTGTAGAGGTTCAAAAACACATCCTTTGCCCTGTCGTAAAAGCCAAGAAGAAGGTATGCGTCACCTATGAACTCTCTTTGAAGGAAAAGGTAAGTAGGTTTTTTATAGTAATAAGGATACATGTTAAGATAGGCTATCGCGGAAAGAATGCCTTCCCTTTTGCCCATCCTATAAGACTGCTTTGCGTAGGATATACCTATGAAAAGGTAGGAAAGCTCACCATAGTATCCTGACCTATCAGAAAGAAAAGCCCTACTAAACTCTTCTATTGCATCGGGATAATTTCCCTGTTGATATTCTATATATCCCCTATGAAAGTAAGTTTGAGCGAGCTTTATGTTCTCTCTCTCCATCTCTGTAGAAAAGGAGAGCAAAAATACCATCATAAACACAAGAATCTTCTTTGCAAGCAGGTCAAGTCTGTAAACTATAGGACCTGTGCCATGCACTTCGGAACTCTTCAAACCTGCCCTCCTCTATGGCTTTTCTTATGTTCTCCATCAGCCTATGGTAAAAGCGAAGGTTGTGAATGGTGTTGAGTATGTAAGCGGATATCTCTTCCACATTAAAGAGATGTCTAAGATAGGCTTTAGTGAAGTTCCTGCAAGTATAACAATCACACTCTGGGTCTGGTGAAGAAAAGTCCTTTTTATATTTTTCGTTGCGTATGTTTATCTTTCCCCTTGAGGTAAAG
>JAXSOX010000086.1:0-7045 GCA_037926525.1 Aquificaceae bacterium | reverse complement strand
CTACGGTGCACACGCCGTTAAAGTGCCCTGGTCTAAATTTACCCTCCAGTATGTCCGTTAGTCCCTTAATCTCAATGTTTATTAGAGGCTTTTCTGGATACATATCCTCATCGGAGGGAGCAAAAACCACATCCACACCCTCTTCCGCACATATGCTTATGTCCCTTTCTAAGTCTCTGGGATATCTTTCGTAGTCTTCTCCTTGACCGAACTGAAGGGGATTTACATATATGCTTACCACTGTTATATCGTTTTGTATCTTTGATTCCCTTATGAGCCTTCTGTGTCCCTCGTGAAGGTAGCCCATAGTGGGGACAAAGCCTATACTCTGCTTGCTGTCACACCTTACAGACTTCAGATAATTCCTTATCTCCCTTGGCTTTCTAAAAAGTGTAGGCATGGCACACGTTTTAAGAGACTTATAATTATAGCACATGTCCGCAAAAGGTAGTTTTCTTATTCTCAAGAGGTATAGAGCAGGTGATGAGGACGTAATCTTAAAGGTTTACGGAACATGTGGAATTGCAAAGGTCTTAGTGCCAAACGGGTTTAGAGTGGAGCGTGGACTTTTGGGATATACAGAGCCCTTTAACTTTGTAAGCATAGTATACAAGCAAGCAGGAAACGTCATAATCCTCCAAGACCTACTTGAGGTGGAGTTTTTATCCTATCTTTCCCTTGAAGACTATAAAAGGTATGTTTGGATGAATTCTCTCGCACTTTTTGTGGAAAGATGGTTTCTTCAATATGACCCTGAGCTTTTCAATATACTACTTTTTTACATAAGCATGGACCCAGAAAACCATGACCTTTTTCTTTTGAGGTTTAAGTTGGAGTTTTTGAAACACATGGGACTGTATAAGGAAGATATCTTTGAGGAAAGACTCAGAGGCTTTGTGAAGAGGTTGATAGAAGAGCGGTCCCTAAAAAAACTTGAAAGACTAAGGGTAAGCAGGGAGCTCATTACTAAGCTTGACCAAGCAATAGAATCTCACCTTTCCTCTTCTCTGTAGAGGTCTAATATCCTCTCAATTATCTTAGAGGTAGAAATGTCAAACTCAAACTCAACCCTCTCCACCTTCCCACCATAGGATAGCACAAAGTCCGCACCTACTATATTTTCTACCTGCCAGTCCGCACCCTTTACAAGCACATGGGGTCTTATAGCCCTTATGAGTTCTATGGGTGTGTCTTCTTCAAAGATAACCACATAGTCTACTGGCTTGAGACTATCAAGCAAGTAAGCCCTCATATGTTGGGGTATTATAGGTCTTTTTGGACCCTTTATTCTCCTTATGGAGCTGTCAGAGTTTAAACCCACCACCAATATATCACCAAAGCTCTTAGCCTTTGAAAGGTAATGAGCGTGTCCCGCATGAATTATGTCAAAGCATCCGTTAGTAAAGACTATTCTCTTTTCCCTTCTGAGTGGCTCAAGAACTCTTAAAAGCTCCTCAAGACTAAGAATCATATTTCCTTAGCATTATAGCGGTAGAATATATCCTTTCGTATTCCCTGGCACTCTTCTCCCAAGAAAAATCCTTTTTCATGCATCTTTTTATTATCTCCTGCCATTCCTTTGAGTGGTCGCAGGTATGCATATCGTAGTAGACTCTTGCCTTTAAAAGGGCATGCATAAGGTCTTTGCTTGAGTATTCCTCAAAGGCAAAGCCGTTTCCTTCGTGTGGGTTTTCCACAAAGTCCACCACCGTGTCTTTTAGACCACCTGTTGACCTCACTATAGGCACAGTGCCATACCTCATGGCTATCATCTGAGATATGCCACAAGGTTCAAACAAAGAGGGCATTAGAAACATATCCGCACCTGCGAATATCTTGTGAGCGAGCTCCTCGTTGTATTCTATCCTCACTCTTACACTTTCTGGATGTTTTTTCATGAACTCTATTAGCATATCCTGATACTTTTCCTCACCAGAACCCAGAAAGACAAAGTCAAATCCTTCTCTAACCGCTTCGCATATTATACCTTGAACAAGGTCAAGACCCTTTTGTGCGGTAAGCCTTGAAACCATTCCAACAAGAGGTCTATCATTAGGAGTTTTAAGTCCAAAGGTCTCTTTTAAATGCTTTTTGTTGCTTGCTTTTCCCTTGTGGAAATTTTTCAGACTGTAGTGGTATTTTATAAACTTATCAGTTTCGGGGTTCCAAACATCATAATCTATGCCGTTTAAGATACCAAAGAAGTATTTTTTCTCCCTTATAAGACCCTCAAGCCCATAGGCGTATTGCCTTAGCTCCTCCGCATAGGAGGGGCTTACAGTAGTCAAAACATCACAAAAGGCTATACCAGCCTTTAGAAAGTTTATCCTTCCATAGAACTCAATGCCTGTAAAAGGATGGTAAAGCTCCCAAGGTAGGTTCAAAAGGGGCAAGAAGTGTGGGTCGTATATGCCTTGATGGAGAGCGTTGTGTATGGTAAACACAGTAGGGATAGGCTCTAACTCTGGATAGTGTATTTTCTTATACAGGGGGACAAGTCCCGTATGCCAGTCGTGTAAATGTATAATGTCGGGGTTCAGTTGCAGGCTCTTTATGACTTCAAGGCTTGCCAAAGAGAGAAAGCCAAACCTAAGGGGGTTGTCTTCATATTCACCCTTCGGGGTTGAGTATATGTGTTCCCTTTGATAATATTCAGGATAGTCCAAAAAGTAATATCTCACATGGTCTTTTATCTCTTCAAGTATTCCAAACTCTATCCAATGGTTGTTGAAAAATATCTTTCCCTTTGCTACATTTTTGGGCTCTACCTTAACCTTTGAGTATCTTGGCATTATCACATAAAGGGTGTGTCCAAGCCTTATAAGTGCCTTTGCAAGGGAGTGAACCACATCTCCAAGACCCCCTGCCTTTACAAAGGCGGAACTTTCCGAGGCAACAAACACTATTTTCATAATTCCTCCTTAAAATTATAGTCTATGGTAGATAACCTTTTGTTAAGATTCCTTGAAGAGGACCTGGGGCGGGGAGATATAACCACAGAAGGCGTATTTAGAGGTGAGAGGGCAAGGGGGGTCATAAGGGCAAAGGAAGGTGGAGTCCTTGCTGGAATAGACTTTGCTCTTAGGGTGTTTCAGCTCTTGGGGGAAATAAAGCTAATATATGCAATGAAGGATGGGGAAGAGTTTTCTAAGGGGGATGAAATTTTGGTAATAGAAGCTCCTGCCAACTTGCTCTTGATGGGTGAGAGGGTAGCTCTTAATCTTCTACAGAGACTGAGCGGGATAGCAACTTTAACGCGAGAGTTTGTTAAAGCCCTTGAGGGAACTGGAGTAAGAATACTTGACACAAGGAAAACTACGCCCGGTATGAGATACTTTGAAAAATACGCAGTGAGGGTAGGTGGTGGTCTTAATCACAGGTATGCCCTCTACGATATGGTGTTAATAAAGGACAATCATAAAGCCATAGCGGGTAGTATAACAGAAGCGGTCAAAAGGGTTAGAGAAAGGATAAGCCCAGTCTACAAAATTGAGGTGGAGGTGGAAAATCTCCAAGAGCTCCAAGAGGCTCTGCAGTGTGGTGTTGATATGGTATTGCTTGATAATTTTAGTCCAGAGGAAGTAAGAAAAGCGGTAGCCTTAACAAAGGACAGAGTTATGGTGGAAGTATCTGGGAATATAAACCTTCAAAACATAAAGGACTATGCCATAGAAGGCGTTCACTTTATATCAAGCGGTGCAATAACCCACTCTGCCAGATGGCTTGACTTGAGCATGAGGCTTTTTAGAATATAATTAACAATTTAAGGAGGTTAAGATGTTTCAAGTGCCAGAGGTTGGACCACAAGAAGCAAAGGAGATGCTTCAAAGGGATAATGTAGTTCTTCTTGATGTTAGAACACCGCAGGAGCACGTGCAACTTAGAATACCTAATTCCATACTCATACCCCTTGATGAGCTTAGATACGCCTATAAGGACCTTCCTAAGGATAAAACCTACATAGTCTACTGCAGGAGCGGTGAGAGAAGCGCCTTTGCGGTATACTTTCTTAGGCACATGGGCTACGAAGCCTACAACCTCTCAGGGGGGATAATCCTTTGGCCCTACGAGAAGGAGTCTGGACCTCCTAAATGAAAAGACTAATACCATTCCTTTTCCTTTTAGTAGGCTGTGGCATCAAGGCAAACCCAGAAGTGCTAAAGGCTCCAGAGGTTGAGATTAGAAGGATAGGACAAAAGGTTTATGTAAGAAGTCTTTCTGGAGAGGTGCAAATAAAGGGATTTGAAAGACAAGGCAATTACTGGGTAAGAGAAGAAGAAAGACCCTTCTGCTTTGTAGTAGAAAGGATTGGTGAAGGTTCAAAGAAGTTTTGCGTGGGTGGTGCTCTTGAAGAAAAGCCTTCTTTGAAAATATCAGAGGGCGAAGCCTTTGTAGAGGTTTACCCTTCTAACTTTGAAGCCTACAGGCTATACAACCTCAGAGACAGCTCCCTGTCCCTTGAGAATGCCAAAACCTTTAGAGAATCTATTAGGTTAGAAAGAGACTACTGGGAGAGGTGTTATGCCATTACAGGCATTAGGGGAAATATGGAAAGCCAACCTGTGGAATTTTGCGTAAAGCCAAAACCACCACCCACCGTGCCTGAGGTTGAAGGGCTTGAGCTAAGAGAGGGAAAAGAAGCTCTATATCTTGTATGGTTTTACGAACAGGAATACAGAGAATTTGTTATATATAGAAACGGCGAAGAGATAGGAAGGACCACAGGCTTTGCCTTTGAAACGGAACTTCCAGAGGAGAAAACAACCTTTACGGTAAAGGTGGTCAGTCCCCTTGGTTTTGAAAGCAAGGGAAGGTCTGTAGATTATAGCCCGTAGTATGCGGCGATTGCGGCGGATATGGCAAGTGCAAGGCTTTCTGGGTCTTCTTCACCTTCTATCTCAAAATCGTATGTAGGCAGTTTCTCCTCTAAGAACCTTATACCAAAATTGCCAGATATAAAGTCTGGGTCTCTTATTATCTCCCTATGTAGGGGTATGTTGGTGGGGACTCCTCTCACAATAAACTCATCTATAGCCCTTCTTGCCCTTGCCAACACCCTATCCCAAGTGAGAGCCCAAACGCTCATCTTGGCTATCATGGAATCATAGTAAGGTGGTATCACATAGTCTTTATAGACGCCAGAGTCCATTCTTACACCAGGACCACCCGGTGAGTAGTAGGCGGTTATCCTACCGGGAGCGGGTGCAAAACCCCTCTTTGGGTCTTCCGCATTTATCCTAAACTCAATGGCATACCCTCTAAAGGTAATATCGCTCTGCGTAAAAGGTAGTGGCTCGCCCATAGCAACCCTTATCATGGTCTCCACTATGTCTATGCCCGTTACCATTTCTGTTATGGTATGCTCCACCTGAAGACGGGTGTTCATCTCTATAAAGTAAAACTCTCCACTTTTTAGGTCCACCAAAAACTCTAAGGTCCCTGCACTATAGTAGCCCACCTGCATCATAGCCCTTACGCTAAGCCCCAACATTTTCTGTCTTATATCTTGTGGAAGCACAGGACATGGAGTAATCTCAATTATCTTCTGATGTTTTCTTTGCACAGAACAGTCCCTCTCGCCCAAGTGAACCACATTACCATACATGTCCCCCAAGATTTGAACTTCTATATGCTTGGGGTTGTCTAAATACTTCTCCACAAAAAGGTCTCCTTTTCCAAAAAAGGTTTCCGCCTCTCTGTAGGCAGATTCAAAGAGCCTTGGCAGGTCTTCAAAGCTGTGCACCACCCTCATACCCCTACCACCACCACCGTAGGCGGATTTAAGAATTACAGGAAGACCTATCTCCTTTGCATAATGCATGGCATCTTCGTAGTTTCTTAGAGGCTCCGGAGACCCAGGTATGGTGGGAATGCCAAGTTTTTGCATAGCCTGTTTTGCCTTTACCTTGTCTCCAAAGAGCTCAATATGCTCTGGAGAAGGTCCTATGAAGGTTATGCCCTTTTTCTTGCAATAACGGGCAAAGTCTGCGTTCTCCGCAAGAAAACCATAACCCGGATGTATGGCATCCGCACCTATAGACTTGGCAAGGTCTACTATTCTCACGTAGTCAAGATAGGCTCTTATAGGGTCGCCGGGTATTAGGTAAGCCTCATCCGCCTTTTTCACATAAAGGGATTTTGTATCCGCCTCTGAGTATATGGCAGCAGTCTTTATACCAAGCTCCTCACACGCCCTTATTATTCTAAGAGCCACTTCTCCCCTGTTAGCCACAAGAACTTTTCTGAACATGCTATAAATTTTAAACCATGACGCTTTTGGTGAAGAAGCTAAAAGGCATCTTGAGAAGACTTGGGAAGGAGATAGAAAAGTCTACAAATAAGAGCCTTTCACTTTTACTTTTTGGTTCTTATGCAAGAGGAGATTTTCACTCAGGTTCGGATGTGGATGTTTTTGTTATAGTTCCAGAAAATTGGACGGATATTGATAAACAAAAGGCGATGGAAATAATCACCAAATACAACAACCTATATAACACACTCATAAGTCCTATCTTTGTGAAAGAAAACCAGTTAAAAGACCTTACAATAAGACCAATAATACCCATATACGGAGAGGTAAGGATGGAGGAAAAGGAGAGATTTTCAGAGAGTAGTAAGTTAAAGTATGCGGAGATGCATTTATCCAAAGCCCAAAGGCATCTGCAAAGAGCAAAACAGCTTTTTGAAATTGGAATGTATCCACCTGCAGTTCATGAAGCCTACTATTCAGTCTTTCACTCTTCTAAAGCCTATCTATTTCTCTTGGGAGAAGACCCTCAAACACATAAGGGCGTGAGGCAATTGATGAACCTATATCTTTTTAAAGAAAAGAAGTATGTTAGCCTTTCAAAGATATACGACCAAGCGATGTATATGAGGCAAAGGGCAGACTACGATGTTATAGGAGACTTCATTGATAGAGAGGAGTGTGAAAAACTTTTAAAAGATGTGGAAATTTATGTGGGGAAGTTAGAGAAAATTATCCAAAATCTCATAGAAAAGGTTTAACTATTCAAGTTTTTCAATAATAAAGCTTTGGTTAGTG
>JAXSOX010000085.1:0-7050 GCA_037926525.1 Aquificaceae bacterium | reverse complement strand
AGAGGCAGCGATAAGCATTTGAGTAGGAGCGGGAAGTTCACCACCAAGAGAAGCATAAATCTCTGCAAAGGTGGGCACAAGAAAATAGAGTATACCCGTAACTATGGCAGTGGCTATTATAACCACAAAAGTAGGATAAAAGGCTGCGCTCTTTATCTTGCTCTTTATCATTGCCATCTTCTCGTAATAATCTGCAGCCCTCATAAGAGCAATATCAAGATTACCCGTTTCCTCACCCACCCTAACCAAATTAATTACAAACTCCGGAAAAACCGCAGGGAATTCAGCCATAGAGTTTGATATGGGTTTACCTTCGCTTACCATTATTGCAACCTTCTTGCTGGCTTCCGCAAGCTTTTTGTTGGGAAGCTGTTCTCCCAATATGTTAAGAGCGTCTATTATGTTAAGCCCTGCGTTTATCATTGTTCCAAGCTGTCTGCAAAATATGGAAAGGTCTCTATCGCTTACTTTACCACCTATTGGAAGTTTGAGAACTAACCCTCTTTTACCCTCTTCTTTTTCTTCCTTATCAACCTTTATTACTTCTATGATACTCAAACCCCTCTGTTGTAAGTCCGCTATCAAAGTTTCTTGAGTTGGATAATTTGCTTCACTTTCTACAAAGTTTCCTGTTTCGTCAAAGGCTCTATACTTAAACCTTGGCATCTTTACCCTCCTCTTTCTATCATTCTTTCCAACTCTTTTATATCTGGCGAGTATTTATAAGCATCTTCGAGGGATATAAGACCAGCCTTGTAAAGTCCGTAAAGGGACTGATTCATGGTTTGCATGCCCGTTTGAGCCTGCCCGCTCTGCATTATGGCGTATATCTGTTGAAGTTTATTCTCCCTTATTAGGTTTCTTATTGCAGTATTTGGTATCATAAGCTCATAAGCAAGGACTCTTCCGCCGCCAATCTTAGGTATTAGTCTCTGAGATATAACACCCTGAAGCACAAAAGAAAGCTGTATTCTTACCTGCTCCTGCTGCTCTGGAGGGAATACATCTATTATCCTTGTAATGGTAGATATGGCGGTGTTTGTATGAAGTGTTCCAAAAACAAGGTGCCCTGTTTCTGCTGCTCTTAGTGCTATTTCTATTGTCTCAAGGTCTCTCATTTCACCCACAAGGATGACATCTGGGTCTTCACGCAAAGCAGCCCTGAGAGCATCTGCAAAACTGTGGACATCCTCACCTATTTCTCTCTGGTTTACTATACTCTTTCTATGCGGAAACACGTATTCTATAGGATCTTCAATAGTTATAATGTGATGGGGAAAGTTTTCATTTATGTAATTTATCAGTGCTGCAAGAGTTGTAGTTTTTCCAGATCCCGTGGGACCAGTTACAAGAACAAGACCCATACTTTTGTGACAAACCTCCAGAACCCTATCACTTAACCCTAAATCTTTGACGCTTAGTATCTTACTGGGAAGCCTTCTAAAAACCGCTGCAATACTTCCTCTTTGGTAAAAAACGTTTGCTCTGAACCTACCAAGGTCTTTGACACCAAAGGAAAAGTCTACTTGTCCCTTTTCTTCAAGTGTTTTCCTGTGTCTTTCCGACATGACAGAATAGGCAAGCGTTTGGGTCATATCTGGAGTTAATATGGGATACTCAGCAAGCTGTGTTATTTTTCCATCAATCCTTAGCGACGGTCTTGCACCGGCTGTTATATGCACGTCAGAGGCGTTTGCCTGAACAGCTTTGTAAAGTATATCTGTCAACTTTATACTCTGCGTTAGTGCTTCAACTCTTTGTGTAGGTGTCATTTTACCCTCCTTGCTATAAAATACATTATATGAAACTTCTTTACGAAGGCAAGGCTAAGAAAGTTTACGAGGTTGACAAGGAAAAATGCCTGATATACTTCAAAGACACCGCGACAGCCTTTGACGCTACCAAGAAAGCTGAAGTGGAGGGCAAGGGTGTTCTTAACAACACCATATCAAGCCTAATGTTTAAATTGCTGGAAGAAAAGGGTGTAAAAACCCATTTTATAGAGCGTGTTTCCGAAAGAGAAATGCTTGTCTGGAAGGCAGAAAGGTTTGACTTAGAGGTCGTAGTAAGGAATATAACTGCAGGAAGCATATGTAAAAGGCTCGGTTTCAAAGAAGGAGAAAAATTGGAAAAGCCCTTATTGGAGTTTTTCTACAAAAACGACCAGTTACACGACCCACTTATATGTGTTGAACACGCAATCCTTCTCCGTATAGCGGATAAAAAGACTTTGAAGGATATAGTGAAAATAGCCCTTAAGGTAAACACCATACTGAAAAAGTTTTTTAAGTCTCATGGTCTTTTGCTCGTGGATTTCAAGTTAGAGTTTGGAAGGCTTCCCGATGGTGCCCTTGCGGTGATAGACGAGATATCTCCGGATACATGCAGGCTATGGGATGCAAAAACTGGAGAAAAGCTGGATAAAGATAGGTTCAGGTTTGACTTAGGTGACCTACTTGAGGGTTACAAAAAGGTTCTCCAAAAGGTTCAGTATGGATAGACCATCAGAATAACCCTTCCCATTTTTGACCATATTCTGTCAAGCTCTTTGGCTTTAATAGGCTTATTGGCTTCATATCCCGTGTGAACATAAAAGGTATCTTCGCCGTATCCAACAACCACCATGTAGTGGGGGACGCTTATCCACAGCGTTCCCAAGTCCACAAGCACTATGGGAGGATGACCTTCCTCTATGTAGTTTTTCAGCTCCTGCAGGTTTGAGGTTTTTAGAAGAGTCCTAAAACCCCTTGCTCTGGCATAGTTTTCAAGGTCTGTAATGAGGGCACCCTTTAGCTTGGGGTTGTATACCTTCTCCGCTATCTCTTCCTGAGACACCTTTAGCCCATAATAGGCAAGCACAGAGCTGAGGGATGCGGGACCGCAAAACTGGTCCCGCTGTTTAACAAAGGGAACATCAAGGCTTTTGGAGTAAAGAACAAGGGGGAAAAGAAGCAAAAGCAAGAGCATCTCTCATCTAATGATTATCTCCTTGTTTAGAAGTTTAAGAAGTATTACCAGAAGGATGGCAATTATAAGTATACCTATGGCGAGCCCAACACCATCACCACCGGCAAGAACCCTGTCAGAAGCCTTTGCCAACATATGTATCTGCTCGTCATTTAGCTCAGAGAGCTTTTTCTCCACCTCCTCCTTTGTGAGACCATAAGCTCTTAGCTTTTCTTGAAGCTGTTTGCTTTCAAGGGCTCTTTGGATTTTAGCTATATCTTCCTCTCTCTTCATAGTCAGGGTTTCAGAAGCAGGCTTTGAACCCACAAGTCCAGCAAGGGCTGGAGACGAATTGAAGGCAAAAAAACAACCAGCCACTCCAAGCACAAGCAGGCGTCTTCTAAAAAGACTTAACATGTTTCCACCTCCTTGTCAGTTTTCCTAAGATTATATCAAAAGTCTTCAAGCTCAGGGTTAAAGGGTAAAGTTCCATACCTTGCCCCTTCCACCACCACCCTTCTGCCCTCAACCCTAACCCTTCCCTCTGATATCCATCTTATTACCTGTGGCAGTATCCTATGCTCATGGCGGAGTATCCGCTCAGACAGGCTCTCTTCTGTGTCTTCTGGAAGGACTGGCACGCATGCTTGAGCTATAACTGGACCATTGTCCAGCTCCTCTGTGACAAAATGGACGGTGCAACCACTTATTCTTGCTCCGTATTGTAAGGCTTGCCTTTGAGCATGCATTCCCTGAAAGGCTGGTATAAGGGATGGATGTATGTTTATAACCTTCATGGGAAATTCCTTAAGAAATACGGGAGAAAGCACACGCATAAAACCTGCAAGAACAACCAAATCAACTCCAGACCCCTTCATAGCCTCCACGAGGTTTTTTTCAAACTCCTCTTTGCTGTCAAAACTTTTCCTTTTAATGACCCTGTGTGGAATACCGTGTTTTACACACCTGTCTATTGCCTGAACGCCTTCTCTGTCAGATATAACTAAGGCTATCCTGTCCTTGAGCTTTCCAGCCTCAATAGCATCTATTATTGCCTGAAGGTTTGAACCACGCCCTGATACAAGAACTCCTAAATTCATGGTATCATATTCTACTCCATAGAAGGTTAGAGGAGGTCAGAGAATGAACGTGGAGTTTATAGGTAAAGGCATTGAATGGACAGACTCAATGAAAGCCTTTGTAGAAGGTAAGGTCGAGAGGTTCAGCAGATTTTTAAAGGAAGCTGAGGAAGACCAGGTAGAGGTGGTGGTAACACTTTCTACCTCAAGAGCGAAGCAAAAGGACTTTGCGGGTGAGAGCAGACCAACCCTCTACAGGGTTGACATGGACATATACCTAAAGACCTGGGGTGGTGGTGCTTTGCACGCTTGGGACGAAGACATTGACCCCTTTTCAGCCCTTGACAGGGTGATGGATGAGATAGAGCGACAGCTTATAAAGCTAAAACAGAGAAGGCACGAACTAAGACGCAAAGGTCATAAGATAAAGGAAGAGCTTATAAGGGAAGAGATAAGACCTCATGAAGAGAGGGAAAAACCTCTCATAGTGGAGGAAGAACTCGTTATAGAGAAGCCAATGAGCATGGAAGATGCGGTCTTTGAACTTCAGGATTCTGGTATCTACTTCCTTCCCTTCATTGACATAGAAACAGGCACGCTTAGAATAGTTTATAGAAAGAGAGGGGGAAACTACGGTGTCATAAACACTAAATGTAAGGGTTTATAAGGGGTAGCCCCTTAGGGGCATACCTCCCTTTCCTCAACCTTTACCACCTTACCGTCCTGATAATAGGTAGTCTTTACTATCCTACAGTTGCCCCTTGAAGCTACGGGCTCTGCCACCACCCTTTCCCTTCCATCTTCAGACTTGTATTCCACGGGCTTGTTCTGAGCCGCCGCCTCCCTTGAAGCTCTTGCTGCTATTTCTGTTATAGTTCCACCTATAACCGCACCGAGAGCACCACCTATAACCGCACCACGCCATCTGTTGTTTCTGTCTATAAGAGCTCCAGCTATAGCACCACCCACCGCTCCTACGGTAGCTCCCTCGTAGGTTCTCTGTGTGGTTACCTGACCGCAGGAGAATAGAAAACCTGCGGAGAAAACAGTTAGCAAGACCAGAGCCTTTCTTCTCATACTATCACCTCCTTATTTTTACATAATATAGCATCTTCCATTAAAATTTCCTTAAAAAGACTTAAGGACCGCCACCCCTCCTCGTCAAGGGTATAGTCAAGACATAGGTTAAAGTAATCCTTGAGAGGCTTTTGTAGCCTGAGCTTACCCTCTTCAAGGTCGTGGTAAAACTCCTCCCTTGACTTCCTGCACTGCTCCAGTATGAGTTGGTCTAACCACTCAGGGGCGTCCCTTCTCACAAGAAAGAGGGCAAAGACGAAGGGAAGTCCGTGGAGGCGAAACCACTCCTCGCCAAGGTCATAAATATAATCCCACCTACCAGAAGCCTTCTCACTGAATGCCTCATCTCCTATAAGTAGAAGGGCCTCCGCCTGGGACCTTTCCACAACCTCAGGACTATTTCCGTAGACCCTTTTAAGTACATACATGGCGAGCATCTTAGAGGTCATGGAGGCTGGCGTAAGGTGTATGCTCCTTATGAACTCAAGAGGTCTTTTGGAGAAAATGAGAACGGAGCAAGCTCTTTCCCTTGAAGATATGGATATGCCAGGCACAACTCTGTAGTCTTCTGGATGAAGCAGAAATTCTACAGAAGAGACAATGCCTGCTTGTATCTGACCTGCTCTGAGCTTTTTCACAAGCTCTGATGGGTGCCCTTCTATAAGGCTTACCTCTTGAGTGTCCCAACTGTAGAAAAGGGGCAGTGTGTTAAGGTAGCTTACCTTACCTACTTCTATCATTAGACTTTTCTCGATAGGTCTATGAACTCCTGCAGTTTTTTGTAAGCTCTTCCAGAGTGTATGGATTCCTTGGCCATTTCAAGGGCGGTGTTTCTATCCTCAGTAAGACCAGAAACAAGAATGCCAAACATGGAGTTTAATAAAACCATATAGTATGCAGGTGAAACCTCACCCTTTAACACAGAAAGCACCATTTTTGAGCTTTCATCCACAGAAGATACCCTTATGTATTCGGTGGGATAGGTTCTAAAGCCCACTTCCTCGGGATGAAAGTCATAGAGTAAAACTTCTTCTTCCCTGAGTTCTGCAATGCGGGTGGGAGCACTTATGGATACCTCGTCCATACCGTCCCTGCCATGCACCACAAAAGCCCTTTTTATGCCCATGTCCTTTAGGGCAAAGGCTACCTTGTCCACAAGATGGTCTGAAAAGACCCCAAGAAGTTGTCTTCTTGCGTCCGCAGGGTTTGAAAGAGGACCCACCAAGTTAAATATGGACCTTAAGCCTACTTCCTTCCTTGGACCTATAACCCTTTTCATAGCAGGATGAAATATGGGGGCAAACATAAAGCCTATTCCTATTTCTTCTATTAGCCTTTTGACCTGCTCTGGTCCAAGGTCTATTTTTGCACCGAGATACTCAAGAAGGTCCGCGCTACCACTTTTTGAAGACACAGACCTGTTGCCATGTTTTGCAACCCTCACGCCTGCACCAGCCAGAACAAAGGCAACTGTAGTGGAAACGTTGAAGGTCTCTAACATATCACCACCCGTTCCGCAAGTGTCCACCAGATTCTCTTTGTCTTCCACCTCAACCTTTGTTGCCCTTTCTCTGAAAAAGCTTGCAGCACCTTCTATCTCCTCTGGGGTCTCACCCTTCATCTTTGTGCCAATAATAAAAGCACCTATCTGGGCATCGGTAGTTCTGCCTTCTACTATGTCCTCAAGAGCTTGCCTAACCTCTTCCTTTGTAAGGTTTTGAAACTCAGAGAGCTTTTTTAGTATCTCCTTCATAGTAGAAATTTTAAACCATGATAGCTTTTGAAATCTTCAAAGAATGATTTATGGATTCTTTGAAAAGTTCAAAGTATTCTTCTTAAGAGCGGTTTTATGATATAAGTCTATGGAACTCTTAAGGCTTGTAAGGGCTTCTGGTTGAGCGAGCAAGCTGGGTCCGGCGGACCTTGAGAAGTTGGTAAGGGGTATGGA
>JAXSOX010000084.1:0-7118 GCA_037926525.1 Aquificaceae bacterium | reverse complement strand
TAGGTCATTATTCTGTTATACCAAACACCTTGAGGCTCTCTACCGTATGGGTCAAAGTCAGAAAGCGGTCCAAAGGCTGCCTGTGTGTTCCATTCCTTGCAATTTGTCGCACAGGCATGACAGCCAACGCAGGTGTTAAGGTCTATCACAAGTGCAAACTGTGCCATATCTATACCTCCTTAAAAACTTCTTCAAGGTCTAAGTCTATATCTAAAACTTTAGAAAATACCTTACCCTTTTCCACGACCCTTGAAGTTAGCTTAAAACCCTCTTCTGAGTTTGTGTATATCTCAAGGCTTCTTTCCATAGGGTCCACTATCCAATACTCTCTCACTCCTGCCCTTTCGTAAACCTTTTTCTTGACCCTTAGGTCATAGTATGCAGTAGAAGGTGAAAGTATCTCCACCACCACATCAGGCGGTCCATACACGCCTTTTCTGGTTATCTTTGCCTTTGAACCCTTGAGAATTACCACTATGTCAGGTTGATAGGCATTTTCCAAGTCCAAGTATACATCAAGGGGTGAATACAAGACAACACCCTTACCTCTTACAGCCATTCTAAGCAAGAGGTAGATATTTCCAGAGACTACTTGGTGGTCGGGTGCTGGTGCTGGGCTCATAACAAGCTCTCCTTCAATAAGTTGGTATGGGCTACCTTCTGGCAACGCCTCATAATCTGCTACAGTCTTCTTCTCAAGGGTCTTCATGGCTCTATACCCTCAAAAACCTCTTCAAGCTCAAGCTCCAAAGAAAGCACCTCAGACCTCACCACACCCTTACCCTTTGCCTTGCTTATGAGTTTAAAACCCTCCTCTGTATTGAGATATACCTCAAAGGTTCTCCTAAGAGGGTCCACTATCCAATACTCTCTCACTCCAGACCTCTCATAAACATCCTTCTTTTGCGTCAAGTCATAGTATGCAGTGGAAGGTGAAAGTATCTCCACCACCACATCAGGCGGTCCATACACGCCTTTTCTGGTTATCCTTGCCTTTGAACCCTTGAGAATTACCACTATGTCAGGTTGGTAGGCGTTTTCCAAGTCCAAGTATACATCAAGGGGTGAATACAAGACAACACCCTTACCTCTTACAGCCATTCTAAGCAAGAGGTAGATATTTCCAGAGACTACTTGGTGGTCAGGTGCTGGTGCTGGGCTCATAACAAGCTCTCCTTCAATGAGTTGGTATGGGCTACCCTCTGGCAATGCCTCGTAGTCCACTACAGTCTTCTTCTCAAGGGTCTTCATGGCTCTATACCCTCAAAAACCTCTTCAAGCTCAAGCTCCAAAGAAAGCACCTCAGACCTCACCACACCCTTACCCTTTGCCTTGCTTATGAGTTTAAAGCCTTCTTCTGTATTGAGATATACCTCAAAGGTTCTCCTAAGAGGGTCCACTATCCAATACTCTCTCACTCCAGACCTCTCATAAACATCCTTCTTTTGCGTCAAGTCATAGTAAGCGGTAGAGGGTGAAAGTATCTCCACCACCACATCAGGCGGTCCATACACGCCTTTGCTGGTTATCCTTGCCTTTGAACCCTTGAGAATTACCACTATGTCAGGTTGGTAGGCGTTCTCTTCGTCAATATACACGTCAAGGGGTGCGTATAGCACTCTTCCAATACCCCTTTGCTTGAGGAAACTATAAAGCTTGTGGCTTATGTTTATAGAAGTCTGCTGGTGCTCAAACCCCGGTGCTGGGCTCATAATAAGCTCTCCTTCAATAAGCTGGTATGGACTACCTTCTGGCAATGCCTCATAATCTGCTACAGTCTTCTTCTCAAGGGTCTTCATGGTTTATACCTCAACACAGGAGTCCACCTTTCCTTAATATAGTCAAGTGGCTCTACTTCAAACTGTGGATAGGTTTCTGGAGTTTGGTCTTCCGCTTTATAGACCTTTACCTTTGTGTCAAACCAAGCAAGGTGTCCTGTTATTGGGTCTCCATAGTAGACTTCCCTTCCTCCTATACGTATGCTATGGGGTATAACGTGGTTTAGGAGAAAGCCTTGATGCCCTTCCTCCGCTTCTGGCTTTAGACCCCATGTTCCTTTCATTTTGCCTATGGCATTCCAAGTCCACACAGAGTTGGGTTCTGTAGTTTCTGTTAGAAATACTTGGCACTTTACCTTTCCTATCCTGGACTCAACCCATACCCAGTCAAGGTGCTTTATACCAAGCTTCTCTGCGGTCTTGGGGTTCATATACAGGTAGTTCCTTGTGGATATTTGTCTTAGCCATGCATTTTGAGAGTCCCAAGAGTGATACATCCACTGGGGTCTCTGTGTAAAGGCATAAAGAGGATAGTCTTTGCCTGAAACCTCTTCCTCAAAGGGTGGATACCAGAAGGGTAGAGGGTCAAAGTATTTAACAAGTCTTTCTCTGAGTATGGGGTCGTTGGGTGGCTGGTTTTTGCCTTCCCACAATCCTTGACCTGCAAGCCTAAAGGTTTGTAGCGTTTCAAGGTAGAAGTTAAAGATTATTGGAGCCACCTTCTTTATAAAGCCTACGCTTACCGCCCACTCTTGGTAGTCCTTGTTTACATGCCTGTAGAACCTCATATTCTCTGGCAGTTTGTAGTAGAAAAAGCCCTTGTTCTTTATATACATTTCAAGCTGGTTAGGGTTTGGTTCTCCCACAAAGTGCTTGTCTCCGTTTTTGCCTCTCCATCCTGCAAGAGCACCCACACCAGGTCTTATCTGCCAGTTTATAAGAAAGTCTTTAAAGTCCTTATATTTCCTTGAGCCATCTGGATTTACAAAGCCAGGGAGCCTTAACCTTGAGCCAAGCTCCACCATCACATCACCCCAACCTCTCACATCATAGCCGTTTGCCAGAGGGTCTACTATGGGATGTCTTAGAGCATCCACAGGACCATCTACCGCAGAGGGTGGTCTATCAAGCAAAGACAGAGCAAACCATTGCTCAAGGTAAGTGGCATCTGGAAGAACTAAGTCCGAGTATGCAACCTGCTCGCTATAGAAGGCATCTATGGTTATAACCTTAGGGATTATGTAATTACCCGCAGGGTCTGTGGCAGTTAGGGCTTGGATTATGTAGGGTATATTCTGAGAGGAGTTCCATGCCATGTTTGCCATGTAAATCATAAGCACCTCAATGTGGTAAGGATTGCCCTCGTATGCTGCAGGTATGACATTGTGTATAAGACCGTGAGCGGTTAGAGGAAACCACCAACTGTAGGCATGGTCTATCCTTACAGGGTTGCCCTTTTCGTCCACAAGAAGGTCATCGGGGTTTTGAGGATAACCAAGATGTGGTCCGGGATACACCTCTCCATACTTTATCTCATCAGGTCTGGTAATCTTGTAAGGCTTTGGAAGGTCTTCTATGTGTTTGGGATAGGGTGGCTTATTAAGAAAACCTCCAGGCACATCCACCACACCCAGCATCATCATAAGCAAGAACACAGCCCTTGCACTTTGGAAACCGTTGCTATGAGATGCCACACCTCTCATCATATGGAAGGAAACAGGTCTACCTATAACCTTCTTGTGCTTTCTTCCCCATACATCCGTCCACTCTATGGGTAGTTCTATTGGATGATACAAGGCTATAGTTCCCATTTCCTTGGCTATTCTTTCTATATCCTTTGCAGGTATGCCCGTTATCTTTTCCACCTTTTCTGGGCTATAGTCCTTTACGAGCCTCTCTGCGAATATATCAAAGGCAGGTCTCACCTTATAGCCTTCTGGCGTGGTGAACTCTCCTATAAAGGCAGGGTCAAGGTTATCTGGCACTATCCTGTCCGCAGGCTTAAAGGACTGAGACTTTTTATCATAGACCATAGGCTTGCCTTCTGCATTTCTGTAGAAGAGACCGTCCTTTGAGGTGCCCGGTGCTTGAATGACAAGCCATGGTGCGTTGGTGTATTCCTTGAGAAACTCCCAGTTGACAAGGTTGTATTTAAAAAGCACATGCATTATACCCATAAAGAAAGCACCGTCCGTACCAGGCTTTATAGGCACCCACTCGTCCGCTATTGCACCATAGCCCCATCTCACTGGGTTTACCACCACAAACTTTCCACCTTTGCGTTTCATTTCTTGAATACCCAGCTTGAAGGGATTAGAAGAGTGGTCTTCCGCCACGCCTATAAGCATAAAGTATTTTGTATTTTCAAAGTCCGCCTCTCCAAACTCCCAGAAAGAGCCACCAATGGAATACAGACCAGAGGCAGCAATATTTACAGAACAAAAACCTCCGTGCGCCGCCCAGTTGACCGTCCCAAGCTGGCTGGCAAACCAGCTGTTTATCTGCTGCATCTGGTCTCTTCCTGTAAAGAAGGCAATCTTATAGGGTCCCTTCTTTCTTGCCTCTTCCAGCCACTGGGTAGCTATCTCAAGTGCTTCTTCCCACTCTATTTCCTTGAACTGCCCAGAGCCTCTTGGACCCACTCTCAGTAGAGGTTTCCTGAGCCTTGCAGGGCTGTATTCTTTCATTATCCCAGATGAACCCTTGGCACAGAGAACACCCTTATTGGTTGGATGAGCGTCATTACCCTTTATGTATGTCACCTTGTTATTTCTCACATAGACCTCTATGCCACACCTGCAGGCACACATATAGCAAGTGCTATAGGCTTTTCTATCGTAAAAGCTACCGCCTATCTCCATGATAGACCTCCTTTAGTAAAAAGATATACATGTTGCAACCTGTAGACCTTTCAGAGTTTTTATAACACTATAAGTTTTACTTATCAACTCTATAAAGCTGGCTTATAGTGAAGGACTGTATAGTCTCTTATGACAATGGCAGTGTAAGTAATCATCCAACATATGAGAAAAAGGGCAACAGGTATGAGTATTACAGTGATAGCGGACACTACTGTTAAAATAGCTACCACGGTTATAAAAGCCATCCAGAGAAAGGAATGCTTGAAATACGTATTGCTAAAAGCTTCTTTTAATCCAGCAGGTATAAAGGGGTAAAAAACAGCTTTGAACCCCGCCTCAAAGGTTAAACCATCTCTAAAGGCTTTTGAATAAATCAGTGGAATAGCGTATATATAATATCCTATAAATAGAACTAAAAGAAGAAGCCATACAATCAAAGATGCTACAACACCCTCGTTAAAATAATTTTCTTGGATTGCATCGCTTAATGCACCCAAAATCCCAAAAGGTATTAGTAGCAATATAGATAAAAGTCCAACTAATATTAGGAAAACCCAAGCACCTATATTTATTCCGAGAGAAGGCATAAAATAGTTTTGAACCTTGGAGAGGGAAAGTCCTTCTTTTTGTTTTGATAGACTATGTGCGGTAATGTATAGTAGAACAGCATAGAGAAAAAGACTGTTTATGAAACTAAATACTAAGCCAATTAGGGGTAGAAAGGAAAGCAATAGAATAACAACATAAACAAGAGAAAAGGCAAAGAAAAAGCCAGGGTTGTGTTTAATAAGGGACAAACTTTCTGAAATACCACCCTCCTTTTCTACACTATAACCTACCTTAGTAGAGTAAAGTTCCTTAAGGGGGGTAACCTTTAAAAAGGGGTAATTTTTTGAAGCGTCTATGAGCTTACGAGCCTTTTCTGGTTCAAGTTCAAGATATATTTCTCCTTTCTCTTTAAATTCCTGATCACAGCCTTCCACTCTATATCCTAATATCCCAGAAAGTATGTTGCAAGCTAAAGAAGGCGTAGTGCCTTTGCCAAGAGCAATTTTCACAGGAATGAGTTCCTTGTCTTCGTGGACAACTTCGTAAGATAAGAAGCTGTATCTTTTAAGTATACTTTCTATCTGAGATAGCTTGTCCGGGCTTACGTGAAACTCTATATGACCCTGCAACCTTAGCTTTTCCTCGCAGTTGCTCACAGAAATGTTCAAAGCTTTTAAAAGCGTTTCGCATACAAAGCTATCTGGGACATCCTCTGAAGGCTTTCTGAGTATGACTTTCATCTTCTACCTCCCTTTTATATTTTGCTGTTTTTATTTTAACACAATAAAGCCTAAACTTTAACTTCCCTTACCCACGCCCAGTTTTCCAAAGTCCACTCCACGGTTCTTCTTATTCCCTCCTCAAGGTCTACCTGTGGCTTCCAGCCAAGAAGGCTTTGAGCCTTTTGTATGTCCGCCCATGTGGCTTTCATGTCTGCCTTGTGAAAGTCTTTGAGCTCAAGCACAGCCTTTTTCCCTGTGTATTTTTCAATTAGAGATATAACTTCCGAAAGTGTATGTGGCTTGTTGTTTCCAAGGTTTATAACCTCATACCCGAGAGGCTTTGTAGCCAAAATAGTCCCTTCCGCTATATCGTCTATGTAAGTAAAGTCCCTGCTTTGAGAGCCATCGCCAAAGACTTCAAGAGGCTTGCCCTCAAGCACCCATTTTATGAACCTAAATATACTCATATCTGGTCTGCCTGCAGGACCGTAAACGGTAAAGTAGCGAACAATTGACACATCTATACCATAAAGGTAGTGGTAAGTGTAGCAGAGCACTTCTGCGGACTTCTTTGAAGCAGCGTAGGGAGATATGGGTGTATTAACAGGCAGGTCTTCTCTAAAGGGCATCTTCTGTCCCGCATAGAGAGAAGATGTAGAAGCCAATACGAACTTCTTAATACCAAAGTCTTTGCATAGCTCAAGCAGGTTCAAAGTGCCTATGGTGTTCGTGGTAAAGTAAACATAAGGGTTTTCTATGGAATAACGCACTCCAGCTCTCGCCGCCTCGTTTATTACACAGTCAAAGGAGTGTTTTTTGAAAACCTCTTTCAGAGACTCCTTGTCTTCTATATCTACGGGGTAGAAGGTGAAATTCTCATACCTTTTGAGAAGTGATAGCCTATACTCCTTTAGCCTTGTGTCATAGTAGTCGTTCATATTGTCCAGACCTACCACGCTGTAGCCTTTTTGCAATAGCTTTTCCGCAGTTTTCCAACCTATAAAGCCCGCACATCCCGTTATTAAAAAGTTCTTCATAGCTTAGAATTTTAACATGGCTCTTGAAGTGTATGAATTTCTTCTTAAGAAAGGTCTTGAGAGAAGAAGGGCTCAAGAGAAGTTTTTCAATATAGTCCTGTCCGCTATAGAAGAGGGAAATAACTGTGTAAAGATAATACAGGCACCTACAGGGACTGGAAAGACCTACGG
>JAXSOX010000083.1:0-7207 GCA_037926525.1 Aquificaceae bacterium | reverse complement strand
GCTACTCCATGGTCTGGGGAGGTTCTCACAAAGGGTATTCCAAGCGTTAAATTCACACCTTCCCTGAAGGCGAGCATTTTAAAAGGTATAAGCCCTTGGTCATGATACATACACAGATAAACATCGTAGTTTATGTTCAAAAAGGCACTATCCGGAGATAGAGGACCTTCAACCTTGTAGCCTTCTTCCTTTAGAGCCTCTACCGCAGGTGCAATCTCTTTCATATCCTCTTCCCCTATAGCCCCCATATCACCCGCATGGGGGTTAAGACCAAGAATGCCAACTACTGGCTCAATTCCAAAAAGTCTTTTGAACTCTCTGTCTATTAGCTTTACCTTCTTAACGATACCGTCTTTTCTTATTCTCTCTGGCACTTCTCTTAGAGGTATATGTGTGGTAAAGGGCACTACCTTTAACTTCTCTGAATACATAAGCATAGCATACTCTCTCACATTGCAAGCCTGAGCTAAAAACTCCGTTTGACCCTCATAGGAAAACCCTGCCAGCTTTGCCCAGAATTTGTTTATAGGCATGGTCAAAAGCCCTTGCAGTTTTCCATAAACAGCATCCACCACCGCCCTTCCCAAGTATGCAACCGCCACCTTACCCGAGGTTAGAGAAGGCAATGGTCTATCTGTTTCGCTTATGTTTAAGTCCGCTATATATACACCAGGAGATTTAATCTCCTCTACCGTGTATATCTCCGAAAATTCAAAGTCCACACTTAGCTCCCTTTTGACCGCCTGTATTATCTTCTTCTCTCCGTATATTATGTATGCCTTTTGAGGGTCAAAGTATCTGGAAAGTCTCACTATGAGCTCAGGTCCCACTCCCGCAGGGTCGCCTATTGTTATACCGATTTTTACCATATATGTAGTATAATACTTCCCATGAAGGAACTTCATCATCCACATCAAGACGATGCTCTGCAAGTATTAAAAGAGTCAAAGGTTGTGGCGGTAGTTGGTATATCTCCAGACCCGGAAAGACCTTCATACTATGTAACAGAGAGAGTGGTAGCTAAAGGTATGCACAGGGTTTATCTGATAAACCCCAAGTATGCAGGGCAGGAGATACTGGGCATTAAGGTGCTATCCTCCCTTTCCGAAGTGCCAGAGCCCATAGACATTGTAAATGTCTTTAGAAACCCAGCACATATAGAACCCATCTTTGAGGAAGCACTTAAAGTAGGTGCCAAGTATGTGTGGCTACAACCCGGTTGTGAAAATTTAGAGGTCATAGAAAAGTATAAGGACAAGATAGGTGTGGTTTGGAACGCATGTATAGGTGTTGAGGCGGGGTATTTGTAAGTTTAGAATATAACGAGCCTATCTGTATGCACCACTTCTTCAATGGAAGTTTTCAGTAAATCCTTTACCTCTTTTCCTTTTTTGCCTATAATCTTGCGAACCTCTTCCGAGCTAAAGTTTACCTTTCCCTTTCCCACAAGAAAGCCTCTTTCATCGTATAGCACTACCACGTCTCCTCTTTGAAAGCTACCTTCCACCTTCTTTATACCTGCAGGGAGAAGGCTCTTACCCTGTTTTATCGCCCTGTATGCACCCTCGTCTATGTATATGGCACCCTTTGGCTCTTCAAGCATGGCAAGGGCTTTTTTTCCCTCTTTGAGAGGTTTTTCAGAGGGTTTAAAGTATGTGCCTGTAGTCCTACCTTCAAGTATATCAAGTAGGCTATCTTCCTTACCTGTTATGACCACTGGTATACCAAGCCTTACCGCTATCCTTGATGCGGTTATCTTGCTTAACATACCTCCAGTGCCAAACTGGGAGTTTACGCCCTTAACGAGGTGAAGAACTTTGTCCACATCTTCCACCACGGGGACTACCCTTCCTTCATGGTCCAGCAAACCTCCTGCGGTAGAGAAGATAACTATGAGGTCCGCTTTCATCATATATGCGGTGTGAATTGCAAGGAAGTCGTTGTCTCCAAAAAGTAGCTCCGATATGGCTACCGTATCGTTTTCGTTTATAACAGGCACTATGCCAAGGGATAGCATACTGCTTAGAGCGTTCTTTGCGTTTTCAAACTTTTCCTTATCCTTAAATATGTCTGCGGTAAGAAGAGCCTGACCTACCGTAAGCCCATAGTTGGAAAAGACCATGTCATATAGATGCATAAGGTAAGCCTGTCCTACTCCTGCGACCGCCTGCTTTGTGCAGAGGTCTGTGGGTCTATGAGAAAGGTTTAGCTTTTTTACTCCACATAGCACTGCACCCGAAGATACTATAAGGGTCTTGTGACCCATATCCCTTAGCTTTTTTATATCCCTTGCAAGCCTTGAAAGGAAGCTAAGGTCTATATCTCCCTCTTGCGTTTGTATGAGGTTTGAGCCTATCTTCACCAAAAGAACCATTGGGTGTTATATTTTAAAACATGCTTATTATAGCGGGTCCATGTGTTATAGAAAGCGAAAAGGTTATTATGCAAACCGCAGAGCATATAAAAAGGCTTTCAGAGGAGTTTAGAGACTTTGAGTTTGTTTTTAAGTCTTCCTTTGACAAGGCTAACAGAAGCTCCCACAGGTCTTTTAGAGGTCCTGGACTTGAGGCTGGGCTAAGGGTCTTACAGAGGGTAAAGGAAGAGTTTGGTCTAAAGATAACCACTGATGTGCATGAAACTTGGCAGGTAAAGCCTACCGCAGAGGTGGTGGATATAGTGCAGATTCCCGCCTTTTTGTGTAGGCAGACAGACCTTATCTTAGAAGCGGGCAGAAGTGGAAAGCCTGTAAATGTGAAAAAGGGTCAGTTCCTTGCACCCTGGGATGCAAAAAATATTGTGGAGAAGCTCAAGTTTGCAGGGGCTGTGGACTACTACATAACAGAGAGGGGTGTGAGTTTTGGATACAACAACCTTGTGGTGGACTTTAGAAGTTTGGTGATAATGAGGGAGTTTACAAAGGTTATATTTGACGCAACCCATAGCGTTCAGCTCCCCGGTGGTGCAGGAGACAGGTCTGCAGGACAGAGAGAGTTTGTAATTCCTCTAATTCGTGCCGCTGTTGCAGTGGGTGTGGACGGTCTTTTTATGGAAACCCATCCAGACCCAGACAGGGCTCTGTCTGATGGTCCTAATATGATACCTCTTTCTCAACTAAGGGAGGTTCTTGAGACGGTTCAACGCATTCTTAGTGCGGTCCCTTCCACCTCAAGGGGGTAATGGTTGCTAAAACAGGCATCGCAAAAATCCTGAGGGCTTTCCACCACAGACCTTAAGCTCTCAAGAGAAAGGTATTTAAGAGAGTCCGCACCTATGAACCTTCTTATGTCCTCCACGCTCATTCTGTTGGCAATAAGCTCATCCCTTGTGGGTGTATCTATTCCATAGTAGCAGGGTCCTATAACTGGTGGAGACGCTATACGCATATGCACCTCTCTTGCTCCCGCACGCCTTAGCATGCTAACTATCTTCTTTGAAGTAGTCCCTCTCACAAGAGAGTCGTCAATAACCACTACCCTTTTGCCCTCAAGCACTGCCTTGTTGGGGTTTAGCTTCATAAGCACCTTTATGTCTCTTAGCTCCTGCGTAGGTTCTATAAAGCTCCTACCCACATAGTGATTTCTAATAATACCGAGCTCAAGGGGAAGACCCTTTGCCTGAGAGTATCCTATGGCAGGCACTATCCCAGAGTCTGGGACTGGGACAACCACGTCCGCCTGCACCTGGTCCTCATAGGCAAGTAGCTCTCCCATCCTTTTGCGTGCCTTGTATACCCAGTTATCAAAAACAAAGCTCTCTGGCTTTGAAAAGTATACAAGCTCAAAAATGCACATAGCCCTCCTTTCAGACCTAAGGGGAAAGTAGCTCCTTATACCCTGCTGGTCTACTACCACCACCTCTCCTGGCTTTACCTCCCTCCATAACTCTCCACCCAATATATCAAAGGCACAGCTTTCAGAGGCAAAGAGAATGGTATCTTTTAGCCTTCCCATCAAAAGGGGTCTAAAGCCCATAGGGTCTCTTATTGCCACAAGCCTGTCCTTGAAAAGATAGATAAGGCTATAAGCACCCTTCACCCTTGAAAGCACATAAAAGACCTTTGGAAGAAGGTCTCTATCAGAGGGATGTAGGTCTATGTTTTCTGGCACAAACTCTCCCTCCTCAAGCAAGGCAAGGAAAAGCTCCGTGTCTGAGGTATGAAAGAGCCTTACACCCTTAGCTTCAAGCTCCGCCCTTAGAGGAAGGTAGTTGACCAAATTCCCATTGTGAACTACCGCACATACTCCTAAGGAAGTTTCTCTTACAATAGGCTGGGAGTTTACACCTCCAGAGTCTCCCGCAGTGGAATACCTTACATGAGCTATAGCGAGGTATCCAAACATGTTTTGGAGGTCTTCTTTTCTAATGGCTTCAAGCACAAGACCTGGCTTTTTCACTACCTTTACGCTCTCGTAGTCAGAGACCGCTATACCAACACTTTCTTGTCCTCTGTGTTGAAGTGCGTATATGCCATAAAAGGCGTATCTTTCCGCATGCTGTGCGTTAAAAACTCCAAAAATTCCACACATGAGAATAATATAAGGCACAAACACTTATAATTAAAGGCATGACGCAAAAACACAAGAAGTATGTCTACAGGCTTGAACCAGAGAGCTTTTATCAGTTTCTCTTAGAGTATGGAAAGGGTGTGGAGATACTTTCAGAAGGTGAGTCCTTTGTGGAGTTTGCACTCTATGAACCCTATGAAGGGCTTGAACCCTTAGAGGTTTTTGAGGTAGAAGTCCTCCCGCCAGAAAAGGTTTTCAGAGCTCGCAGGGTGGGAAAGTTTATGGTTTTGCCTTCTTGGATAAAGCCTGTGGTTATAAGACAGGGAGTAGCCTTTGGCACAGGGCTACATGCTACCACTCGTCTTTGTCTTGGTCTTCTCCAAGAGTATTTGCAAGAGGGTTGGTCTGTTTTGGACGTGGGAACTGGCACAGGCATACTTGCCATAGCCTGCAAAAAACTAAGAGCTGGCAGGGTCCTTGCCATAGACATAGACCCCCTTGCGGTCCAAGAATGTGTGCATAATGCCAAAGAGAACTGCGTTGAGATTGAATGTAGGCATGCCAAACCAGAGGACATAAAGGAAACCTTTGACCTCCTTGTGGCAAACCTTGAGTTAGAAATATTCAAAAAGGAGCTTCCGTATCTTATGAAACTCTTCAAAAAGATTGGCATTTTTTCTGGACTTTATGGAAAAGAAGACCTAAGGGCTTTTCTTAACCTACTTGGTCTAAGACCTGCTAAAATAAAAAGGTTGGAAAACTGGTATGGCGTTGTGGTGGTGCGATGAGATACAGATATAGACTTGAAGAAAGAAGGGAAAAAAGGCTGGGACTTATAAGGCTTATAAGGAGGCTGGCAATTTTTTCTCTTGTCCTTATAATGTTCTACACACTTTTTATCTTTACAGGTGGAAAACCAAGCATATCGGAAGAAGACCTAAAGGCTCTGTCCCTTATACCTTCGGAAAAAACCTTTACTCTTCAAACCAGTAAACCCATAAAGGAAATAAGGATTTACGCAGAGCAAGAAGGTCAAAAAAGGGAGATATATCAAGCAAAACTCTCAGAACCTTCAAAGGAAATAAGTTTTACCCTTAGAGCAAAAGAAACAGGTCTCAAAGATGGCAGTGCAAGACTTCACGTGAAGATTTCCTCAGGCTTTTTACAGAGCAGGAGCTATTCCTTTGATGCCCTTGTAGATACCATACCCCCAAGGTTTAGCCTTGTCTCTTATCTCTCCTCTCCCACACTTGGTGGAACTTCCGCCATAAAGATAAGGACGGAAGAGGAGGTTGATGCTTTCGTTCTCATAGGACAGTATGAGTATAGGCTTTATCCTCTCGGTGATGGATACTATTTTGGTCTCTTTCCCATAAGGCTTGACCAGCAAGACTTGAACAGTATCACAGTAGTAGTAAAAGACAAGGCGGGAAACCGCACTCAACAAACTCTGTCCTTAAGGGTAAGGAGCGTAAAGTTTAAGGAGGACAAGATAACCATAGATGATAACTTCATAAACGGGGTTATATACCCCCTTCTTGGAGAGGAAGGTAAGGGACTTGAGCCTTTGGAAGCCTTCAAGAGAGTAAACGAGTTATGGAGACAAAGAGATATAGCAAGACTTGAGGAGATAGGTAGGAAAAGTGAGCCAAGGGTCCTTTGGGAAGGTGCCTTTTTACAACTGCCAAAGAGCAAGGTGCTTGCAGGTTATGGAGAAATAAGACACTACTACTATAATGGGCAAAAGGTCAGTGAAAGTAGGCACATGGGCTTTGACTTTGCTTCTGTGGAGAGGGCACAAGTGCCAGCAAGCAACTCGGGAGTGGTGGTCTTTGCTGGAGACCTTGGCATATATGGAAACACGGTGGTAATAGACCACGGCATGGGTCTTATGAGCCTTTATGGTCATCTTTCAGAAATTAGCGTAAAAGAAGGACAGTATGTAAAGAAGGGAGAGGTCATAGGAAGAACTGGAAAGACTGGGCTGGCACTGGGAGACCATCTTCACTTTGGCATATTGGTGCAAGGGTATGAGGTAAACCCCCTTCAATGGCTTGACCCCAAATGGATAAGGGACAACATACTTTCTGTCCTTGAGGCAAGATGAAAAGGTTAAGATATAGGATATCTGTCTTTTTAGCCCCCTTTGTGGCTTTTTTACTAAGGCTAATTCATAAAAGCATAAGGTGGGACAGGAGAATAGACTACGAGCTTTACAGAGGCAAAATAATAGCTCTTCTTCATGGAAACGCTCTTGGTGTTGCCATGCTTGGCATAGATAGAGGCATTTACGCCTTGGTGAGTAGGTTTAGAGATGGGGACATTGCGGAGAAGTTTCTCCTTAGTCTTGGCTACAGGGTGGTAAGAGGTTCAAGCGAGGAGGGAAAGCCACAAAAGGGTGGAAGCGTAGGACTTCTTAGATTGGTAAAGGTCCTCAAGGAGGGAAACACGGTTGCCATAACGGTGGACGGACCAAAGGGTCCCTATGGAAAGGTAAAGGCGGGTGTAATCTTATTGGCACAGAAAACAGGAGTGCCAATAATCCCAGTATATGTGGACTTTGAATGGTATATAAGGCTAAAAACTTGGGATAGGCTAATTATCCCCATCCCCTTCTCAAGGGCAAAGGTTAGGATTGGAAATCCTCTATGGGTTCTGCCAGAGGATAGCATAGAGGCTAAGAGGGAGGAGTTGGAAGAGGT
>JAXSOX010000082.1:0-7350 GCA_037926525.1 Aquificaceae bacterium | reverse complement strand
AGACCTTCTCCATAGGCGTTGCCTCTTACCCAGAGGGACATCCAGAATCTCCCAACATGGAGTGGGAGATAAGATACTTCAAGCAGAAGGTAGAGGCGGGTGCGGACTTTTCCATAACCCAGATGTTCTTTGACAACTCCTATTTCTATAGGTTTTTAGAGCTCTGCCAAAGGGCTGGCATAGACATACCTATAATACCAGGCGTTATGCCCATCACCAACTTTAGGCAGATACAAAAGTTTGCCAGCATGTGCGGGGCGGAGATACCTCAGAACCTTGTGGAAAGGCTTGAACCATACGCAGAAGACCCAGAGGAGACCCTTAGAATAGGCGTGGACTTTGCCATAGAACAGTGCCTTGACCTTTTGGACAACGGCGTGCAAGGTCTGCACTTTTATACCCTAAACAAGTCAAAGGCTACACTTCTTGTATACGAGGGTATAAAGGGTGCTTTAAAAACATGAAGGTTAAGGTAAGCTATAGGGGACAGACCCTTGAACTGGAGTTTGAGGGCGAAAGGGTAAGGGTGGGTGAACTTCTCAAAGCCTTAGGGCTTTCAAGGGAATATGCCTTTGTGGTCAAGGGCGAGGATGTGCTGGAGGAGAAAGACACCATAGTAGACGGAGAAAGTGTAAGGGTTATAAACGCCATATCGGGTGGATATATTTAAAAAGAATGCGTAGGTGTCAAAGGTGCGGACAAAAGGCGGTAGTGTATCTCCCTCAGCATAGGCTTTCTCTTTGCAAGGAGCACTACATAGAGTGGTATCTCAAAAGGGTAGAGTCCACCATAAGAGAGTTCAAAATGTTTGGCAAGGGCGATAGGGTTCTTGTTGCAGTCTCTGGTGGGAAAGATAGTCTTTCTCTGTGGGATGCCTTGTGTAGGCTTGGATACACAGCGGATGGTCTTTATATAGACCTTGGCATCGGTGAGTATTCTCAGAGGTCAAGACTTGCCTGTGAAAGGTTTGCAAAAGAGAGGGAGCTTGAGCTTTATGTGTTGGAGCTAAGAAAAGAGATTGCTACCATACCAGAGATAAAAGAGGTGGAAAGCAGACCTGCCTGTTCCTTCTGCGGACAGCTCAAGAGATACTACATGAACCGCTTTGCAAGGGAGAAGGGTTACCATGTGATAGCTACGGGACACAACCTTGACGATGAGAGTGCAACCCTTCTCTCCAACGTGCTAAGCTGGAACATGGGTTATCTCTCAAGACAGTTTCCAGTCCTGTTAGAAGGAGATGGTTTTGTGAGAAAGGTAAAGCCTCTTGTGAAGTTTACAGAAAAGGAAAACGCCCTATATGCCTTTCTTTCTGGCATTGAATATGTGGAAGAGGAATGTCCTTTCTCAGAGGGTGCAAGCTCCATAGAGTATAAGAGGATACTTTCACAGATAGAAGAAAAAAGCCCAGGCACAAAGCTCCGCTTTTACATGGACTTTTTGAGAAGGCTCCATTCCCTGCTCCGGTCTGAAGAGGTGAACCTGAGACCTTGCAGAGTATGCGGAGAGCCTACCAGTGCAGAGGTCTGTTCTGTTTGCAGACTCAGAGAAAGGCTCAGCTCAAGGCTTTTGTCATCCTTACCCAGTAATTAAACCTGTCCCTTTCCTCAAAGCCAAGATTTTTGTAAAAATCCATAGCCTGTTTGTTTTCATCACCCACCCAAAGTTCTGCCGTGTCAAGCCCTCTGCTCTTGAAGTATTCAAGAGCCTTCTCCACGAGAGCCTTTCCTATGCCCTTGTTTCTGTATTCAGGGAGGACTACAAGCTCATGGAGGGCACCCACCACCTTACCTTCCCTTTTGCTAAACCAGTTTCCATCGCTGGCAACAAAACCCACTACCTTACCATCTTCCTCCGCAAGCCATATGCCCGCCACATCTCTTCTAAAGAGCCAGTTAAGGTATGCTTGCACATCGTCAGGATGGGTATAAGAGTATTCTTCAAGACCCTTGTAGCCTTGCAAATAAAGGTCAACCAAATTTTTTATGTCCTTCTCTTCTGCCCTTCTTATGGTCATGGTCTTATAACTCTCGCCCCCTCGGGGACTTTTACTCTAAAGAGGGTTTCAGAGGGTGTAAAGTTTGTGGAAACATTTAGAAATTCTATAGTGGTGCTTGTGCCACTCTTTTCTTCAACTCTTATACTTCTTATATCTCCCCTTGGAGAAACTTCCACCAGAACTTTCGAAAAATAGTCATCTCTGACCTTTGGCTTGAGGATAAAGGTTCTGCCCTTTGAACCATCTATCTCACCCACGAGTTCAAAGACTTCAGAAAGTGGTCTCGATACAAGAAAGAGAGCCTCCACCACAGGTGAGCTGTTCCTTTCAATTCTGTCAAGAAAAGCTGTCCTGTCCTTAGGAACATAAACCATAACCTGCATGCCATCGGACACTATAAGGGTATTTTCTGGCTGTTCGTACTCTATTCTAAACCTTCCTCCCCTCTGGGCGTAAAAAGTCCCTTTTGATACATCGGGTTTTGACTGCCATGGATACTGAACTTTTTGGACAAAGACCACCTTAAGGCTCTTAACATCTTCAAGCCTTCTTTGAAAGTCTTCAAAGGATTGTGCCAGTATAACGGACACCGTTAATAAGAACAGCAAAAGCCCTCTCATAACTTGTGAAACCTCCTCAAGAAGGATAATATAACCTCATACCACATGACCACGTGGTCCCAGCTTATGGCGTCGTAGTTGTCATAGATGGTATGCCTTATGGTAAAGGGATGGGAACTAAGATAAAGGGTTTGAATACCTGCTTCCTTAAAGGGTAGATGATCACCATCCCTTTCCCTTGCCTCACAGAAATCTATGTTCACCTTTATGTCCTGTAAATGCTTATAGAACATCTCGTTTATCCTTTCTCCGTTGTATCCTCCCATATCTCTGTAAATAACCGCCGGATTATGCCAGCCTATACCCTCAAGGTTTATACAATAAAAAACGTGTTTTAGACCCTTCGTAAGGTGAAACCTTATGCCTTCCATACCAAGCTCTCTGGCATCGGTGATTAGAAATCTAAGTCTGTAAGGAGCGTTGTAATTTTCTCTTAGCTCTTCGTAGAGAAAAAGTAAAAGGAGAAAGCCAATACCATTACCTACCGCCCCGTATATGTCAGTTACAGTATCCATATGGGAGACCAAGTATATTATTGGACCCCTTCCTATTTCCATGAAAAAATTCACACCCTCTACACTCCTTTCGCTTGACTTTACTTTAAGTAGCACCTCAGAGTCTTCCACCTTAGGAACATCCTCCCTCTTTATGCTAACTATAGGTATATTTACACCCATATCATGACCGTGGACATACGCATCCGCTTTGTCCTCTGACCTGTAAGTTATTACCGCTATAGCACCCTTTTGCTGAGCCTGAATAGCCTTTTCCTTAGTTAGGTCAGGCACAAGTGCTATATCACCCTCTATGTATTGCCTTTTTGCGTAGGCTTTTTTCTCAATGGACCTGCTTCCTATGTAAGCAACCCCCTTTATTTTTTCCTGTCCTACAGTCAGCCATGCCTCTTCAGGTATCAACTTTTTTATGAAAAAGGTCTCTTTTTTGTAGTTGCAAGACCCATAGTCAAGGAAAGACTCTATGAGCTTGCGGACTCTTCTACTTCCTTCCGTTCCCAGCAGACGGTTGTGGCTTAGCACCTTGTAGGCAAAGTCCTTGAAAAACTCTAACCTTTCACTTTTCATAAACGGGCGTTAGCCAGCCAAAATACCGCTCTATCATTCCTCTTACTGCACGGAAGTATATGTCTTGAAGTTCCTTTGTTATAACTCCCACATCACCACCACCTATCTTCCTGTTGTCCACCTCCACCACGGGCGTTATCTCCGCTGCAGTGCCAGTTAAAAATATCTCATCCGCCACATATAGCTCACTCCTTGCCACGGGACGCTCTTCTATCTCTACTACAAGCTCGTTTTTAAGAAGTTTCTTTACCGCAGAGCGCGTTATCCCCTCAAGTATATGCTCAGAGTAAGAGGGAGTTATAGCCTTGCCTTCCCTTATCAGAAAGATGTTTTCTCCAGAACCTTCCGCAATAAAGCCATGTTGGTTTAACATGATAGCTTCGTCATATCCCGCCAGAAGAGCCTCTGTTTTTGCCAAAGCACTGTTTACATAAGCACCAGCCACTTTCCATCTTGAAGGTATAGAGTTGTCGTCATTCCTCCTCCAAGAGGAGACCTTTACCCTTATGCCTTTTGAGGTGTTGAGATACCTTCCAAAGTTGTAAGTGTATATGGCAATCTCAGGCGTATAGTCTATGAGCTTGGGCGTGAGCTTGAGGTCCTTAAAGTAGACTATAGGTCTTATGTAAACGTCTTCTTTTATCTGATTTTTTCTAAGTAGCTCTACGGTTATGTTTACAAGGTCTTCCACGCTATAGGGTAGTTCCATAAACATGGCTTTACAGTTTCTTAGCAGTCTTTGGTAATGCTCTCTCGCAAAGAGGATATATAACTGCTGATGCTCCTCATTCCAATAAGCCCTTATGCCCTCAAAAATTGCAGTGCCGTAATGAAAGGAATTGGTCTTTATGTTTATATTGGCTTCCTCTACTGGAACGAACTTTCCTTCAAAAAAGGCGTATTCCATGGCAATATAGATTATAGCAGAACAATGGCTTGAAAGCCCGAAAAGTTGCTACTGGAGAAATACACGTGTGCACCTGCCGTTGATACACTTTATCCTAAAGCGCCCGTGTATTCCAGTGCAAAAGTCTGGACACTGTTTTGATGTATCAATAAACTCCTTGTTCCCATACGCACACTTCCCCGTCTGTCTGTCCACTCCACAGGCACAGTCTTGGTCTACTTCACAAGCCATCTTATGCTTATCTTCCGCTAATTGATGCTTAGCTCTCAAAAGCTCAACTCTATCGCCCTTTTTGTATATAAGCAGGTAGTCCCAATTGGGAGAAAAGGAAGCAGGTAGGAAAACACCACCAAAACCCCCAGTGATGTTCTCCAAACCCTCTATCCTGTAGACTACCTTCTCATCTCTAAGGTCATAGATAAAGAGCACGCTTTCGCCAACTGTCATCCCAGATGTTATAAGACCTTTGTCATATACCCCAGCAAGAAACCTTTCATCTGGAGATAAGGAAACAAAGTAAGTAAAGAGGACTTTGTGTTTGTCCGTCAAACTAAAGTAGTCGGGTTTACTTATCAACGTAAGAGTTTCCGCATTGTATACATATAGTTCCCCCGGTGTTACGCTCACAAATAGCTTATCGCCTTTCCTGCTGAATAACACTGACTTTCCACCTTTTAGACGGATTTCCCTCTCTACACCATTGTCTAAGTTAACAACCTTTACGCCTCCCCAATTTACTATGGCAAGGTTTTTTTCCGTAAGTGATATGGAAATAGGTCCTCCACCTTCCTGCACCTTCACCTTCCTAATAACCCTGCCATCCATGTCTGTTATAACTATGAAAGAGCGATCCATGGTTGCGTAGGCAAAATACAAGCCTGAGGGTGAAAAGGAAAAGGGCGTAGTGCCTTCTACACTGAAAAGATGCTCAAGCTTTTCTTCTCCTACACGAAACACCTTAATGTATCCAGACATATCTTCTGTTAAAAGGGCTAAATAGTTTCCTTTTGGGTCAGATACGGGATAAACACCGTCAGAGGGCATCCTTTTCCATTCCTCTTCCCTGTAGTCTATTTTTATAGAATGTGCTGTTCCGTCATAGTTCCTTATATGGAAGCCAGCCTCTGTGACCACTGGTGCTTTTGTAAAATAGTCCTTTGCTAAGGGCTCTGCTATCTTTATACCCTCCTTGGCTATTAACCTTATCAGTTTGAACGCATTTTCAAAAAAGCTTCTTAGAGCTGGCGGTGGTGGTTTCTTAGAAAGCTCTTCTTTGAACTTTTTTTCTCCCTCGGAGATGGCTTTTTCAAACTCTGGCTCTTTTTCTCTTAGCTTTTTCCATTCTGCATCAAACCATTCCATCCTTTTCCTAACCTCTTCCTCCGTAGGTGGTCTTGTCTTTTCGTAGTAATAACCTACTCCTCTGCCCAGCAAGACCGGTCTTTTCCCCGTAAAGGAAAACATTGGGTAAAACTCAATTCCGTGAGTGATTAGAGGTAATAGCATTGATACTACTATCATTAGACAATTTCTCATTGCTCCACCAGCTCCACCCTTCTGTTTTTAGCTCTTCCCTCTTCTGTGCTGTTGGACGAGACTGGTGCTAAGGGTCCTACCCCAAAAGCTCTTAATCTATCCTTTGATATTCCATATTTTTCTGTCAACTCTCTCACAACAGCTTCCGCCCTTCTTCTTGACAGTTCCATGTTGTATTCAAGCTTACCTACATTGTCAGTATGTCCAACAACATAAAGCTTTATGTGAGGATTTTCCTTAAGAAACTTAGCTATTTCTCTAAGTGTCGGTTCAGATTCTGGTTTAATATCTGCCTTATCAAAGTCAAAGTATATCCCATATATGGATACATGTCCAGATGCCTTAAGCTGTGTGTAAATTTCCGAGCTTGTTAATTTTGCACCCGCAAGTCCAAGCTCCATTTCCTTGGATTCTAATATGTAAAGCACAGCCCTCGGCTCATCTTTTGCACCCGCCACAGCAAGAGCTATGTAAATGTCTCCTTTAGGTGATTTTACAGAAATGTAATACCATGGGTGTAGTTCAGGATCAGCCCAGCCACCCCAACCGAGCCTATTAACTTTTTCGAAAAAGGATGAAAGCCTTCTTAAACCCCTTTGGTTTTTTACTTCCCTATAGACAACAATATAACCTGCATCTAAAAGTGCTTTTTCGTAGTTTTTGTAAACCTCAAGGGTGCTCCTACCCCTTGGTCCGACATAAACATAGTAGTAAAGCTTGCCTTCAAGCTTTTTCACGAGGTTTTTAGCTAAAAGTCTTTCAAGCTCCTTATCTATCTTTTCCTGAGGTGCATCATACCAGTCAAAGCCAGAAACATCACCCAAGGGAAGATAAAACTCTACAAACTCTATTTTTGTGTAACCAACAAGGTTAGAACCTTGATATCTTTTTACCGCAGGGTGGTCCTCTACCTTTTCATATTGAGAAAAGGATAAAGAAGTAAGCAAGAATATAACGATTAACATTAAAAGCCCTCTCAATTTTACCCCTCCGTGAGTTTAAATTTAATATTGCTGTCTAAAATGACAACAGGGCTTGAAGTTTATAAGTTTTAAACTATATTTTTACCTTCTGCTTACTGGAGGCGGGCATGAAAAGGTTTATGTTAAAGTCAAAGATTCATAGAGCAAGGATAACGGGTGCGGAGCTACACTATGAGGGTAGCCTTTCCCTTGACCTTGCCCTTATGGAGTCTGCGGACCTTTT
>JAXSOX010000081.1:0-7423 GCA_037926525.1 Aquificaceae bacterium | reverse complement strand
GGTAGCTTTTAACATGTTTATATGAAGGTAGTGTTTTAGTTTCATAGCCTACATCTACAAAGTATTGACAAGCCTTTTGATATTCGTGCCAGAGGTTTTCAAGAAAGTTTAACTTGCCTGTATTTGCAAAATCCAGAGAGAAAAGTAAACTTCTTTTGATGCTTCTTTGCATAGCGGGTTAAGATTTTAATGTCAACCTCTATAAGTGTCAAGAGGTCTTTATGTTTCTAAATTTCTGTATACATCTATAAATTTCTATACTTTCAGTGATTAGTTTCTAATACTCTGGTGTTTCCAAACGGTCTTTTATATAATCAAGCACATGTTTTGCAAAACGTCTATAGCCATGTTCAAAAAGCAAGTCAATAAACTGTGCTATATCAAAGGGAAAGGCAGGGTCAAGCCCTACCTGCCTCATGGCACCGGGAATGTCCCCTTCTGAAAGAGTATCACGCAAGGCATTCCAGTCCATAGCAGAACCTCACTTGAGCCTAAAGGGGCTTGCTGGCTTGTTTCTTAGCATTTCCTTTACGCGTTCTATCGTGTAGAAGAGATGCTCAGGGACGAAGTATTCTCTCTTTGAGTGTGAGTTATAGTAACCTGCAGATAGGTTTACACTGCAGAGGTTATAGCGTGGGCCAAGAACGGATATATCTGAACCTGAACCATACTCCATGCTGAAGCCAAAGGACTCTATATATGAGATAAAATTCTCAGGCTCCCCATTGTAAAAGACGCACTCCTTGAACCCCCTTCTGTCTATTTCAATAAAGTAGAGGGCTTTTTCAAAGGCTATTTTTGAATTCTCTGCCAACTCCCAAGCACCCTGCATACCCTTTTCTTCCTTGTCAGTAAAGATAAAAAAGGGCATGTTTTGAGGTTCTACTTCTTTGTAGTAGTGGTATAGGTGCATCAGGGCAAGCACGCCAGCCCCGTCGTCCGCGCCAAGCCCATGAGGAGAAGTCCACCTGCCACCTTCCACGATAACCTCCTTCTCCCACTGCGGGTCAAAAACTGTGTCGTAGTGAGCTACCAGCACTATATTGCCCTCTGGGTCTGAACTCTGCGGGCCAAAGATGAGATACATACTTCCGGCTTCCAGCAGGTCCTCTTTTCCCATAAAGTCTAGGATTGCCTGCCGACGTTCTTGGGGCTCCGTTAGGCTAAAATAGTCTCTCATGAAAGGTTCTTGGAAAACCCTCTGATGCTTCATATCGAATGCCTCCTTTTAGCTTTAGGGGGCCCCTGCTTTTTATTATACCATAAGTTAGGTCTGATTTTCAAGTAGTTTTATATGATATACATCATATACACTGGTTGACGGACTAGAGTTCCTGCCAAAGACTACCCTTGCAATTTCTCTGGCAGGTGCTATAATCAATCAAAGCCATGGTTAAGGACTTGCTAAAAGAAAAATCGGGTTTTTTACTTTCCAACCTTCTCTCTCAAGGGGGTGAGTATGGTGAAATTTTCTATGAGAGGGTCCGGCTTTGTAGGCTTCAACTTGAGGACAACAAAATAGACAAGGTTCAATGGGGTATTGATGAGGGTGTGGGTATAAGGCTTATAAAAGGGGGTAAAACCTATTACGGATACACTACAGAACCTACCTTTGAAAATCTAATGGAGATAGTAAGGACCCTTGCAAGGGGTTCAGGACATGGTGCTATAAGGGTGGGTCAGAGATACATAAGGGGTTGGACGAAGTTGACTATAGACCCAGATGAGGTAGATATAAACTACAGAGCGAGTTTTCTCTATAGGGCAAACGAAAAGGCAAGAAGCTATGGAAACAAGGTAAAGCAAGTAACGGTAGTCCTCTTAGACCGTTCAAGAGAAATAATGGTCATAAACAGCCTTGGGGAAACCGCAGAAGACATACAAAAGAGGGTAGTCTTTTTTGTGGATGTGGTAGCTCAAGAAAACGGGCTTATGCAAAGAGGATATGAGTCCATTGGCATGATGGGAGGTTTTGAACTTTTTGAAAGGACAAGTCCAGAGGAGGTGGCAAAAAAGGCAACAGAAAGGGCACTGCTTATGCTTAAGGCAAAGCCTGCACCAGCAGGTCCCTTTACGGTAGTGCTTTCAGGTCAGGCAGGGGGGACTATGATACACGAAGCGGTGGGGCATGGCTTTGAAGCGGACTTGGTTCAAAAGGGTCTATCTGTCTACAAGGACAAGATAGGTCAAAAGGTGGCAAGCGAGCTTATAACGGTAATAGACGATGCTACCCTTGAGGGTTATAATGGCTCTTTTACAGTTGACGACGAAGGTGTGCCAGCTCAAAGGACTGTGCTTATTCAAGAGGGCTACTTAGTGGGCTACATGTATGACAGGCTTACCGCCATGAAGGAAGGCAAGCAGTCCACTGGAAACGGCAGAAGGCAAAGCTACGCTCACATTCCCATGGTAAGAATGACCAACACCTATATAGCACCGGGCAAAGACAACCCAGAGGATATAATAGCGGACACAAAGAAAGGTGTGTTAGTGGTAAAGATGGGGGGAGGTGAGGTAAATACAGTTACAGGAGACTTTGTCTTTGAAGTGATGGAAGGCTACATGATAGAAAATGGAAAAATAACCTATCCTATAAGGTCCGCAACTTTGATAGGCAACGGTCCTAAGGCTCTTATGGATGTGGACGCGGTGGGCTCGGACTTGGGATGGAGTATAGGAACCTGTGGAAAGGATGGGCAAGGTGTGCCTGTAACGGACGCTCAACCAACCTTAAGGATAAGGTCAATGGTTTTGGGTGGGACGGAGGTCTAAGAGCTTAATCCTTATCTCCTCTACAGCTCCTTCTATACCAACCTTTTCCATGTCCACTTCATGCCATCCCTGTTTTCTAAACCACCTTATCTGCCTTTTAGCGTATTCCTTTGTGTTTTTTACCATTTCAGTAAGGCACTCTTGCAAAGGTTTTTCTCCTTTCATACAGGGAATAAACTCCTTGTAGCCTATGGCTTGAGGTGATGTGAGAAAGTTTTCAAAGCCCATTTTCATAAGTTTTTCAATCTCATCCATTAATCCCATCTCAAGCATTTTCTTTGTTCTTTCTTCAAGTCTTTCAGAGAGCCTTTCCCAACTCCAGCGAAGATAAAACCCAACAAAGTCAAACCTTGGCTTGCTCCAACGATGAAAGGAGGAGAAGGGTTTTCCCGTGTTTATGAAAACTTCAAGAGCCCTAACTATTCTTCTTGTATCTTTTGGAGATATTTTCTGTGCGTATTGTGGGTCAACAGACCTAAGCCTGCTGTAGAGATATTCACTTCCCTTTTTGTCTGCTATCTCGTAGAGTCTTTTCCTTAGTTTCCAATCTGGTGGTGGCGTTTCCTCTATTCCGTAAAGCAGTGCTTGAATGTATAGATATGTTCCACCACATACTATGGGGACTTTCCCCTTACTTGATATCTCCCTCACAGCCTTAAGAGCAAACTCTTCAAAAAGTTTAGCATCAAAGGATTCTCCCGGCTCCACTATATCCACCAGATAGTGTTTGACCTTTCCCATACATTCCAAAGGCTTTGCAGTGCCAATATCCATATGTCTATAGACGCACATGGAATCTGCACTTATTATTTCTCCTCCAATCCTTTCTGCTAAAAGACAACATACCTCTGACTTTCCGCTACCCGTGGGTCCCCCAATCACTATCAACATAGTCAAAAAATAATCCTATGCCGGCGATGCCATAAGCACCGTTTTTGTAGCAGAGTTTTATCCTGTCCCATGTAATTCCACCCAGAGCGTATACGGGGATGGATAGCCTCTGAGAAACTTCTTTTAGCAGACCAAGACCTATAGGTTCTACTTCTGGATGGGACTGGGTTTTAAAGATAGGGCTAAGGGTTATAAAGTCCGCACCCTCTTCTTGAGCACAGAGAGCCTGCTCAAGGCTATGTGCGGAGTATCCCACGAGGAGCTTTGGTGCTATCTTCTTAACCACGCTGGGTGGCAGACCCTTTTCTGGTAGGTGCACTCCGTCCGCATTCACCGCCAGTGCAATGTCTACCCTATCGTTTATAAAAAGCATGGCATCATAGTCCTGCGTAAGCTCTCTTACCCTCTTTGCAAGCTGGTAGTATTCAAGTCCAGAAAGCTCCTTTTCCCTGAGCTGAACCATTCTTATACCCTTCTTGAGAGCTTTCTCCAGCCTTTGGAGCATATCTGGGTATCTTTTGCTGTCTGTTATGGCATAGAGCCTTGGCAAATTGGAGTTCATGATGTATAATATAATAACCAAGCCGGAGTGGCGGAACTGGCAGACGCGCTGTCTTGAGGGGGCAGTGCCCGTGAGGGCGTGCGGGTTCGACTCCCGCCTCCGGCATTAGTAGAAAAAATGGGATTACTCAAGCACTCCATTTCCTTCTCCATCGCCACCCTTTTAAGTAGGATTATAGGCTATGTAAGAGATGCCTTGATAGCCTACTACTTTGGCGTTTCTCATATAACAGATGCCTTTTTTGTAGCCTTTAGGCTTCCCAACACCTTTAGAAGGCTCTTTGGAGAGGGTGGCTTTAACGCAGCCTTTGTTCCCATCTTTGCCAAGAGGGTAAGGGAAGGAACGGAAAGGGAGTTTCTAAACTCAACCTTTACCTACTATACGCTCTTTAATCTTTTGGTAACCCTTGCAGGCATTCTGTTTGCGGAGTGGATAATAAGGCTTATAGCTCCAGGAATAGTAGGTAAAAGCTACTTTGAATTGGCGGTCTTTATGGCAAGGTTTCTCTTTAGCTATCTCTTTTTTGTAGGGCTTAGTGCCTTCTTTATGGCGGTATTAAACACAAGGGGAGTTTTCTTTGTTCCTGCTTTTGCACAGGCGGTCTTTAACATAGTAATGGCTCTTTGTATTGCACTCGCTTCTCACAGTTTGGGTTATATGGCTCTTGTTTTAGGAGTTTTAGCGGGGGGCTTTGCCCAGTTAGTTTTTCACCTTCCTTCGGTAGTCTCTCAAAAGCTCCTACCTCAGCCAACGCTTAAAAGAGACAGAGACCTAAACCTTCTTTTGAAAAGACTTATCCCAGCTTTGATGGGATTTGGTGTGGCTCAACTTTCCTTTTTTATAGATACCTTTCTTGCTTCTTTTTTGGCATTGGGTGCCATATCATACCTCTATTACGCCAACAGGATATTCCAGCTTCCCTTGGGTGCCTTGTCTGTGGGTATGGCAAACTCCTTGCTTTCTGTCTTGGCAAGCGGACAAGACCCAAAGAAGAACATCACCCTCGCCTTTAGGTTTATTACACTGCTTGCCCTTCCTGCCACTGGAGGTCTTTTGGTGCTATCGCATCAGATAATAGCCTTGCTTTACGGAAGAGGAAGGTTTTCAGAGGAAGACATAGCAATAGCAGGCAAGGTGCTTGCGGTCTACTCCTTGGGTCTTGTCTTCTTTTCCCTTCAAAAGGTGCTGGCAAGTGTCTTTTTTGCAAAAGGAGACACAAAAACTCCCGTGCTGTCTTCTCTCTTTGCGGTTTTATCCGAGGGTCTTTTTGCCTTTGTTTTTGCCTTTGTCCTCAAACTTGGCGTGGTGGGTCTTGCTCTTGGAACTGCAAGCTCCTCTGTAGCAGGCTTAGGGTTTTTGCTATACTTTTGGAGAGAAAGAAACTTAGACATAAGAGCCTACCTCATAACCACGATAAAGTCTATCTTTGCCACCTTGGTTATGTGTATTTCTGTCCTTTTACTAAAACCCTCCCCTTATGGAGTGCTGTATGCTATACCCCTTGCAGTTGCCATGTATTGGCTGTGCCTTCTTATGCTTAAAGAACCCTTAGCTCACCTGCCCTTGAACCTTTTGAAGAGCCTTGTTAAGAAGGGTAGAAACCCTTGAAGCTCTCCTGCTTGCCTCCTTTTTATGGATAACGCCCTTTGAGGCGGTGTGGTATATGATGCTTATGACCTCTGGTAGAAACTGCTTTGCCTCTTCCAACTGCCCTGACTCTACCATTCTCCTAAATTTCTTTATGTAGGTCCTCATCCTTGATAGATGATACCTGTTCCTTACTCTTCTCTTTGCGTCCCTTCTCATACGCTTTTCTGCTTGTCTTGTGTTGGGCATTCAAAACCTCCTTACCTTTTATCTTTCAAGGCAACGGGCGGATTCGAACCGCCGTAAAAGGGATTTGCAGTCCCTCGCCTAGCCGCTCGGCCACGTTGCCTAAAAGCGGGCGACGGGACTCGAACCCGCGACCTGCTGCATGGCAAGCAGCCGCTCCACCACTGAGCTACGCCCGCTAAGGTATATATATTATACCATCATTCTACGTTTGCCACCTGTTGCTTTAGTCTGTCAATCTCCGTCTTTATTTCTACGGCGAGAGGAGAAAGGTCTGGCAGTTTGTTGGAAAGGGTGGTTATTTCTCGGTGCATTTCCTGAAAGAGAAATTCCAGCTTTCTTCCCACATCCTCCTGTGACTTAAAGAGCTCCCTGCTCTTGTTGAGGTGAGCCTTAAACCTTGTTATCTCCTCTTCCACATCCATTTTGGAAAGGATCAAGGCAATTTCATTAAGCACAAGGGCGCTATTTTCGGAGAGACCCAGCTCCTTCGCTTTTTCCATAACCTTAACCTTAGCCTTTTCATATGCCTCTTCCTTGCTATCCATTATTCTCTTAAGTAGCTCCTCTATCCTTGTGAGCCTCTCTTCCATGTCTTTTCTTATATGCTCTCCCTCTTCCGCTCTTCTGTTGAGAAGCTCCTTTAGTGCATCCGTCAGGGCACAAGAAATTGCCTCCTCAAGGGATGGGTCTATCTCCTCCCTTGGAGACTCAGAAAACCTCGTTGCCAGCTGGAGGACAGTGTCGTCGCTTACACTTAGGCTTAACTTTTCCCTTAGTATCTTAAAAAAGTTTATGTTTCTAAAGAGGGTTTCCAGGTCTACTGGTTCTATAATGTCCTTTCGCCTTACTTCAATCTGAAGGTTTACCGTGCCCCTCCTTACAAACTCTCTTATTAGCCTTCTTATGGAAAACTCAATAGACATAAGGTTGTAGTTGGACTTTATGAAAATATCAAGGGTCTTTCCGTTAAGGCTTTTTACAAAGACATTAACCGCCCATCTATCGTTTTCAAAGGCTCCTGAGCCATAACCAGTCATGCTGAGCATTATGAAGATTATAAGCTAAAAGTCTAAGTCAAGCTCGTCTTCTGAAAGCTCCTCAAACTCTGGTTCATAGCTCTCCACGGAGGGGCTACTCGCTCCCACCATAAGAGGTTTGAAGCTGGCGGTATCCTTCAAAAAGGCCACTTTAACTATCCCAGTGGGTCCTTGCCTTTGCTTTGCCACGATTATCTCCGCAATTCCTTGCTCCTCCGGTGACGGGTTTCTTTTGTAGTATTCTGGTCTATGGATGAATATGATAAGGTCCGCATCCTGCTCTATTTGTCCAGACTCTCTTAGGTCCGCAAGCTGTGGTCTTTTG
>JAXSOX010000080.1:0-7486 GCA_037926525.1 Aquificaceae bacterium | reverse complement strand
GAGGGTCTGCCTTTGCTTGGAAGGTAAGCGGGTCTTGGTCTGCCCAGCCTGTTGGTTTTCCTTCCTTGTCCTTTGCTATAAGGTCCGCCATCCATACGAGCTCTCCTGCCTGGTGGGGTGGCACAAGGTTTGCATCTGTAAACTTAAAGTCTCCTGCGGTGGTCTTTATAACTTTCTTTACTGGGTCAATCTCCTTTATGGAAGCCTTTGGCACATACTCAATAATGCCAAGATATACCTGTTCAAAGGCTGCTCTAAAACCTGGTCCCTTGGGTGCTATGTCTTCCTTGGGATCAAGAACTATAACCCTACCCTTAACCTTGTTTCTCTTGAATACCTCCGCCACCATACAAGCTCTTTCATATGGAGCGGGTGGACATCTGTAGGCACCGGGTGGGACGGTAATTATGAAGTCCCCCTCCTCAAACTCATGGATTTTTCTTTTGAGAGCTAAATGTTCAGAGCCCGGTATGAAAGCAGGTGGGAAGTTCATTTTAGTTAGCCTCGCAAGTTCTTTGTTATCTCCAAACCAAGCTGTGTAGTTGTAGCGTATGCCGGGAGCAAGCACAAGGTAGTCATACTGTATATATCCTCTTGTGGTGTATACTCTTCTCTTGTCCCTTTCTATGGCAATAACCCTATCGTTCATAAAGGTGTAGCCATATTTGGATGCAGGTTGGAGATAATCGTGTTGTAGAAAGTCTAAACCTACAAGGTCTGCAAGCCAAGGGTTAGATATGGGACAGGAGAAAAAGACAGGTCTTTGTTCTATGAGAATTACCTCTATGTTTGGGTTTTCCTTTTTTAGATACTTTGCCACCGTTAAACCTGCCCATCCACCACCGCATATTACCACCCTGTTGCCCTTTGGTGGGGGCATTAGGGCTTCCATTTTGACCACCCTTTCCGCCGCTGCAAAGACAGGTTGTGAGGAAACACTCAGAGCAACAGCCCCTACTCCTGCGGACTTTAAAAGGTCACGCCTTGTAATCATGCTTTACCTCCCTTAAAGGATTTGGTTAAAATCATAAACCTTGAAAAGCGAGCCTGTCAATAAGAATATGTTTAATAGACCATTAATAATGCTTATTTAAGCTAATTCTTATAAACTTATGCTATGGTGAGGAAGGTTTAACAAAATTTAAACACTTGCATATATTTTATATCTTTACAGATTCTGAGAATGGAGGTAGAAGATGCCAAGAAAGGGTGCGGATATTGTAATAGAGGCTCTAAAGGAAGAGGGTGTGGAGATAATCTTTGGTCATCCGGGCGGTGCCATAATGGAGGTCTACGATGCCCTCTACAGAGATGGAGGCATAAGGCACATCCTTGCAAGACATGAGCAGGGTGCAGGACATATGGCGGAGGGCTACGCAAAGGCTACGGGTAAGGTGGGTGTTGCCATGTCCACCTCTGGACCAGGAGCTACGAATTTGGTAACCGCCATAGCGGATGCCTATATGGACTCTGTGCCCGTGGTCTTTATAACGGGGCAAGTCCCCACTCATCTTATAGGCAACGACGCCTTTCAGGAAGTGGACATAGTGGGCATAACAAGACCTATAACAAAGCATAACTTTTTGGTAAAAAGAATAGAAGACCTACCTCTCATACTTCGTCAAGCCTTCTACATAGCAAGGACTGGAAGACCGGGACCCGTGCTTGTGGATATTCCAAAAGACATTACACAAAAGCTCAGCGATGTGTCAATTCCTTCCCTTGAGGAGGTAAAGGAATCCCTTCCCGGCTACAGACCTCACCTTGAGGGCAACCTCCAGCAGATAAGAAGGGCGGTAAGGCTCATAATGGAAGCCAAGAGACCAGTCCTCTATGTGGGTGGTGGAGCGGTGCAGGCAGAGGCACAAAAGGAGCTTGTGGAACTTGCGGAGCTTATGAAGATACCAGTTACCACTACCAACATGGGCAAGGGTGCCTTCCCAGAGCTTCATCCTCTGTCTCTCCACATGCTTGGAATGCACGGCACATATTACGCCAATATGGCGGTATATAACTGCGACCTACTTATAGCGGTGGGTGCGCGCTTTGACGACAGAGTTACAGGAAAGGTAGAAGAGTTTGCTCCTCAGGCAAAGATAATCCACATAGACATAGACCCCGCTTCCATATCCAAGAACATAGTGGTGGATGTGCCAATAGTGGGCGATGTAAAGATAGTTCTAAGAAAGCTACTTGAAGAGATAAAAAGAGAAGGAGGAAAGCTCTTCTTCCCAGAGGAAAGACAGAAATGGCTCGAGCAGATTGAGGCATGGAAAAAGAAGCACCCCCTCACCTATAAAAACTCCAACATTGTTATAAAACCTCAGTATGTAATAGAGCAGATATACGAGGCTACCAAGGGCGAGGCTATAATCGCCACGGGCGTGGGTCAGCATCAAATGTGGTCCGCCATGTTCTATAAATATTCTTTTCCAAGACAGTTTATAAACTCTGGGGGGCTTGGAACCATGGGCTTTGGCTTTCCTGCAGGCATTGGGGCAAAGCTGGGGAGACCAGAGAGGGATGTCTTTGTTATTGATGGCGATGGTTCATTTATGATGACCATGCAGGAGCTTATTACTGCGGTGCAATACAGAGTGCCAGTTAAGGTTGCTATAATAAACAACGGATATCTGGGCATGGTGCGTCAGTGGCAAGAGCTTTTCTACGAGAGAAGATATTCAGAGGTAGACCTTTCCGTTCAGCCTGACTTTGTAAAGCTCGCTGAAGCCTGCGGTGCGGTGGGCTTTAGGGCGGAAAAGCCCTCAGAGGTGAGAGAGATAATAGAAGAAGCCCTAAGGGTTCAGGACAAGCCCGTTATAATGGACTTCCATGTGGACAGGGAGGAAAATGTGCTTCCTATGGTTCCTGCAGGAAAGTCTTACAGAGATATGATATTAGAAGATGGCAAAAAGGCAGTAGAAGCGGAGACCATGTATTTAGTGGGCTAAAGGAGGTTTTAGGATGTCAGATACCATTGGAAGCTCTCAGCTTGATGCGGTAAAAGCCCCCCTTTTCAGAGAAGTGAAGAAGGGAGAGGTGCGCAAGCACATTATAACCCTTACTGTGCGTAATGAGCTTGGTGTTCTTGCTCGCATTGCAACCCTCATAGCAGGCAAGGGATACAACATAGAAGGCTTGTCGGTGGGTGAAACCCATGAAAAGGGTATTTCTCGTATGACCCTTGAGGTAATAGGCGATGATGTGGTAATAGACCAAGTGGTAAAACAGCTTAGAAAACTCATAGACACCATAAAAGTAAAAGATTTAACAGACACGCCTCATGTGGAAAGAGAGCTTGCCCTTATAAAGGTCCATACCGCCACACCAAGAGCAAGGGACGAGGTGCTTAGGCTCGTGGAGATATTCAGGTGCAGGGTAGTAGATGTTTCTCCAGAAACCTACACCATTGAGATAACGGGAACAGAGGACAAGGTCAACGCCTTTATAGAGCTGGTAAAACCCTTCGGCATAAAAGAGATGGCAAGAACGGGCAAAATAGCCATGAAAAGGGAAAGCACACCTCAAGAGGAGGAATGAAGGTAAGGCTATCAGAGGAAGAGATAAGAGCCATAAAGGAAACCGCATCTGAAGTCTTTGACAAGGATGTGGAAATAATTCTCTTTGGCTCAAGACTTGACCCAAACAGACGGGGTGGAGATATAGACCTTTTGGTTAAAACCTCTATGACGCCTAAGGAGTTTGTTGAGAAAAAGTTTGAGTTTATATACAAACTTTGGCAGAGGATAGGACAGCAGAAGGTTGACGTGGTTTACTATAACCCAGAAAAGGAAGAGCTACCAATTCATAAAAGAGCCCTTGCGGAAGGCATAAAGCTATGAAGGAAGAACTTTCGTACTATCTTGAAGCCTGTAGGAGGAATGTGGAATTTTTGGAGAAACTTGAAGAGAAAATTTCTCACTTGTTTCCTTTGAAAAGATACTACAATACGGAAGTTGAGAGCAAAGTTCTCATATATGCCTTTATATACAGGATGGCAAAGCTCCAAGAGCTCCTTGGGAAACTGCTTAGAATTTTCCTGAGAAAAGTAGGCTACAATGTGGATGTTATGTATCCTATAGATATGATAAACCTTACAGAGAAACTAGGCATTGTTGACCCTTCAAAAGAGTGGTTTGAGTTAAGGGAGCTTAGAAATGCGGTCAATCATGATTATAGCCTACTTGAAGAGGAACTGATAGAGACTATAAATAGAATATTCAGCAAGAGGCATTCTTTAATCAAAATCTACGAAAGGCTCAAAGCCGAGATTGAATTAGAATAGATATTCTTGGAGGTGAAGGATGAGAGTAGAAGCAAGAGAGTTTAAAGCGGAGGAAGTGAAAGAGCCTATAGCTATATTCCTCTTTGAAGATGACAGAGAGAACCTTGATTTTCTTGGGTCTCTTAAGGGGCAGGTAGAGAAAATACTTTCTGCGGAGAACTTTAAGGGCAAAGAAGAAACTCTGGCAAAGATTAGCCTGCTTGTGGGTGATGATGTAAGGGTCTTTTATGTGGTAGGGCTTGGAAAGAAGGAGAAGGTAGGTGAGGATAGCTACAGGATTGCCTCTGCCTTAGCCTCTAAGAGGGCAAACAAGGACGAGGTCAAAACCCTGTATATATACGCTGGAAGCCTTGACTACAGGCTAAGTAAAGCAATTACCGAAGGTGCAATCCTTGGAAGTTATCGCTTTGACAAGTATAAGACAAAGAAGGAAGAGGAGAAGAACCAAAGACTTGAAGAAGTTTATATATGTGGTGCAGACCCAAAGGGGGTGGAAGTTGGTATGGTCTTTGCACAGGCACAGAACTTTACAAGAGACCTTGTAAATGAACCTGGGAACGTCATAAACCCTATAACCCTTGCGGAGATTGCACAGAAGGTCGCACAAGAGCATGGACTTGAGTGTAGGGTGTATGACGAAAATGAAATTCAGGAAATGGGTATGCAAGCCCTCTGGAGTGTGGGAAAGGGTTCCGCAACTCCGCCGAGGTTTGTCCATATGGTATACAGACCTCAGGGCGAGCCAAAGGAGAAAATTGCCATAGTGGGTAAGGGTCTTACCTTTGACAGCGGTGGGCTTAACATAAAGACTGGAGACTACATGAGAACTATGAAGATGGACAAGTCTGGTGCCTGTGCGGTTATAGGCATAATGAAAGCTCTTGCACAGTTAAAGCCTCAGGTGGAAGTCCATGGCATCTTTGGTGCTGCAGAGAATATGCCAAGCGGGACCGCCTACAGACCCGATGACATAATAAGGGCTATGAACGGAAAAACCATAGAGATAGACAATACGGACGCAGAGGGAAGAGTAACCTTTGCGGATGCCCTCTCTTACGCCTCAAACCTTGGAGTGTCAAGAATAATAGACATGGCAACTTTAACGGGTGCCTGTATGGTAGCCCTTGGAGAATACACCGCAGGGCTTTTTACCAACGATGAGGAGTTTGGTGAAGAAATTTTTAGCCTTTCAAAACTTACAGGAGAACGCACATGGAAGCTACCCATGGATGACAAAAGGCTGAGAGAAAAGATAAAGAAGGGTGAGGGAGATGTGCTTAACTCTGGAGGTCGCTACGGAGGTGCCATAACCGCTGCCATGTTCCTTGAGGAGTTTGTGGGCGAAGGGATAAAGTGGGTGCATCTTGACATTGCAGGACCTGCCCACCTAAGAGAGGAGTTCTCATACTATTCAAAGGGTGGCACGGGCTTTGGCGTAAGGACATGCTTGGAGTATATTTTGAAACTTAGTGAAAAATGAGAGTGGTTATAGTAGGAAACGGACCAGCTTCTGCCAGTGCCATAGAAGCCTTTAGGAAGGTAGACCAAAACTCTGACATAATAGTGCTTTCTGATGAGGAGTTTCCTACATACGCACCCAACTGCATGGAAAATGTGATAAGAGGAGACATATCCGAAGAAGCTCTTTTTTACAAAGGAGGCTTTCGCTTTTACGAAAAGTATAAAGTAGACTTTAGACCTAAAAAGGAGGTGGTGGGGATAGACAACAAGAGGAAGGTGGTCATAGTCAGAGGTGGGGAGGAGATACCCTATGACAAGTGCCTTTTGGCCGCTGGGGCTTACGCCTTTGTGCCACCCATACCAGGAGTTGAGCTTGGTGGAGTAACCACCGCCAAGAACCTCTACGATGCAAAGAAGATAAGGGATTGGGTTCTCTCTGGGAGGGTCAAAAGCGTGGTAATAGTGGGTGCGGGTCCTATAGGTATAGAGGATGCGGAGACCCTAAGGCATATGGGTCTTGAGGTGCATGTGGTGGAGTTCTTTGATAGAGTCCTTCCAAGGATGTTGGACAAGTTTATGGCGGACAAGTATATGAAGCCTCTTGAGGAGGGGGGAATTCACTTTTATCTAAACCATCAAGTGGTAGCCATACATGGAGAAGACCAATGGGTAGAAGCGGTGGAGATAAGACCCAATGGCACGGACAGGAGCAAGTTCATAAGGGCGGACATGGTTATTCTTTCAACAGGAGTAAGACCCAGGACTAACCTTGTGGCGGACACGGACATAAAGCTACATATAAACGAAGCTACCGGCAGGGTCGTGGGTGGTATACTGGTTAACGAATACCAACAGACCTCAGACCCAGATGTCTACGCAGCTGGTGATATATGTTCTGGTTTGGATGCCTGGGGAAACCACCGTTGGATAGCTCTCTTTCCACCTGCACAGCAGGCTGGAGCTATAGCAGGCTTTAACATGGCAGGGTTAAAAGTTAAAAACCCAGGGCTTGTGGACTACAACGCGGTAAAGACAAGAAGTGCCACTGCAGGAAGTGGTGGGACTTTTGAAGACTCAGAAAGCTCTTATAGTTTTGAGTGGGAAGGCAAGCTGGTAAAGGTTTTTTTAAAGGATGGAAGTGTATGCGGTTATCAGTTTGTGGGGTTAGGGAAAAACAAAGGCTTAAACCCAAGAAATAGATTTTTGAGGTCTCAAACTATAAAAAGTTGGTCTGAAAAACTTCTTCTTGACAGAGGGCTTGGTCTTGAGGCAAGCGGTGTGCTTTTCCATCATTTTATAAGGTTTAGGGAAAGGAAGTTAGAAGAGAAGGTAGTCAGAGCCATAAGGCTTGGTATGTTGAGGGCTTTGTCCAACCCAGCCCTTGAAATTCCCATATTCTAAGGCTCATAAACCTCTATCCTGTTTCTTCCCAACTCTTTCGCCTTGTAAAGGGCTTCATCCGCCATTCTTATGAGGTCGTCAACACTTTCAATACCCGATTTAAAGCTCGCAAGCCCACCGCTTAGAGTTGCCCTTATTTCCTTTTCTTCATATACTATAAGGCTATCTTGTAAGGCAGTCCTTATCCTTTCCGCCACCACCTTACCCTGTTGGAGGTCTATGTTAGGCATTAAAAGGACAAATTCTTCTTCTCCAGACCTTGCAGGCAGGTCTGATTGCCTTATATTCCTTCTCAAAATATCTGCAAAGCTCTTTAGAACAAGGTCAAAAGCCTTATTT
>JAXSOX010000079.1:0-7543 GCA_037926525.1 Aquificaceae bacterium | reverse complement strand
TAGTCTATAGGGTTTTTCCACAGGCAAAGTCCGTCTTGCATGTGCATTCTATAAACTCCACGTTAATATCAAGAATGGCACAAGAAGACATAAGGCTTGAAGGGTATGAGCTTCTGAAAGCCTTTGATGGCATAAAAACCCACGAAACGATTATAAGTGTCCCTGTCTTTGAAAACTCCCAAGACATGGAGGAGTTATCTAAGAAAATTGAAAAGAGACTAAAGGAAGAAAAGGTTTACGGCTTTCTCCTTAGGTCTCATGGCTTATACACATGGGGCAAAGGCATAAGGGAGGCTTATATAAGGCTTGAGGCTTTTGAGTTTCTCTTTGAGTGTGAGCTTAGGCTAATGCGTTTGGCATGAAGGCAAGGCTTTATATTGCAGACGCAAGAAGTATGAAAGAGTTGAGCGACCAAAGCGTAGACCTTGTCATTACCTCACCACCCTATTGGCACATCAAAGACTATGGAGTTGAAGGTCAGATAGGATATGGACAGAGCCTGCACGAGTATTTAAAAAGCCTATACGCGGTCTTTAAAGAATGCTACAGGGTTCTAAAAGGAGGAACTAAACTTTGCATAAACATAGGAGACCAGTTTGCCCGTAGCATAGTATATGGAACATATAAAGTCATACCCATCCATGCGGAGATAATATGCATGTGTGAAGAAATAGGCTTTGACTATATGGGTGCTATAATATGGCAGAAAAAGACAACTATGAATACCACAGGTGGGGCAAACATAATGGGTAGTTTTCCATATCCGCCGAATGGTATCGTAGAAATAGACTACGAGTTTATACTAATTTTCAAAAAAGAAGGTAAACGCAAGGTTGAAAAAAGCGTTAAAGAGGCTTCAAAATTGACAAAAGAAGAGTGGAAGGAATACTTCTCTGGTCATTGGAAATTCGCAGGTGCAAGACAAGTTGACCACGAGGCGGTTTTTCCGGAAGAGCTTCCAAGAAGGCTAATAAAGATGTTTTCCTTTGTAGGAGACACGGTGCTTGACCCTTTTGCAGGCAGTGGGACAACTCTCAAAGTAGCCTTGGAGCTTGGTAGAAGAGCCATAGGCTATGAGATAAAGGAAGACTACATTAAATTGGTGAGAGAGAAATTAGGTTTGTTTGAGCTTGAGGTCATAAAAAGAGAAGTTCAGGACTATAAGGTAGAAGAGGTCAATTATGAGCCAAAGATAAAAGATGCTAAGCCATTGATTGAGGAAAAGAAGTTTAAGTTTAACGGAGATAGATTATACAAAGTTATAGAGGTGCTTTCAGAAGATACCCTTTTACTTTCTACTGGCATTAAAGTAAAATTGGCTGGCGTGAGAATTAAGGATAAGAATTCTGCTTTAGAATATTTGAACCGTTATGTAAAGGGCAAAGAGGTGTTTTTGAAGTTTGTGAGTAATAGTAAGGAAAGTCCTCATGATACAGTTATTGCCAGAGTATTTCTCAAAAACAAAATCCACATAAATAGAAAGATGGTGCAGATGAATATTGCGGAGGAGTTAGATGAGTAAGTCTGAAGGGAATAAGAAGGAGTGGATTTTAAATATAGCCACAAACCGCTGGCAATTTAATAGACCAAAATATGTGGGAAAGGTAGCGGAAGAGATAAGAAAATGCTCTCCAAAAACTCTACAGGATTGGATTGAATATTACAGGAATATGGTAAGACCAGAAAAGTATAGAGAGATGAGTAAACATATTCCAAACCTTACTATTGATGAATATCTTGATTTTATAGGTCATGAACTTTGTAAGAAAATTCATGAAGTTATGAAAAAGGAAATAGAAAACATAAAGGATGAAGACTGCGTATCTTACATAAGAGAGCTGGTTTTTAACAGAACTTTTCATGGTTATATTACTGAGAAATATACAGTTTATGAGCGCTTAGAAAAGGAACTTGGAGTTGAAATAAAACCTGCACCAGATTCATGGGATAGAAGATATAATATTGACTTTTATATTAAATGCAGGCAGGGTGTAATAGGTCTGCAGGTTAAGCCCATTACATATCAACAAACTCCTGAGATTCACAAGTGGATAGATTGGTTAAAAGAATCTCACGAAAAGTTTAAGAAGGAAGTTGGAGGAGAGGTGTTTGTTATATTTTCTGTGAAGATAAACAAAGATGTTAAGCGTATTCACAATGAAAGTCAAGTGATTGATTCTATCAAAAGGGCTATAATAAACTTAGAAGGTCCAAAATGAGCTTGCGGTTTATGACGAGGAAGGAAGGCTTTTGGAGGTTGAAAGGGACTACGAAAAGATATCTCAGAGGCTTGCGTCCATTGGAATACGCTTTGAAAGGTGGGAGGCGAAGGCAGAACTTCCCTGGTTTGCAGGTGGCACTAAAAGGCGCTGGTATCCTTTAAAATATTCTTATGAGTGTAAGGCATCAAGTAAGGAATTATGTAGAAAAGCTTTTTGAGAATATAAAAGAAAAGGGTTTAGGTGAACATACCATATATTGCATATACTCTCCTGCGTATGTGCAAAGGGAAAGCCCGCCTGCCAATCAGATAGATGTGGAAGAGTTTGAAATAGTAGACGTAAAAGTTAACCTAAAAGACCCAGAAAGCATAAAGAAATTTCTTGATAGAACCACAAGAGAGGCTCTTGAAAACGAGGTAAAGGGTTATAACCTCCTTGCCATGGTGCTTGACAGGGATGGAGAATACTTTTTCTCCTCTGAAAACCCCATCATAGAAGAACTAAAAGATGATATAGTGGATAGGATAGAAAGGCTCAAGGAAGAATGATAAGCCTTATTCTTCTCTCCGCAGGCGAGGGAAGACGCTTTGGCAGGAAAAAGCAGTTTGAAAAGCTCTTTGGAAAGCCTCTGTTTATGCATTCCTTGGAAAGGCTTCTTGGTAAGTTTGATGAAACTATTCTTGTCTTGCCTCCTGAAGATATAAACCTTAGCATTCCTGCTGGAGTGGTTAAGGTCCCTGGTGGGAAGGAGAGGCAAGATTCTGTCTTTAATGCACTTCTTGAAGCCAAAGGAGACCTTGTAGTAGTGCATGACTGTGCAAGACCCTTTGCAAGCCTTGAACTTTTTTTAAGGGTTTGTGACCTTGGAGAGTTTGAGGGAAAAATTCCTGCACTGCCCGTGAGGGACACCATAAAGAGGGTAGCCCATGGCATGGTGGTAGAAACAGTAGACAGGACAAACCTGTGGCTCTCTCAGACCCCCCAAGCCTTTAGGAAAAGAACCTTGCTTGAATGCCATTTCAAGGCAAGAAATGAGGGTTTTTGTGCCACCGATGATGCTCAACTTCTTGAAAGATATGGCTACAAGGTAGGTGTAATTCAAGGCGAGCCTACAAATATAAAAATTACATACCCAGAGGACATGCTACTTGCAGAGGCTATAGGGAAGCTCTTAGGATATGGCTAATTTCTTCAAAGGTTGAATTATCCATCTTTAGTTGCTTTCCATCCACTTCTCCCACAACCGCACAGAGCAAGAGAGAGTTTAACACAAATACGCTGTCAAAACCTTCAATCTCAGAAACTTTTATGTAGTCTTCCTTTATCTCTAAACGCCTGCTTAAAAACTCAAGGGTAGTCCCCCACAAAAGCCCATCTTCCTTGGCAGGAGTGTATAGCTTTGAACCTTTCAAAAAAAGCAGGTTTGCGGTAGAGGTTTCACAGATATGCTCTTTTTCATTGACTATTATTCCGTCCCAAAAGCCTCTTTTTAGTGCGTCCTTTTTGACCAAAAGGTTAAAAAGATAGGAAGTGGTCTTGTGCCTGCATATTGGGTCAGTGGAGTGTCTCTTGTATGAGGAAAAGCAGAGTTTCACCCTTTTGGGCGTAGGTTTTAGTGGCTTAGCCAACAACAATTTTCCATAGGATTGAGGCTTATCTGTAAGATACTCGCCACCCTTTGAAATAAGCACATACTTTATATAAAGCTCCCTTTCTCCTCTTGAAACCTCCTCAAGGTCTTTTAAAAATTCCTCATAAGTAGGATAAGGAATCTCAAAAAACTCCGCAGAAGTCCTTAACCTTTCGTAATGAAGTTTTAACTTCTCTTCAGAGGGCTTCCACCTAAGGGTCTCAAAAAGACCTTCGCCAAACAGAGTGGTTCGTGTAATCATCTATCTAACCTTAAGAGAAGTTCCCAACTCATCATCTCAATCACATGACGAAGTTCACCTTTGCATGTCCCCACATCTATAGAAGTGCTTTTTGTATGGGTTATAGAGTAAGAAATGGTCTCTACAAACCTGCTTACTTCGTGGTCCTTTGCCTTGCAAAACACTCTTACCGCAGAGGATAGAAAGTCAAGTGTCTGTTTATTTTCTCTGTAATCCCTTCTTGGAACTATCCATGCACTCAAGCCAGAGACCCTGTTGTTGGACTTTTCTACGCGCAAGGTGAGGTTTCTGTGGGCGTAAATTACTTCATCTGCGCGCGTCTGCTTTTTGTATCTTAGGGCATTCTTCTGTAAGAGACTCTCAAATTCAAAAAACTGCCTGTCTAAGGTTTGGGGATAGGATACCGCAACTATGAAGAGTATTAGAAACACAACAATCATCATGGCTTTTATTATAAGCTGAGGGGGTCCATTCGGACCCCCGAGCCTTCCTTACTTTGCTTGAGGTCTTGGTGTTTTGTCCGTTGATGCAGGAAGGACAGGCACTTCAAGGGCGTGTTTTGGTATCTGACCGGTAAGTGACTTGAGGAAGGCTACTATATAACGCGTTTCCTCCTCTGTTAGCTTCCTTCCGAGTTGTGTTTCCGCCATTATCTTGACTGCATCCTCAAGCCTCCAGACACTTCCATCATGGAAGTAAGGATAGGTTTTTTCTATATTCCTGAGAGAAGGGGCTTTGAATACAAACATGTCTTCTTCCTTCTTTGTAACACCGAACCTTCCAAGGTCAACGGGAATGGTAGGCTTATCAAGAGTCACATATGGTGCAGTTGCCTTCCAATAGTCTACAAACTGACCAAACTTAAAGAAAGCATTTCCACCTACCGCAGGTCCAGAGTGGCATGCTACACAGCCAACTTCAATGAAAAGTTTTAGACCCTTCTTTTCTTCTGCAGTTAGAGCCTTTGTATTACCTTTGAGGAACTCATCAAACCTTGAGGGTGTCAGCAAAGTTCTCTCAAAAGCTCCTATAGCCTTACCTACGTTTTCGTATCTGAGTGGCTCTTTGTCATTAGGAAAAGCTTTTTTGAACATTTCCACATATTCTGGAATAGACCTTAGCCTTTCAATCACTTCCTTTTCAGAAGGCATAGCCATCTCTATAGGATTAAGTATCGGACCGAGAGCTTGCTCTTCCACATCCTTTGCCCTTCCATCCCAAAATTGAGCAATATGCAATGCTGCATTGTATACGGAAGGTGCGTTCCTTGGACCAATAGCCCAACCATGACCTATGGAAGTAGGCAGGTTATCCACACCGTAGGTTGCCAGGTTATGGCAGGTATTACAGCTTATCAAGCCACTCTTTGAAAGTCTTGGATCATAGAAGAGCATCTTACCAAGTTCTACTTTTTCTTTTGTTATTGGGTTTTCTGGGTTATCCACCACTTCGGGTAGAGGTTGGAAAAACTGTCTTGCCTGCTCAAGAAGCTGTGCATCTTCATCCTTCGGCTGAGGAGCTTGAGCCTTTCCTTTGCTTTGGGCATAAACACCAGCACCCGCAACTACCGCTCCAACCAATACCGCACTTAACAACACTTTCTTCATGCCTTTACCTCCTTATAAGATTCTTTTATACATCCATATATGATTTAAATTATAATACTTCTGCGAAGATTTTGCAAGAGAGTTTTATAAGTAGAAATTCTTTAGAATCAGAAGAAAAGACTTCTTATCTTCACCATCTCCTCAAGGCTCAACTGTCCAGGTGCTACCGCAGAACCTACAAAGGCATAGCTTATCACAGACCCAAAGGCAAAACCCGCAACCCTTGAAACCTTTCCATATTCACCCATGGCAATTAGGATTTTTTCTCCTTCTTCTTCTTTACCAAGACACAAAAGCCTTGCGGTATCTTGGTAGGAGTTTGCTTTTACAGAAATCTTTACGATATCCGCATCCCACCTTCTTGCTTCTCTGAATACTTCCCTTAGTATCCAGTTGGCAGGCGTAAGCTCAAAGTTATGGTAAGAGATTATGAGTTTTTTCCCGGCGGTCTTTACTATGTCCCTGACCTGAGAGATGATATCTTGAGAGGAAAGCTCTATGTCTGTGTAATCGCTGTATGGAGCAACCTTTCTGAAGATTTCCAGCCTATTTTCAACCTGTGAGCCACCTTCCCTTTGACTTCTCACTGTAAGAATGGTCTTTAGACCCTCCCTTTGAACCCTTTCCACACATTCAAGCACAAACTGAGGGTCTCTATTTTCAAAAAGGTCAACCCTAAGCTCTATTATGTCTGCACCCTTTTCTTTGCAGAGTCTTAGATTCTTCTCAAAGTCTTTGTCTGCAAGAGGAACTGCTATGAGCATAAGATATATTTTACCTTCTTCTCACTCTCCCTAAAACTTTCAATGGCAAACCAAACACCTTTGTAAAGTTGGCACCTGCCTTGTGGTCAAAGGCATCCTTTTCAGAATACGTTGCCAAATCTTCCACATATAGACTGTTGGGTGAGCTCCTGCCTACTACCTGCACATGTCCTTTGTATAGCTTAAGCATAACCTTGCCATTTACATACTCCGCAAGGGTGGAATTAAAAGCGTCCATTGCGTCCCTAAGAGGTGAAAACCATAGACCTTCATATACTACCTTTGCATACTCATGTGGGATATGGGTTAGGAAATAGTGGAAAGTAAACCTGTCAAGCACCAAGGAGAGCAGGTCTCTGTAAGCTTCGTAAAGCACTGTTGCCCCCGGAGCTTCGTAAACTTCTCTGCTTTTTATTCCCACAAGCCTGTTTTCCACAATGTCTATGCGTCCAACTCCATGTCTTCCTGCTATAGTATTTAGTCTAAGGATAAGTTCACTTAGTTTTTCAAACCTCTCTCCGTTTATGGCGATAGGCACTCCTCTTTCAAAACTTATCTCCACATACTCTGGCTCTTCTGGTGCTTTTTGAGGTGAAAGGGTCCACTCAAAGGCATCTTCTGGTGGTTCAGTCCAAGGGTCCTCTAATGGACCACATTCTATGGATATGCCCCAAAGGTTCTTATCTATGGAATAGGGTTTGTCCTTTGTAGCCTTCACGGGTATGCGATGCTTGAGAGCATATTCAACCTCTTCTTCCCTTGAACGAAATTCCCACTCTCTCACTGGTGCGAGCACCTCAAGGTCTGGGTTCAGAGCCCAAACGGATAGCTCAAACCTCACTTGGTCATTGCCCTTTCCAGTAGAGCCATGTGCCACATAGTCCGCATTAAACTTTTCTGCGTATTCTACCAACTTTTTGGCTATGAGAGGTCTTGAAAGGCTTGCGGTTAGAGGATATTTACCCTCATAGAGAGCCAAAGCCCTAAGGGTTGGTAGACAATACTCCCTTGCAAACTCCTCCTTTAGGTCTTCTACTATAGCCTCTACCGCACCAGAT
>JAXSOX010000078.1:0-7631 GCA_037926525.1 Aquificaceae bacterium | reverse complement strand
AGAGAATACAAGCAAGAAAACAACAAACGCTGGGGCGAGCTTGCTAACAAGTTGGGGACAATCGTAGAGGACATAATCTATCCAGCCTTTAGACCTGTGATAAGGAAATATTTTGGATGTGAGCCGGAGAAAACCTTTATGAGGCTTGAGTATTCTAACCGTCAAAAGGGCATATACGAAGAGTTTGATGCGGTGGCGGTATGTGAAGACAAGGTGTTTTTACTTGAGGTAAAGTCCACTCCAAGGGAAAAGCATATAGAGGAATTTAAGGAGAAAGCCAATAGGTTTTTGCAATACTTTCCTGAGTTTGCGGGTAAGAGACTAATCCTTATAATGGCAAGCCTTAGCTTTAATGAGGATTTTATCAAGCAATTGTCTAAGGCTAATATATACGCTATGGCTTACAGAGAGTGGGAGTATATGGATATTTTGAACTTTGAGGAGGTGAAAGATGCAGAAACTTGAGAAGAAGGTTGACAGGCTTGAGAAGATGCTTGAACTCTTTGTGAGGGAAATGCTTGACTTTAAACTCTGGGCAAGTAGGATGATTGAGGAAGGTGAGAAGAGGTTAGAGGAATATAGAAAGGAGACTGACAGACAAATAAGGGAATACAAGCAAGAAAACAACAAGCGTTGGGGCGAGCTTGCTAACAAGTTGGGAACAATCGTAGAGGACATAATCTATCCAGCCTTTAGACCAGTGATAAGGAAATATTTTGGATGTGAGCCGGAGAAAACCTTTATGAGGCTTGAATACACAAATCGTCAAAAGGGCATATACGAAGAGTTTGATGCGGTGGCAGTGTGTGAGGACAAGGTATTTTTGCTTGAGGTAAAGTCCACTCCAAGGGAAAAGCATATAGAGGAGTTTAAAGAAAAGGCTAAGAGGTTTTTGCAATACTTTCCTGAGTTTGCGGGAAAGAAGTTAATTCTCATTATGGCAAGCCTTAGCTTTAATGAGGACTTTATCAAGCAATTGTCTAAGGCTAACATATATGCTATGGCTTACAGAGAATGGGAGTATATGGATATTCTTAACTTTGAGGAGGTGAAAGGTGCAGAAACTTGAGAAGAAGGTTGACAAACTTGAGAAGATGCTTGAACTCTTTATGAGAGAAATGCTTGACTTTAAACTCTGGGCAAGTAGGATGATTGAGGAGGGTCAGAGAAGACTTGAAGAACATAAAAAAGAAACTGATAGACAAATAAGAGAAAACAACAAGCGTTGGGGCGAGCTTGCCAACAAGTTGGGAACAATAGTAGAGGACATAATCTACCCAGCCTTTAGACCAGTGATAAGGAAATATTTTGGTTGTGAACCGGAGAAAACCTTTATGAGGCTTGAGTATTCTAACCGTCAAAAGGGCATATACGAGGAGTTTGATGCGGTTGCAGTGTGTGAGGACAAGGTGTTTTTGCTTGAGGTAAAGTCCACTCCAAGGGAAAAGCATATAGAGGAGTTTAAAGAGAAAGCCAAGAGGTTTTTGCAATACTTTCCTGAGTTTGCGGGTAAGAGACTAATCCTTATAATGGCAAGCCTTAGCTTTAATGAGGACTTTATCAAGCAATTGTCTAAGGCTAACATATATGCTATGGCTTACAGAGAATGGGAGTATATGGATATTCTTAACTTTGAGGAGGTGAAAGATGCTTAGAAGTGATAAGGTTAAAAAGGGAATAGAGAGGTCGCCTCATAGGGCACTTCTCAGAGCCTGTGGGTTATCTGATGAGGATTTTGACAAGCCTCTTATTGGCATAGCCAATTCATACATAGATATCATACCGGGACATGTGCATTTGAGGGAGTTCGTTCAGCCCATAAAGGATGAGGTTCGCAAAGCAGGTGGTGTTCCTATAGAGTTCAATGTGATAGGTGTGGACGATGGTATAGCTATGGGGCATTACGGTATGCATTATTCTTTACCCTCAAGGGAGCTCATTGCGGACTCCATTGAAACGGTAGTTGAAGCTCATCAGCTTGATGCTCTCATATGCATCCCCAACTGTGACAAGATAGTCCCCGGTATGCTCATGGCGGTTGCAAGGCTAAACATTCCTGCCATTTTCATAAGCGGTGGTCCCATGCTGGCAGGGGAGGTAAACGGGAAGAAAGTAGACCTCATAAGCGTCTTTGAAGGCATAGGACAGCTTCAGGCGGGTAAGATTACGGAGAGAGAACTAAGGGTTATAGAGGAGCATGCCTGTCCCACCTGTGGAAGTTGTTCTGGTATGTTTACCGCAAACTCTATGAACTGTATTACGGAAGTCTTAGGTTTGGCTCTGCCCGGCAATGGCACCATTCCTGCGGTAGACCCAAGGAGAGAGGTTCTTGCTCGCAATGCCGCAAGACAGATAATGGAGCTACTCAAGAGAGATATAAGACCAAGAGACCTGCTAACACAAGAGACCTTTGACAATGCCTTTGCAGTGGACATAGCCATGGGTGGTTCTTCCAATACCATACTGCACCTTTTGGCTATAGCCCGTGAGGCAGGTGTTGAATACGACCTCGCACGGATAAACGAAATATCAAGAAGAACACCCAATATATGCAAAATATCACCTGCGTCTCATTACCACATACAAGACCTTGACAATGTGGGTGGAATGCCCGCCATACTCAAGGAGCTTATAAGAGGTGGGCATCTACCCTATCCAGATAGACCAACGGTGAGCCTCAAAACCCTTAGAGAAATAGCCCAAGAAGCACCCGATGCGGACGGTGAAGTCATAAGGAGAGTAGAAGAACCATACTCCAGAGAAGGTGGTATAGCCATACTCTTTGGAAACCTTGCACCAGAAGGTGCTGTGGTAAAGACCGCAGGAGTTGACCCTAATATGTTGGTTTTTAGAGGCAAAGCCATATGCTTTGATTCAGAAGAGGAAGCCATAGAGGGCATAATAGGCGGAAGGGTAAAACCCGGGCATGTGGTGGTCATACGCTACGAAGGACCAAAGGGCGGACCCGGCATGAGAGAGATGCTTTCACCCACCTCTGCCATAATGGGTATGGGCTTGGGAGACAAGGTAGCCCTAATTACTGACGGCAGGTTCTCCGGTGGCACAAGGGGAGCATGTGTAGGACACATTGCACCCGAGGCAGCCTCTGGTGGACCCATCGGTGTAGTACGAGAGGGTGATGAAATACTTATAGACATTCCTAACAGAAGACTTGAACTTCTTATTACAGAGGAGGAACTCAGAAGAAGGCTTGAAAACTTCGTGCCTAAACAAAAGGAGATAAGGAGTTCATGGCTCAGAAGGTATGTGAAGGTTGTCTCCTCCGCTTCAAAGGGTGCTATCCTTGAGGCATGATATAATTTAGGGCATGAAGCCTATTCTTGATCTACTGCCCTTTTTGCTTTTTCTGGTAGTGGTTTTTGCCAGCATAGTGGGTGGGGACATATTTAAGTTCATAGGAGGTTTAGCCATGGGTTTTTCACCCCTTATTGTGATAGTAATAGCATTGGTAGTTTTCATTGCTGTGGCGGTAAAGATAGTTCCAGAGTATCAAAGGGCGGTCATCTTTAGGCTTGGAAGGGTGATAGGAGCAAAGGGACCGGGTCTTTTCATACTTATACCCATAATTGACAAAATGGTAAAGGTGGACCTAAGAACCGTCACCATGGATGTGCCCACGCAGGACATAATCACCAGAGATAATGTATCTGTTAGTGTGGATGCGGTGGTCTATTTTAGGGTGGTTGACCCAGTAAAGGCTATAGTGCAGGTAGAAAACTACCTATACGCTACCTCTCAGATAGCACAAACTACTTTAAGAAGCGTGTGCGGTGCCGCAGAACTTGATGAACTACTTTCTGAAAGAGAAAAACTAAACCTTCAACTTCAGGAAATTATTGACAGACAAACAGACCCTTGGGGTGTAAAGGTGGTAGCAGTGGAACTAAAGAAAATAGACCTACCAGAAGAGCTTCGCAGAGCCATGGCAAGACAGGCAGAGGCGGAAAGGGAAAGAAGGGCAAAGATAATCGCAGCAGAGGCAGAATATCAAGCAGCACAAAAGCTGGCAGAGGCGGCACAAATACTTGCAACCCAGCCTATAGCTATCCAGCTTAGATACCTTGAGACCATACAAAATGTAGCCACAAAGCCAGGCAATACAGTTCTTGTGCCAATACCTACAGAGCTTTTTAGAGTTTTCTTCGGTGAAAACAAGATACAAGGTCAGGGTTAACAGGGCTGGAGTTATATTTATAGGTATAACCATATTTTTGGGCGTGGCAGCGGTAAATACCGCCAACAATCTACTATATCTGGTAGTATCTTACATGCTTTCCTTTATGCTACTTTCTGGTGTTTTGTCTCTTTATAATATAAGAGGGCTTGAAGTAGTTTTGATACCTCCAGAAGAGGTTTATGTAGGTTCAAAAACCGGGCTTAGGACTTTAATTAAAAACACAAAAAGATTTCCTGCCTTTCTTATATATATAAGGATAAGAGAAGATAGTCATGTGTTTCCTCTTATACTTGGAGGTAAAGAGGTAGAGGGTAGGGTCTCTACAACCTTTGAAAAGAGAGGGCATTACTCAACTATAAGCCTTGAGATAAGCTCCTCTTTCCCTGTGGGGCTTTTTGAGAGGTTTTATAATGTAGATATTCCCATAAATCTTGTGGTGTTTCCACATCCTATGGAAGTTGTGGAAAGGTCTCTGAATATTTTCCCAAGACAAAGGGGACAAGCAAACATTTTGAGCAGAAAGCGTGGTTATGAAGAACTATACGGAGTTAGAGAATATTCCAACGAACCTCTAAAACTTATCCATTGGAAGCTATCAGCCAAAACAGGCAGTCTATACGTAAAGGAAATGGTGGAAGAGTCCGCACCACCTGTGATCCTCAGCCTGGATATGGCGGAAGGAACCTTAGAAGAGCGGATATCAAAACTTGCATACTTGGTGATAAGGTTTACTTCAGAAGGAAGACCAGTAGGACTAAAGCTAACAGACAGGACTATTGAACCCTCAACAGGTGTCTCCCACAAAAGAAGATTGCTGACCGAGTTAGCCCTCCTGTAGAAGTGCCTTTGGATATGAGCCGAGGACTTTGACCATCTGAGACCTCTCTTGCAAAAGTTCCAAAGCCTTTTTTACATTTTCCTCTTCCGCATGTCCCTCCAAGTCCACAAAGAACACATAATCCCAAACCTTCTTTCTTGATGGTCTTGAAACTATCTTTGTAAGGTTGACACCATGTCGGTAAAAACTCTCCAAAGCCTTATAGAGAGCCCCAGCCTCATCCCTTATGGCGAATATAAGGCTCGTTTTGTCTTTTCCAGTTGGTTTCATCCACCTTTTACCTATAACCAAAAACCTTGTGTAATTGTTAGGGTTGTCTTGTATATTTTCCGCAAGTATGTTAAGGTGGTAGGTGTATGCAGCAACCTCGCTGGCTATAGCCCCCGCATCCTCAAGCTCCATAACAAGCTCACAGGCTTTGGCGGTGCTTTCAGTTTCTACAAGGCTTGCGGTTGGAAGATTTTTCTTAAGCCACTCTTTACACTGTGCAAGGGCATGTCTGTGGGAATAAATGGTCCTTATATCCTCCAAACTGCTCGCAGTGGAGAGTAAGTTGAGCTTGATAGGTATTACTACCTCACCTACTATCTTAAGGTCAGATTCCAAAAACATGTCAAGAGTATAATTGACAACACCTTCAGTGGTGTTCTCCACTGGAACCACACCGTAGTCAACCCTACCTGTTTCAACCTCTTTAAAGACATCACCTATTGTGCTTACTGGCACATAATGAGCGGAAAAGCCAAAGTATTCAAGTGCAGCTTGGTGTGTAAAGGTGGCTTTCGGTCCCAGATAGGCTATCTTAAGCTCCTTTTCAAGCGATAGGCAGGCTGATATTATCTCTCTATATATATGGACTACCGCTTCAGTAGGAAACTCCTCTCCGTAAAGTTCCCTATTTAGCCTTATGATACGGTTTATTATTTCTCTTTCTCTTTCTGGTGCGTGAACCTCAAGCCCCATATCCTTTTTTATCTCGCCCGCCCTTTTGGCGAGCTTTGCCCTCTGATTAAGAAGCCGTAAAATTTCCTCGTCAATGGTATCTATCTCTTTTCTTAGCTCCCTAAGGTCATCCATTACTTACCTGTCAAGTGCAAAGGCTTAAATTCCTGATTGGTGGAATGCCTTAGAGAATATAAGCCTTTCTCTTTTACTTTCCAATACTTCCTGCGCTTTCTGTAAACTTCTCTGAGATACTCCTTTAACATGAGGCTTGGATACTTGCCCTTTGCTATCTTATGAAGATGCCACCACCACTTTTCTATGGGTTGGCTGTCGTCATCTTGCATGGGTTCATCAGACCCCTCAAGAACCTCAAGGAACCGATGCACATTTTGAAAGAGCTTTCTGTCCGCCTTTTTCACATAAACGCTTTCTTCAAGCCCCTCTTGGTAGACCTTCTCCCTCAGCTTGATTATTAGGTCTGGGTATCCCACACCATAGTTAAAGAGCAGTTCAACCTCCGCAAAATAAATATAATCTGTGTCAAGTTTCCTTCTAAGTTCACCCATAATGGGTAAATTATATACCATGAGGAAAATCATTGTAGTGGGAAGTGGAGTAATAGGTTTGAGCTGTGCCTTGCTTTTTGCATCTGAGGGCTACAGAGTTCAGGTCATAACCAGAAACCCAGAAGAAGCTACCTCTTGGACCGCTGGAGGGATGTTAGCACCTTTCTCCGAAGGCTTAGAGGGTGAGCTTTTTGACTTCTCTTATCAGAGCCTTAAGGTATATCCAGATTTTATAAGGTTTTTGAGTGATGTATCCAAGCAGAGGGTTGACTTTTGGCAAGAGGGTATATACAGGGTGGTATTAGAAGGAGAGGAGGAACTTCTCAAAGTGGCAGAAAGATACAAAAGGGCAGGCTATGGTGTTGAACTTTTACAGAAGGGGGAGGAGTTGTCAAAGGATGTTATATCCCTCATACACTATACAGAAGAGGCGTGGGTGGACGCAGAGATGCTAATGGATGCTTTGCTTTTTGCTATGAATAGGCTTGGTGTGGACTATGTGGTGGACGAGATAACCAGTGTGATGAAAAAAGAGGACGAGATAGAAAGCATAAAGGGTATTAAGTCAGAATATAGAGGTGATTTTTATGTTTTTGCCTTAGGTTCTTGGACAAGAGAGCTTTTTGACCTTCCTGTTTATCCAATAAAGGGGCAAGCACTTAAACTCAAGGGGGCAAGCCTCCCAAGGGTTCACTACTCTTCCATTTCTTACCTTATACCGAGAGAAAGATACCTCTATGTAGGTGCCACTTCTGAAGATGTGGGTTTTATGAGCGGAAACACCCTTGAGGGCTTAAAGCAACTTTCAGAAGGTGCTATACGCATTGTTCCTACCTTATCTAAGGCTACATTAATGAATACCCTTTACGGCTACAGACCTGCCACACCTGATGAAAAGCCTATCTTCCAAGTTGGAGAAAACTACTTTATAGCCACAGGACACTATAGAAATGGCATACTCCACGCACCTATCACCGCAAGGGTTGTAAGGGACTACCTAAAGGGGGAAAGCTCTCCTTTTGTTGAGTTTTTTTCACACAAGAGGTTTTCTTAACCAAATCTTAACAGCTCCTTAACGGTTTCT
>JAXSOX010000077.1:0-7697 GCA_037926525.1 Aquificaceae bacterium | reverse complement strand
CAACTATAAGGGGTGGGACAAACCTCAAGACCTTCTCTGCAGTGCAGTTTATCACAAGACCCTTTTCAAGTGCTTTCTGCACAAGCTCGGAGCAGTTTCTCTCAAGCTCCAAACCAAGCATTAGACCTTTGCCTCTAACCTTTCCCACTCCAAGCTCTTGGAGTTTTCTCTTGAAGTATTCTCCCACCCTTTGAACCTGTGGTAGGAGCTCCCTTACCCTGCGAACCACCACCATAGAAGCTCTGCAGGCAAGGGGGTTTCCACCAAAAGTAGAACCGTGTGAGCCTGCCTTAAAAGCCTTAGCGACCTCATCTTTGGCAAGCACCGCACCTATGGGGACTCCACCACCCAAGCCTTTTGCAAGGGTTATTATGTCTGGTTGTAGGTTGTAATGCTCGTAGGCGTAGAATTTACCAGTCCTTCCTATGCCTGTTTGGACTTCGTCCACTATAAGCAGAAGACCCTCTTTCCTGCATAGCTCTTGAATTTTCTGCAAAAACTCTCCCTCTGCCTCCCTTATGCCACCCTCTCCCTGTATAACCTCAAGCATTATGCCAGCGGTTTCTTTCTTTAGAGCCTTTAAAACAGAGTCAAAGTTGTTTAGCTCCGCATAGTCAAAACCTTCAAGGAGTGGCTCAAAGCCCTTTTGTATCTTTTCCTGTGCGGTTGCGGACATGGCACCAAAGGTTCTTCCATGAAAGGAGCTATAAAAGGTGATAATCCTGTATCTTTTCTCACCCTTCTCGTAAAAGTATCTTCTTGCGAGCTTTATAGCTCCTTCGTTTGCCTCCGCACCACTGTTGCAGAAAAAGACCTTTCCAGAAGTCCAAAAGCTATCCACAAGCTCCTTTGCCAAATCTTCTTGCCAAGGATTTTCAAAGAGATTGGAGATGTGCAAAAGGCTTTGTGCTTGGTCGCATATGGCTTTTGTAAGTTCTGGGTCTGCGTATCCAAGGGCGTTTACTGCAATGCCTGCAAGGAAGTCAAGGTATTTTCTACCTTGGTCGTCATACAAATATACTCCTTCGCCTTTGACAAACCTTACAGGAAGCCTTTTGTAGGTTTCCATAACATACATGGCTATATAGTTTAGCATTCTTAAACTTTCTTTAACAAAGAAGTGTTAGAATTTTCTAAGTGGAATTGGAAAACTTCGTTAAAACCATAAAAGAGGTTTTACCATGAAAAAGTGGCTTTTATTGTTTATACCCTCTTTTAGCTTTGCCTTTTTTCCCTTTGAGGCGGAAGATGCAGGCACTCTGGGAGGGTTAGGGAATTTTCAGTTTGAGACGAACTACGCCAACTTCAAGTATTACAGTGGTGCAAGAAGGCAGGTGCTGGACTTTCAGTTTCAAGCGGGTCTTCTCAAAAATATGGACCTTGCGGTCATCCAGCCATATGTGAAGCTAAAGGAAGAAGGTCAAAGGCTAAGTGGTGCGGATGACCTGAGAATTTTCATAAAGCACATACCCTTTGAAGTAGAGGGCTGGAGAGCAGGCTATAGGGTTCAGCTAAACCTTGACACAGGGAAGGAGGGCATAGGCTATGGAAGGACCACTGCCAACGTAAACCTTATAGCGGAAAAGGACGTAGGAAACATTACTCTTAACCTCAACGCTGTATATATAAAGTCCTCACATGTGGAAGGCTTGAGGGATGCTTACGGAGTGATATTTCATCTTTATGGTAAGCCTGCTAAGTGGCTAACCTTGGGTGGAGAGATAAAGTATATCAGACCAGAGCATAGGGTTTCAAACAAGGACACACACCTTTTAGTGGGCTTTCTCTTGCATCCCACAAAATCCATAGACCTGAGCTTTGGAGTGCACAAAAGCCTTAACAAACACCAAGAACAGCCAGATTATGGTTTTCTAACAGGTTTTCTCTATAGGTTTTAGTAGCTACCGCTTATAGGCATTCTCCAGTCCTTTCCAAAGGCTCTTTTTGTTAGCTTTGGACCAATGGGTGCTTGTCTTCTTTTGTATTCTGCCCTTCTTACCATTCTAAGAACCTTCTTGACAAGCTCCCTATCAAAGCCCAAAGCTACTATATCCTCCAGCCCCATACCTTCCTCTATGTGTAGCTCCAAAACTTGGTCAAGTAGCTCATAGGGTGGCAATGTATCTTGGTCTGTTTGATTGGGTCTTAGCTCTGCAGTGGGTGGTTTTAACAAAACCCTCTCTGGTATGTCTGGCTTTATGGAGTTTCTGTATCTTGCCAGTTTGTAGACCCATGTTTTGTATAGGTCTTTTATGGGAGCAAAGCCCCCAGCCATATCTCCATATATAGTAGAATAGCCCACCGCAGATTCGCTTTTGTTGGAAGTAGAAAGCACAAGCCAACCATATTTGTTGGAAAGATAAAAAAGTATGTTAGCCCTTATGCGTGCTTGCAAGTTTTCTTCTGCTATGGAAAGCTCCTTAGAATCCAAGAGCGTCAAGTATGTCCTATAGACTTCTTTTATAGGATATTCAAGTAAACTAATGCCTAAGTTTTTAGAAAGCTCGTAAACATCCTCCCTGCTTTCAGAAGAAGTAAACTCCGATGGCATAAAAACCCCCACAACCCTATCCTTACCAAGGGCATCCACCGCAAGACAGGCAACCAAAGAGGAATCTATACCACCAGACAAACCAAGCACAACCCTTTCAAAGGAGTTTTTCTCCACGTAATCCCTTATGGCTAAAAGGAGAGCCTTGTAGACCTCCTCTTCATCCCTTGGACTTACTTCCACTCTAACTTCACACAGAGCTTTTTCCTGAGCAGGTATAAAAGCATTCACACTTGGATTGTCCACTCCCTTTTCCCTTAGTCTTAAGTCCAAGAGCCTTTTCCTTTTGACCCTTTCCACCTCAATACTTACAAAAAGCAGGTCTTCCTCAAAAGCCTTTGCCCTTGCAATAACCTTACCCTCTGGGTCTATCACCATACTCCTGCCATCAAAAACCAGCTCATCCTGTCCTCCCACCATGTTTACATAGACCACATAGGCTATGTTGTCCTGAGCCCTTGCTCTTAGAAAGTTTTCTTTAAACTCATACTTACCTTTGTAGTAGGGGGATGCGTTTATGTTCACCAGCACCTCACAACCTGAAAGGGCATAGAACCTTTCCCACCCGTCGGGATGCCAGATATCTTCACACACAGAAAAGCCAACCTTTACTCCTCCTATCTCAACCACCAAAGGTTCTCTACCAGACCTAAAATATCTCTTTTCGTCAAAGACCGAGTAGTTAGGCAAAAAGGTCTTTTTATAGACTCCGAGGATTTTACCTTCTGCTACCACCACAAGGGCGTTATATAAGTCTCCATCGTAATATGGCATGCCAAAAACAAGCACCGAAGATAAGTTTTTGGAAAACTCCACAAGCTCCTCAAGAGAAAGCATACACCTTTCTATAAAGTCATACCTCAAAAGCAAGTCCTCTGGAGGATAGCCACATAGGGCAAGCTCTGGGAATATGACCATATGAGCTATGTCTTGAGCCTGTTCTGAGAGTAGCTTTATCTTACTTATGTTAGCTTCTACAGAGCCCAAAAGAGGGTTTATCTGAGCTAAGGCTAAGTTTAGAATCATATATCTCTTCTAATTTCAAATAGCCTTCTCAACACTTCAAGCCTTTCTTGGACTCTTATTTGATTGTTGCGGTCTCCTATAACCCCGTAGAGCTCTACAGCTCTTTGGTAGGAGTTTAGTGCTTCTGTAAAGTCATTCTTCATAGTGTATGCTACCGCAATTTTCTCATACAAAGACGCTTCTACCCTCCTGTTTCCCGTAGACCTTGCATAGTTTATTGCCTGTTCGTATTGCTTCAGTGCCTTGTCATAGTTCTTAAGCTCCATACTTATATCACCCAGCTTCGTGCTTATCCTACTTAGAGAAAGGATGTCATTTAAAGAGCTTGCAACTAAAAGAGCTCCATCATATGCCTTTGTAGCCATACTGTAGTCCCTCTTTTTTAACATAATATCACCTATTTTCTCTAAAACTACGAGCTTGTCTCTATCTGATAGGGATATGTTCTCAATACTTAAGTAAGTTTTTAGTGCATCCTCTAAGTTATTTGTCCTCTCGTAAGCCTCAGCAAGTCTAAACATAAGAGAGATATATATACTTTGGCTTATCCTTTCTGCATTTTGCAATGCACTTCTATAAATGTTTATAGCTTTTGCATAGTTGCCAATTCCCTCATATGCACTACCTAAATAGAAAGCGGATAGCACTTTTTCCGTTTCATCTCTTGCTCTGTTATATGCCCTTTCAAGATAGTCTATAGCCAAAGTATAATTTCGTAGTTCAAGATGAGCTCTCCCTATACATAGATAGGTGGTGTAATCTCTGTTTCCGCTTTTAATTAGCCTATCGCCGTATACTATTGCGGATTGATATTCCATAGCCTCAAGCCTTTTCAGACAACCCAGTGGAGAAAGAGCCCAGCCATTTACCAAGAGGAGTAAAGGTGTAAGGACTATAATAAGTAGCATTCTTACCTCCCTCTTATATTATAGCACTTACGTATCTTGACTGATGCAAAAAGTTTATATAATTTATATTGGAGGTTGGATAGGATGTTTATGGAGAAGAATACAAACGTGCAGGACGAATACATAGAGGAGCTTAAAAAGAAAGGAGTTACGGTAACAGTTTTCCTTACCAGAGGAAACAGGATAACGGGCAAGGTGCTTGACCACGATAAGTATACCCTCTTACTTGAGGTAGAGGGTGAGCCTAACCTTATATACAAGCATGCCATAAGCACCATAGTGCAAGGGGGTTAATGAAAAGCATTCTTGTAAGCCTTATAGAAAACAGCAAGCAAGAGAGCAAAGAATCCCTCCAGGAGTTAAAGGAACTCCTTAAAGCCTTAGGGGGTCATTGTCTTGGATACATAACTCAGAGGAAAAGCCATCCAGACCCGAAATACTACGTGGGTGCGGGCAAAGTGGAGGAGATAAGACAGGTGGCGGAGGGAACTGGCGCAGATGCGGTTATATTTGATGCCTTTCTTAGTCCCTCTCAGGTGGCAAACCTTGAGAAGGCTATAGGCAAAAGGATAATGGATAGGGCGGACTTGGTGTTGGAGATTTTTTCTCGTAGGGTGAGGTCAAAGACTGCTAAGCTACAGGTGGAGTTGGCTAAACTCACTTACGAGCTTCCAAGGCTCTATGGAAAAGGTAAGGAACTTTCAAGGCTTGGTGGTGGTGTTGGAACAAGGGGTCCTGGTGAGCAAGAGGCAGAAATAAGGAGAAGGTGGATAAAGAAGAGGATACAGCAAATAAAGGAGGAGCTTGAGGACATAAAAAGGCAAAGAAGGGAGCAGAGAAAAAGAAGGGAAAGCTCGGGAGACCTAAAGGTGGTAAAGGTAGCATTGGTGGGCTACACTAACGTGGGAAAGTCCAGCCTTATGAAAAGCCTAACAGGCAGAGAAACCCTGATTGCGGATATGCCCTTTGCCACCCTTGATACTACCACCTCTGCAAGGTTTCTCTTCCCAGACATAAAGGTCCTTATCACGGACACGGTAGGTTTTATAAGAAAGCTACCACCTGAGCTTATAGAGTCCTTTAAGGCTACCTTAGAAGAGGTTCAAGAGGCGGACATAATTTTGCATGTGATAGATATCTCAGACAAAAATTGGCTTGAAAAGGTCAAAGTGGTCAAGCAAATACTAAAGGACCTATCTGCAGAGGAAAAGCCTGTAATATACGTTTTCAACAAGGCGGACAAGGTGGTAGAAAAGGAAGAAGACATAAAGTATCTCACAGAGCCTGCCTTTATGGAAAGTAGGTCTGTGGTGGTCTCTGCGGTAAAGGGGTGGGGGATAGGAGAACTGCTCAAAGCTATCAGGGAAAAGGTAGAAGAGCTTCAAGGAGCGGTGGGATGAAAAAAGACCTTGTTATACTGGGTGCTCAGTGGGGTGACGAAGGAAAAGGCAAGGTGGTAGACCTGCTCTCTGCGGACTTTGACATGGTGGTGAGGTATCAGGGTGGGAGCAACGCAGGTCATACAGTAATGGTAGGAGGAGAGAAATTCGTCCTACACTTGCTACCCACTGGTATACTTCACGAGCAAGCCATAGGCGTGGTCGCTCAGGGTATGGTGGTAGACTTAGAGCTTTTGGTAAAGGAGATAGAAGAGCTTGAAAAGAAGGGATTGAAAGTATGGGATAGGATATACATAAGCGATAGGGCACATATTGTGCTTCCTTACCATAAAGTCCTTGACTCTCTCTTTGAGAAAAAGGGCAAAATAGGGACTACTCTAAGGGGTATAGGACCTTCTTATATGTTTAAGTATGGCAGGAAGGGTATAAGGGTCTGCGACCTTGAAGACCCAGACAGGACCTACCAGCTTATAAAGGAAAACATTGAGTTTGTCTCCGACCTATGCGAAAAGGTATACTGTGAAAACCACAGGTTGGATGCACAAGAGGTTTTTGAAAAAACTATGGAGCATTATAAAAGGGTCAAGGAAAGGGTTATAGACACCACAAGGCTAATTTTGGACTTTAGAGGAAGGGTGCTTTTTGAAGGTGCACAGGGCACAATGCTTGACATAGATATGGGAACTTATCCTTACGTGACCTCTTCCAACGCTTCTGCACTTGGACTTTCCAACGGCACGGGGCTTCCACCAAAGTATTTCTCAGAGGCAAACTTTTGGGCGGTATCAAAAGCCTACACCACGAGGGTAGGAGAAGGTCCTTTCCCTACAGAGCTAAAAGATGCCACAGGTGAGCTCCTCAGGGAAAGGGGTGGAGAATACGGAGCAACCACAGGAAGACCAAGACGCTGTGGATGGCTTGACCTTGTTGCTCTAAGGCATGCGGTGGAGGTAAATGGTCTTGATGGCATTATAATAACAAAGCTTGATGTTTTGGATGCCTTTGAGGAGATAAAGGTCTGTGTGGCTTACGAGGTGGACGGCAAAAGGATAGACCACTTTCCTGCGAGCTTAAGTCTTCTTCAAAGAGTAAAGCCTGTTTATAAGACCTTTAAAGGATGGCTCAAGGATACGAGAGGTGCAAGAAGTTTATCTACTATGCCCTCGGAGGCTTTGGAGTATATTGATTTCATCCAAGAATACCTTAAAGTGCCGGTGGTTATGCTCTCCACAGGACCAGAAAGGGAAGAGTATTTCTGGCTTTATGAACCTGCATGGAAGTAGCTACTAACAAGTAGCTTGTAAAAGAAGGTCATAAGACCCACCAGAGCTTGCAAAAACACAAGGCTGTAGCCTGTGGGAAGGTCAAGCCAGAAGGAAAGAGCTATAGCCAAAAAGCTCCAAAAACTTCCCCAAATCCACGCAAAGACAAGACCACGACCAAGCAGTAGGGAAACGAGGGCAGGAGAGACAAGCAGAGAAAACACCACAAGCACCCCTGCGAGTTTTACAGAGCTGGCAAGGGTTATGGAAAAGAGAGCAAAAAAGGAAAGTTCACGAAGTATACCACTGATATACCTTCTCAGATACAGGAGGATTCCTAAAACCGTATATATACCTGCGGTTTTTATTACCTCCTCCATACTAACAAAGAGAATATCGCTGGCGGTTAGTTTTTTTAGCTCTTCCATGCCATGAGAGGACATGGAAAGTAGCAAAACCGTCAAGGAAAAGCCCAAGGCATACAAAAGTCCAATAAAAGCCTCTGAATATTCCTTAAGTTTTTGAGAAATAGCTATCAAAAAACTTGCAA
>JAXSOX010000076.1:0-7922 GCA_037926525.1 Aquificaceae bacterium | reverse complement strand
TCTTAAGGAAGTTAGGAGGGGGTGTGCGGATAAGCTGAGAGAGGCAAGAACTGTTCTTCTGGGTGGACATACCATTGACGACAAAGAGCCAAAGTTTGGTCTTGCGGTCATGGGTGTATGCGAGAATGGAAGATACTTTACCCAAGAAGGAGCTAAGCCCGGAGACCTTATAGCTCTCACAAAACCTGTGGGTGTGGGTGTGCTTACGAAGGGGATAAAGGAAGGAAAGATTAGCGAGAGGGATATAGGCGATGCCATAGGATATATGCTTATGTTAAACGAAAAGGCTTCTGAGCTTGCAAAGGCTGTAGAGGCAAGTGCCTGCACTGATGTGACGGGTTTTGGTCTCTTGGGTCATTCCATGAACATAGCGACAAAGTCCAATGTAAGGCTCGCCATAGACTTTTCTAAGGTTCCCATATACGAAGAGTCTGTTTTTCTAATAAGGCAAAAGATATATCCAAAAGGTGCTCTTGATAACTACAACTTTGTAAGGGACAGGACCCTAAACGAAGGGCTTGAGTGGTGGCAAATTTTACTGCTTACAGACCCTGTAACCTCAGGGGGTTTGCTTTTTACATTTCCAGAGGATAAGGAAGAAACATTTAAGAAAGAAGCGGAGAACTTGGGCTTAAGGGTGTGGGTCATAGGAAAAGTAGAAGAGGGAGAAGGGCTAAGGGTTTACGTTAGTTAGTATTTCCCTAAGGGCTCCGGTAGTGGGGATGTGTTTACCTATACGCAGAGCCTTTCCATTAACCATTAGGACTGGTAGGGCATTAAGGATAAAAAAGTTCTAAAATTTCAAACTGTGCCTTCCCTTCTTAGGCTTTCCCTTGAAACTATGTAGCTTTTCCTCATCATAGCCCTGTTGAGTGCATCCACAAAACCGCTTACGCTCGCTCTTATTATATCCACGTCCACACCTCTTCCGCTTGCCTTAACTCCCTCAAGCTCTATCACAAGCCTTGACTCCGCCTGAGCGTCCGTGTTAGGAGTTAGTGCTTTGATAGAAAAGTCCAAGAGCTTAGGTTCTACACCGAGAGCTTTCTGTATTGCTCTTATTATGGCGTCTACAGGTCCATTACCAGTAGAGGTAGCGGTTCTTTCCTCTCCCTTAAAGGTCAGCACCACGGTGGCTGTAGGTAAGAGTTTGTCTCCTGTTTGAACTTGATAGTGGATAACCCTTATGGGCTCTTCCTCTTCATGCTTTACAAATTCCTCGTAGACCAGTGCTTCTATGTCCTCTTCGTAGACTTCCTTCTTCTTGTCCGCAAGAGCTTTGAATTTCTCAAAAACCCTGTCCAAGTCTTCCTCTGAGAACTCAAAACCCATTTCCCTTAGCTTGCTCTTTAGGGCGTGCCTGCCTGAGTGCTTTCCGAGGATTATGCGCGTTGATGGAAAGCCTACGTCCTCTGGGGACATAATCTCGTAGGTGAGGGGGTTTGATAGCACACCATGTTGATGAATACCAGACTCGTGAGCAAAGGCGTTATCACCTACTACAGCCTTATTTGGCTGAACAAAACTGCCTGTAATCCTACACAAGAGCCTGCTTGTCCTATACAGCTCTTTGGTATTTATGTTTGTGTATAGACCTCCAAAGAAGTCCTTGCGAACCCTTAGAGCCATAACTATCTCTTCCAAGGCTGCGTTTCCTGCCCTCTCACCTATACCATTTATGGTGCATTCCACCTGTCTTGCTCCGTGCTTTACTGCCATGAGGGAGTTGGCAACTGCCATTCCAAGGTCGTCATGACAGTGGACACTTATTATTGCCTTGTCAATGTTAGGAACGTTGTTTCTTATACCCTCTATGAGGTCAGCAAACTCCTCCGGAACCGTATATCCCACCGTATCTGGTATGTTTATAACGGTAGCACCAGCCCTTATGGCAGTTTCTATTACCTTATACAGAAAATCCCTTTGACTTCTGGTAGCATCTTCGCAAGAGAACTCCACATCGTCGGTAAACCTCCTTGCGTATTCTACCGCCCTTTTTGCCCTTTCTAAGACATCCTCCGGAGACATGCGTAGCTTATACTTCATATGTATCTCCGAGGTGGCTATGAAGGTGTGAATTCTTTTTCTATCCGCAGGCTCAAGTGCTTGTCCTGCAAGCTCTATGTCCCTCTCTAAAGCCCTTGCAAGGGAACATATTATTGGTCCCTTTACCTCTTGGGCTATGAGGTTTACCGCCTCAAAGTCCCCCTTTGATGCTGCCGCAAAGCCTGCTTCTATCACGTCCACACCAAGCCTTGCAAGCTGGTGTGCCATCTGTAGTTTCTCCTCTGTGGTCATGGAAAAGCCTGGTGCCTGCTCTCCGTCTCTGAGGGTGGTGTCAAAGATATATACTCTGTCCATTCCTTACCTCCTTGTAAATGATAATAATTCGCAATTCATCTTTTGTCAAGACCATCAACACATTCCTTGTTTGCAACAACTATCTGTCCATCTACGCCAGAGAATACAAGGCTTTTGCCCATAAGATGACAAATGCCCGCAAGCCAACAGGCAACCGCATCCAACTCATCCTGCGAGTATTCTCTTTCTTCAAGTGCCAGAGGCAATTTCATATAGAAGTTAAGTATTAAACTCCTATCCTTTCTGTCAAGCCCCAGCAGGTCATAGGTAGCACCGGGAAAGGTTTCAAAAACCTCTGCTCCTCTCTCCTTCATAGCTTTTGCCAAGTTCATAGCCCTTTTGGTTAGCATCCTCATAGGACCCAAGGTTACGGGGAAAAACCTATGCCCGTGTTTTTTCAACAAAAGGTCGCACTCTCTTAAGTGAGGTCCTCTATCTTCAAGACTACTTCTTCCAGCAGGTATGGAAAGCGGAGCATCTATCATTATCAGAGAAAAACCCTCTGAAAGCTCAAGCACCTCTCTGTCTGTATATACCACACCCACCCTTAGGCTACTTCCTTCCCAGTAGGCGTAGCCCGTTTTCCTCTTTTCACTACCTGCGAGGTCAAGCCCGAGGACACTATACATAGCTAAGAGATAGCTTTTCGCGGAAGTTTCTCGCCACCTCAGGGTCGTATATGTCTATAATGTATATCTCTCCATTTTTGAACTCTACCACAAAACCTCCCCCCTCTATAGAGTAGTCTGGCTTTCCAGATAGCCCTTTTTTTACTATTATTATCGTGCCTGTATCCTCAAACTCCTTTATTCCATAGTCCTTCAGAGAGATTTTCAAAAACACTTCCATCTTCCACCTCTTATTCTTGAATTTAACCTGGTCAGTGTATACTTCCAAGAGTTTTGAAGGAAGAGCTTGGTATATAAAGCCAAAGTTTTATAATTTTCTGCTATGGGTTTTGAGTTTTACGAGGAGAGGGATTTCAAAGACACAGAGCTGGGTCCTTTGCCTGTTGATTGGAAGGTGGTGAGATTGGGGGAGGTGTGCAAAGAAGTTATAGGTGGTGATTGGGGAGAGGATGTATATAAGGATAGTCTAATAGAGGTTTATGTTCTAAGAGGCACAGACTTTGATAACTTACGCTTAGGATTGATAAATAAAATACCACGCAGATTTTTATCAGGGAAAAGTCTTGAGAGAAGAAAACTTAAAAACTCTGATTTATTAGTAGAAATATCTGGCGGTGGTCCCAAGCAGCCAACTGGAAGAATACTTTATATAACGGAGGGCTTGTTAAATAAGTTTGACACTTATGTTAGTTTTTCAAATTTTGTTAAGAAAATTGAAGTGGACTGCAATATGGTAAATCCTGAATATTTTTACAGATATTGGCAGTTGCTATATTCTATGTGGAGAACATTGCTTTACGAGAAAAGAACTACTGGAATTAGAAATTTCAAACTTAATGATTTTCTTAAAAATGAGTTTATCCCCCTCCCACCTCTTGAGGAACAAAAAGCCATAGCGGAGGTTTTGCGTAGCGTTCAGCTTGCAATAGAGAAGACCGAAGAGGTCATAAGGGCAACCAAGGAGCTGAAAAAATCTATGATGAAGCACCTATTCACCTATGGCTATGTGCCTGTGGATGAGATTGATAAGGTTAGACTAAAGGAAACAGAGATAGGGCTTATTCCAGAGCATTGGAATGTGGTGAGATTGGGAGATGTGGTGGAGATATTTGATAAAAAGAGAGTTCCATTGAACGAGCAACAGCGAAAGCATCGTAGAGGTGCTTACCCTTACTGTGGAGCAAACGGAATAATTGACTATATAGACGCTTATATATTTGACGGAGAGTATGTTCTACTTGCTGAGGATGGCGGATTTTATAAAAGGTTTGAAAGTTCTGCGTATATAATGCGTGGTAGGTTCTGGGCTAATAATCATGTTCACATTTTACAGGCTAAGCAAAATTCAAATAACTATTTTTTGCTTTACTATCTAATCTACGAAGACATATCAAGATATGTTGCAGGCACTACGAGACAGAAACTTACACAAGAAAATATGAAAAAAATCCCCATCCCCCTCCCACCCCTTGAAGAGCAAAAAGCCATAGCGGAAGTCCTAAGAGCCATAGACGAGAAACTGCAAAAAGAGGAAGAGTATAAGAAAGCACTTCAGAACTTATTTAAGAGCCTACTTCACCACCTTATGAGCGGTAAGATAAGGGTGAGGAAAACACAAAATGGGCAAAACCTACAAAGTGAGGATTAAAATAACTATAGGGGGAAATTGCCATGAGCTTTTCAGAAAAGAGGGCAGTTATAGAGCCTCTTATTAGATATGCACAGGGAGTTGGCTGGAAATACTTGAGCGTTGAAGAAGTCCAAAGCCTCAGGCTAAACAATACCAATTGCATCCTTGATAAGGTTTTTGTCCCAAAAATAATAGAGCTTAACCCCTTTTTATCCCAAGACCATGCATATCAGATTATAAAAGACCTTGAAAACCTAAGGACAGACATAGAAGGAAACATGACCGCTTGGCAGTTTTTAAAGGGTGAGAAATCTCTCTACATAGAAAAAGAAAAGAGAGAAAGAAACATAAAGTTAATAGATACGCAAAACATACACAGAAACACCTTTCATACTACAGAAGAGTTTAACTTTACAAACGGTTCAAAAACCATACGTCAAGATGTGGTCTTTTTCATAAACGGTATTCCTCTGGTCTTTGTGGAAGCCAAAGCACCCCACAAGGAAAACGCTATGGAAGAAGCTTTGGAGCAGGTTGGTAGATATCACAGAGACACGCCCGAGCTTTTGGTAGTTGAACAGGCTTTTGTGCTTACGCACTTACTTGACTTTTTGTATGGTGCAACTTGGAGCTTGGGTGCAAGGAGTTTATATAAATGGAAGGATGAAAGTGCCAAGACATACGAAGAACTTGTAAAGGCTTTCTTTAGACCTGAGAGGATTGTAAAGTTAATTACAGAATATATATTCTTTGCTCGTAGGGAAAGTCAACTTCAGAAGGTTATCCTTAGACCCCACCAGATGCGTGCAGTGGAAAAGGTTATCCAAAGGGCAAAGGACCCAGAGAAAAAGAGGGGTCTTGTATGGCATACGCAAGGCTCTGGAAAAACCTATACTATGATAATCACTGCAAAAAGGCTTTTAGAAAACCCCATTTTTGAAAATCCCACCGTGCTTATGTTAGTGGATAGGCTTGAGTTGGAAAGTCAGCTATTTGCCAATCTTAGCTCTGTGGGTATTCAGGTTGAAGTTGCAGATTCAAAGGAAAGGCTTAGAAGGCTTCTCAAAGAGGACAGGAGGGGCATAATAGTCTCCACTATTCACAAGTTTGAAGGCATGCAAGCAAACATAAACACAAGGGAAAACATCTTTGTCCTAATTGACGAAGCCCACAGGACTACCTCTGGAGCTTTAGGTAATTATCTTATGGGTGCTTTGCCCAATGCTACCTTTATAGGTTTCACTGGGACACCCATAGACAAGGGTAGAAGCACCTTTGTTATCTTTGGAAGGGATGACCCACCTCATGGCTACCTTGATAAATACAGCATAGCTGAGTCTATTGCAGAAGGCACCACCTTGCCCCTACATTACAGCTTTGCACCCAGCGACCTTATGGTGGATGAAAAAACTCTTGAAGAGGAATTCCTAAACCTCAAGGATGCAGAGGGCTTAAGTGATGTGGAAGACCTTGATAGAATCCTTGAAAAAGCGGTAAAGCTAAAAACTCTCCTAAAAAGTCCAAGCAGGATAGAAGAGGTTGCCAAGTATGTGGTTGAACATTACAGAGATTATGTAGAACCTCTTGGCTACAAGGCTTTTTTGGTAGTGGTAGACAGAGAAGCCTGTGCCTTGTATAAACAAGAGCTTGATAAATACCTGCCAGAGGAATACTCAAAGGTAGTATATAGCCCTCACCACTCAGACCCAGACTTTATGAGAAAATACCATCTTACAGAAGAGGAAGAAAAGCGTATTAGAAGAGCTTTTTTGAACCCAAAGGAAAACCCCAAGATACTCATAGTCACCAACAAATTGCTTACTGGCTTTGATGCTCCTTTGCTATATTGTATGTATTTAGACAAACCTATGAGAGACCACGTGCTTTTGCAAACCATCGCAAGAGTAAACAGACCCTACCAAGACCAAGAAGGCAGAAGAAAACCCTCAGGTCTCATAGTGGACTTTGTGGGTATATTCTCAAAACTTGAAAAGGCTTTGGCTTTTGATTCTATGGACATAGAGGGAGTAGTCCAAGACATTGAGAAACTAAAAGAGAGATTTGCTAAACTCATGTCTCTCGAAGGCTTTGATGAACTAAAGGCTATCCTTTCAGAAAACTATCTTTCTGAAGACAAGCTCATAGAGATAGCCCTCCAAGAATACAGGGAAGAGGATAAAAGAAAGAGCTTTTATGAACTATACAAAGAGCTAACAGACATATACAACATACTCTCACCAGACCCCTTTCTAAGACCTTACATGCGAAAAATGGAAAAAATAATAAGGCTATATAGGATACTGAGAAGTTATTACGATGGAAAAAGGAGCATAAGCAATGAATTAACCAAAAAATTAGAGGAGCTTGTAAAAAGCTACACAAAACAGGGAGAAATACAGCAAGCTACCAGTGTATACGAAATAAATCAGTATATTTTAGAGGAGATTAAAAGGAAAGGAGAAAGCGATTTAGAAAAGGTCTATAACCTATCAAAAGCCCTGAGGGAACTTTTTGAAAGGGAAAAGTCCAAAAAACCCTTTTTGGCTTCGCTAAAAGATAGATTAGAAAACATCATTGAAGAATACAGAAGAGGTCAAAAAAGCACACAGGAGACACTCCAAGAGATAGAGAAGATATATGAGGAATATGAGGAATCTGAAAGAGAGATAGCAGAAAAAAATATGGATACTCAGCTGTTTACACTTTACTGGCTTCTCAAAGAAGAAGGCTTTAAAAAGCCAGAGGAAAAAGCACAAGAGTTGCAAAAAGCCATTTCGGAGTTTCCTCACTGGAAAAGGAGCAAGGAACAAGAAAGGTTATTAAAACTACGCATAGTTTCTTTGCTTTACGAAGAAGCCGGGGGAAAGGCATTAGATATAGTTATAAAACTGCTTGATAATTTGAGAATTTATGAAAGCTAAAGATTTTAAAGATAGAGTGAGGTTATGGGCTCAAAAGATAGGTGTTTCCCAAAAGCTCAGAAGCATACACATAAGACCTATGAAAAACAAGCTGGCAAGTTGTTCAAGCAAGGGTATAATATCCTTTGACCCTTGCGTGCTTGAGATGGATAGAGAGGAGTTAGACAAGATAATAGTTCATGAACTTTTACACCTTAGATATAAGAACCACCGCAAGTTGTTTAAAATGGTTTTAAAGGCATATCTTGAAGAGGGTTTATAAACCCCCGGGACGACCTACTTTCCCGTGCGGTTCGCCCCGCACAGTATCATCGGCGCTGGAGGGCTTAACTGCCGGGTTCGGAATGGAAACCGGGTGTTTCCCCTCCGCTATGGTCCCGA
>JAXSOX010000075.1:0-7958 GCA_037926525.1 Aquificaceae bacterium | reverse complement strand
CATCATCTCTGTGCTTTGCGTAGTAATAAATGCCTTGAATAAGGCTACTGGCACAGTTTCCTACGCCTGCTATTGCTACTCTTATCTTTGACATTTCTACCTCCGTAAAGGCTTATAATATTATAGCAAGATGAAGGTGCTTATAGTCTTTTACTCAAAACTGCTTCAGGAAAGAGACCTTCTGCAAAGGGTTGTAGACAAGGTAAATATCCTAAAGAAACTCATAGGACCAGACAGCCTTTATGCGGTAATAACCACAGAGATGAAGGATTTTATAGACAAATTTCCAGACCTTGTTTTTATAAGAAACGATAGGGGGACATTTCTCTATGGGCTATATAAAGGGCTTAGGAAACTAAGGGGCAACGATGTGCTTGTGCTTGACCCTTCTCAGGTAATAAGTTTGGATAAACTTAAGGAATTCATTGCCAAAAGAAGACAAAACGCACTATATTCAGAAAATGGTAAATGGAAAGGTATTGCACTTGTGAGATTGATAGACCTTGATTATCTTATAAGGACTTTGGAAGGCTTTTTGGGAGAGGAAAAAGAGCTAACTGCGGTAATGGAAAAGGTTAAGCAGGAGTATGGTATACAATATGAAACTCTTTAAGGAGGAAAGCGATGGATGAGATACTTGTTGGTAAGTATGTGGTAAAGACAGACAGGTATTACACAAAAGACCACGAATGGGCTCTTGTAAAGGGAAACAAGGCTTGGATAGGTATAACGGATTACGCCCAAAAGGAGCTTGGAGATGTGGTCTATGTGGACCTTCCTCAAGTGGGAGAAACCTACGAAGCTGGTGATACCATTGCCAACGTAGAATCGGTAAAGAGCGTATCACCTATATACTCACCCCTCTCTGGAACTGTGGTGGAGGTAAATGAAACCCTAAGTGATGAGCCACATCTTATAAACGAGTCTCCTTACGAGGATGGGTGGCTTGCGGTTATAGAGCTTTCTGACCCTATGGAAGTGGAAGACCTTATGCCTGCGGAAGACTACGCACAGCTTCTTGTGGAGATAGTAAAGGATGAGAAGGGAGAGACCATAAAGCTGGAACTACCCGAGGAAGAGGAAGAGAGGTTTGAAGAATCCCTTGAGGCTCTGCCAGAGGAGGAGTTGGGCTACGAAGAGAAGGAAAGGTAAATGTACATTCCCCACTCAAAGGAAGAGACACAAAGACTTCTGAAAGAGCTTGGTCTTGAAAGCCTTGAAGAACTCTTCTCCCACATAGACCCATCGCTTCTTTCAAAGCCAGAGCTTCCAGCACCAAAGAGCGAAGAGGAGCTAAGGAGATACTTCAAAGACCTAAGCAAGAAAAACATACCCCTTATTTCCTTTGCAGGCTTTGGCTCTTACGATAGGATAATTCCGTCGGTAATATGGCAAGTCCTTAACAGAGGCGAGTTTCTTACTGCGTATACTCCTTACCAGCCAGAGGTTTCTCAAGGGACGCTTCAAGCACTCTTTGAATACCAAACACTAATTTGTGAGCTCACAGGTATGGAAGTCGCCAACGCAAGCATGTATGATGGGGCATCCGCATTAGCGGAAGCTGTCCTAATGGCAAGGGCTATAAGGGGCAGGGGTAAAAGGGTAGTCTTAAGCGAGGGAGTAAACCCCCTCTATAGAAGAGTGGTAAATACATACCTAAGAGGCTACATGGATGAGATTGAAATATGTTCGCTTACTCAAGAGGGCTATACAGACCTTGAGAGGCTTGAGGGTTTGCTAAAGGATGGAGAAGCACACGCCTTGGCGGTGCAGTATCCTAACTTTATGGGTTTTGTGGAACCTCTTGGAGAAATGGTAAGTCTTTCAAAGAAGTATGAAGTCCCCATTGTAGTAGTTGCAGACCCTATAGCCTTGGCAATTCTTAAGCCTCCTGGTGAGTTTGGTGTGGACATTGTGGTGGGAGAAGGTCAGCAGATGGGCGTGCCTATGAACTTTGGAGGACCCTATGCGGGCTTTTTTGCGGCAAAGTCAGAGCATCTCAGGAAGATGCCCGGAAGGCTTGTGGGTATGGCAGAAGACATAGAGGGCAAAAGAGCCTTTACCTTGGTGCTACAAACAAGGGAACAGCACATAAGAAGAGAAAGGGCGACCTCCAACATATGCACCAACCAAAACCTTATAGCCTTAGCAAACCTGCTATATATGGTCTTGCTCGGAAAGGAGGGTATGAGAGAGGTAGCCAAGCAGAGCCTATCAAAGGCTTTATATCTCAAAAGAAGGCTTCTTGAAATAGGCTTTGAGGAAGTCTACAAGGGAAAGCACCTTTGGGAGTTTCCACTAAGACATGAAAGGGCGGAGGAGCTTTATCAAAGGGCTTTGAAGGCAGGTTTTCTTGCTGGCGTGCCTTTGGAAGGGTTTGGATACCACAAGACCCTACTCTTTGCCATTACTGAAAAGAGGACAAAAGAGGAGATGGATAGCTTAGTGGAGGCTATAGGATATAGTTAACTACCAATCAAAAGGCACAATATCCACCTGTTGACCTGCCTTTAGTTCATGCACCCCTTCGTATACTACCATATAACAGTTAGCATCCACATATGAGGTAAGCATGTGAGACTGAGTTTTGGGAGAGTAATCGCAAAATAGCCTACCATCCTTCTCCACATACCTCGCTCTTACGAACTCTCTTCTTTCCGCATCCTTCCTTGAAAAATCCCTAAGAAGCTCTGCCTTTAGAAACTTGGGTCTATGTTCTTCTACTCCCTGCATTTTCAAAAGGGCTGGTTTAACAAGCATATCAAAAGCCATAGCACAGGATACAGGATTGCCCGGCAGACCAAAGAAGAGGGTCTTTCCTTTTTTGGCAAAAAGCACAGGTTTTGCAGGCTTTATCCTTAGCTTGTGGAAGACCACCTCAAAACCCATATCCTTTACCAACTTATGGACAAAATCCTTCTCTCCTGCGGAGACCCCTCCTGTGGTAATAAAGACATCGTAATCTTCCACCCTTTGGAGGACCTCCTTTATACTCTCGGGTTCATCCCCTATTATCCCCAACTGGTGCACTTCACAACCGAGTTCCCTTGCCCTTGCATACAGAAGGTGATTGTTTGTGCTCCTTATCTGTGATGGCTTTTCTATGGGTTCTCCTGGCTCTTTTATCTCGTCGCCAGTGGAAAGCACCGCTACTCTTGGCTTTTGATACACTTCCACAAAGACCTTGTTGGCAAAAGCAAGCAGACCTACCTCATAGCCCCTTATCCTCGTGCCCTTCTTGAGAATAAGTTCTCCCGCCTTTATTTCTTCTCCCCTTCTCCTTATGTTAGCACCCTCTTTGAAAGACCTTTCTATGAGCACATATTCGCCTTCAAGTTTTGTGTATTCCACAGGCACAACCGCATTTGCACCCACCGGAATAGGTGCACCCGTGAATATCCTTATGGCTTGCCCCCTTTCCAATCTTCCAGAAAACTCGCTACCTGCAGAGACTTCCCCCACCACCTTTAGCTTTGCTGGAATTTCTTCAAGGTCTTGAGAAACAACCGCATAGCCGTCCATTGCTGAATTGTCAAAGGCTGGGCTGTCCCTGTCCGCAAACACATCCTCCGCCACAACTCTGCCTATGGCATCCCACAGAATAACCTTTTCTGTAGGTAGTCTATCAACCCTTTCAAGCAAGGATTCCAAAGCCTCTTCATAAGGTGTAAGCATGGGAATATTTTAACGCGTATTTACGCCCGCAAGCCACTTGCTTACGAGCTCTATTTCCATATCCGACAAACCTTGACCCCATGGACATCTTTTAGCAAGCTCCATAACCGCCTCAGGCTTGCCCTTATACTTCTCCTTCAAATAGCTCAAAGGTTTCCTATCCTTGTCCGTATGACATCTCATACAGGAATTTTTAAAGATAAGCTCTCCCTCTGAGGCAAAGCCAAGGCTTACAAGCAAAAGGGATATATAAAACTTTTTCATGACACACCTCCGTTTAAAATATCTCTTAATGTTAAAGATAGCCTTAACGGGAAATCTTGGTTCTGGTAAATCCACTGTAGGAAGGTTCTTTCAAGAAGCTGGCTTTCATGTCCTTGATGCGGACAGAATAATAAGGTCCTTTTACGAAGAGAAGGGTGAAGTCTACAGAAAGGTGGTAGAGGCTTTTGGTGATAGGGTGCTTGACAGGGAGGGAAACATTGACAGAAAAACACTCGCACAGATAGTTTTCTCAGACCCACAGAGCCTAAGACTGTTGGAAAGTATAACTCATAGTGAACTCTACAGAAGGCTTGATGAGGAGTTTAGAAGGCTTCCTCAAAAAAGCATTGTGGTTGTGGAGGCGAGCCTACTTATAGAGAAGGGGACATATAGAAACTATCATATAACCCTACTTGTTTATGCTCCCTACCAACTTTGTAGAGAGCGAGCCTTGAAAGCTGGTTATAGCCCAGAGGACTTTGAAAGAAGATGGGCAAACCAGATGCCTCCAGAAGAGAAGAAAAAATACGCTCACTTTATAGTGGAGAACACACAAACTCTTGAAGCCTTAAGGAGTAGGGTTTTTGAACTGGCAAGGGTCTTTAAAAACTGGGTGGAGTTTCAGCATGAAGAACTTCCTTGAGTTTATAGGGGAGGAAGTATCAAAGGCTGAGAAAAGCCTTAAGATAGCTTCTCCTTGGATTGACCAATGTATATTGGAAAAGATATTTGAAAGACTTTCCAATGATGTAAAACTTGAAGTTATACTTCGGGTAGGGAACTTAAAAGACCTCAATATAACTGGTGAAGGAACTTTTAGAGTGTTAGAAAGGTATGGTGCGGATATATACATAAATGAACTGCTTCACGCAAAGATAATAATAATAGATGAAAAGGTAGCATTTATAGGCTCTGCAAACCTCACAAGGGCGGGGTTTGAGGAAGAGGGTAATTTGGAAGTGATGATTTCCCTACGAGGGGAGGAGGTTAAGAAGACCCTTGAGCTATTTGAGGATTACAAAAAAGAGTCTGTAAGGCTATCTAAGGATGCGGTAGCGGTTGTTATGTCCTTGGAGTCTTCTGTGGAAGCTATGGTTCTTCTTTTTGAAAACCTTCCAGAGCAGTCCTTTCTCTGGGCAAAAAGTGGAAGGAGAAAACTCCTATGCAAGCTCACAAAGGTATACACTCAGCTCAACCTACAAGACTCTATAGAAGGACTTTCTGGAAGCAAGAGCTGGCTCCTTGCCTACTATAAGACACTACTCAAAAAATCTATCCTTGTAGGGAAGGTCAAAGTACTTTTTGAGTTGATAGAGGAAAAAGAAGGATACTTTACCACACCTATCTTTGGTCTTTTACCGGGAGACCAGCTTCTACCCGTTAAAGAAGAGGATGAGGCTTTACATAAAGTAATGAAAACAAACCTCTCTGGTTATTCAATGGACCTGCCTGTAAAAGTAGGAAAGCTTGTAGGTAAGGGAGTTTCTGTATACTTGGACCTTGCAAAGATAAGTGGTATGCATATGGCTGTTCTTGGGACCACCGGTTCTGGTAAAACTACCTTTGTAGTTAGGTTCGTGGAAAACATCCCACAGGGCACATGCAAAACCCTCATCTTTGACCTTTTTGGAGAATACAAACAGAAGCTGAGAATTGACGAAGACAGGGTGCACCATGTAAGCCTGCCCTACACTTTACTTCCTATCTGGATAGAGGATATAAAAGAACTATTTAGGGAGTATGGTTTTAACCTTTATGAGAGGCATGAGGAAGAAAAAGCCTTTTTTTCTCAGCTGAGGGCATCTCTAAAGCCTGACCTTATGCTATCCACCTATAGGGAAAAGGGACTGGGGGACATACTGCTTGATGCTTCAAGGGGAGGACTAAGAAGGGAAGTGCTTGAGATACTCCAAATGGTCTCAAAGGATATGGGGCAAGAGGCACTTCAGAATCAACCAGAAGTCTTTAGACTGCTGGAGGACGCTCTAAATTCCACAAAGGATGTGGTTATATTAGACCTCAAAGATGTGGTGAATCTCAACACGCGTCTTAATCTAACTGGGCTCGTGCTTAGGGAAATCCTATCTTTGGCAAGGTCCAATCCTCTGAGAAGACTTGTGGTGCTTGAAGAAGCTCATAACTTTGCTCCAGAAAGGGGAGCTACTGATGTGCCTACAGGTAGGGAAAACTTTGCCATAACAATGACAAAAAGGATAGCCCTTGAGGGGAGAAAGTTTGGTATTGGTCTTGTGGCGGTATCTCAAAGACCTGCAAACCTTAGCAAATATGTGCTTTCACAGCTTAACACTCAAGCAATCTTTAGGCTCATCACCCAAAACGACATAAATGCGGTATCTCAGTTTTTTGAACATCCTTCCGAAGAGCAGTTGAGGCTTTTACCCCATCTCAAGCCAGGTCATCTTTTTTTAAGCGGTATAGCTATACCCTTTACTATGCTGGTAGAGATTGAGCTCTAAAGTTCCTTACTATCAAGAATTATAGTTACTGGTCCCCAGTTGACTATATGCACCTCCATTGTAGCACCAAATACACCACATTGAGTGGGCACATACTCTGAAAGTTTCTTTACAAAGAGTTCATAAAGCTCCCTTGCTCTGTCTGGCTTCTCCGCATACTCAAAACTTGGTCTTCTACCCTTTTTTACGTTAGCGTAAAGAGTAAATTGAGAAACCACAAGGGCAGACCCCTTCACATCAAGAATAGAGAGGTTAAACTTTCCAGAGCTGTCTTCAAATATTCGGAGGTTTACCGTTTTTTCTACAAGCTTTTTCACATCCTCCTCTGTATCCCCAACACCTACACCTAAAAGGATATTTAACCCCTCTCCTATGCTCGCCACCTCTACACCATCCACAAAAACCTTAGACTGCTTTACTCTTTGCAGGACTGCCCTCATAGCGTAAAATTTTATTGTAGAATAAAAAAGAACGGAGGGAAGGCATGAAAAGGTTTGTGCTTTTGGTAGCAAGCTCTACTGTCCTTTTTGCACAGGACTTTTCTAACATGAGGCTTCTTGAGGGTCTAAATCAGGTTCAAAAAGGTATTGAGCTCGCAAAGAGGGAAGAGGTGGACAAGAAAAACCCTTATCATTTTGAAAAGGCAAAGGCAAACAGAGATGTGGCTAAAATACTGGCTTCTGAGATGGATGAAGTAGGCTCAAGGGTATTTATGATAAAGAGCTTTAATGCTCTCTCTAAGGCTGGCTCAGGTAAGTTAGAGCTTGACCACATAGAGTTCATAACGCAGGTTAATGCAAATACGGTAGAATACCAAAGGGCTCTTGGGCTTGATATAAGCTCTCTTAATGCGGGCTTGGAGTATATCAGAGAAAACAAAGCTCTAAGCTGTGCTCCTGCTGAGCTTGCAAGGGCGGAAGTATATTATGATGCCATGGTTTATGAGCTTTCAAAACCCAGACCTCATATTACAAGGCTTGTAGACTTTTACTCAAAGGCTCAAGCAGAAATAAACAGTGCCACTGAAAAGGTCAATATAGCAAAAGAGGGAAACCTTGAGTGCTATACAGGCAAGCCCTTTGTTCCAGAGCTTGCAAAGGTTGAAGAGCCTGCTACAAAACCCTCACCTACTCCTACTCAGACTAGTGAAGAACCTCTTATGGTAACTGCAAGGGTTCACTTTGATTTTAACAAATCCAACATAAAGAAGGAATATATCCCACTCCTTAACGAGGTGGTAAAGGTGCTTAAGGAAAATCCAAATGTAAGGGTAAGGATAGAAGGCTTTACAGATAATATAGGCTCAAAGGCATACAACGATAGGCTCGCCTTAAGAAGGGCTCAGGCGGTAAAAGACTATCTTGTAAGGGCTGGTATACCTGCGGACAGGATAGAAGTTGCAGGCTTTGGAAAAGAAAGATACATAGCGGATAACACCACTCCCATAGGAAGGTTTACCAACAGAAGGGCGGAGTTTATTGTGATTCAAGTCCCCGGTCAGTAAAGGCATACGCCAAAATCCGCAAAGTTTTTGTCTTTGCG
>JAXSOX010000074.1:0-8002 GCA_037926525.1 Aquificaceae bacterium | reverse complement strand
TCAGGTCCTGCAAGGTTGAGTATGGTATTGTCAAATTTAAACCCTTGAGAGACAAGGCTTTGAGGCATACGCCGTATTACCGTAAAACCGTATTTATGTTTTTACGGCGTTATGGTCATACGGTCATATGGCATAATATAAGCTATGAAAGACAAGGCTCACAAAAGGCAAAAATTCAAGAAAACCACTATCATCCTACCTTACGACCTTTGGGAGAGCCTGCGTATAGAAAGCATAAAAAGGAACACCTCAATGGGAGAGCTAATAGCCAAAAAGTTAAAGGAGTTGGAGGAGCTAAGGCAAAAGACCGCCATAATGGAAGTTGACGAGGAGGGACTTCTCAAACCTCTTGAGTGAATACTATCCCCTTGCTCTCAAAAACCCAAAGCCCTATTCAGTTGCCAAAATGTCATGGGAGCAAATGCTCCCCAAAAGCCTTTCTGCTTATAATTATACCATACCATGCGGAAGGTGAATAACAAAATTCTCTTTTTTTCTCCACAGGTGGATGGGCTTCTGCTTAAGTTTCTTCTTAGACTCTTTAGTCTATTTCTCAAAAGGGAAAGGGTCTGCCATGTTGCTCTTGCAGGTGGGAAAACTCCTATAGAGCTTTACAGGATGCTTTCTTCTCAAAGGCTACCTTGGGATAGGCTTAGGTTTTATCTTAGTGATGAGAGATATGTGCCTCTGTCTTCTGAGCTTAGCAACTATAGGGTGGTAAAGGAGGCGATAGGTAGTAGAGGTAGGCTTGCCTTTTTTAAGACGGAGATGCCACCAGAGGAGTGTGCGATGGATTACAGTTTTCAACTTCCAGACAGGCTACATATAGCACTTCTTGGTGTGGGTGCGGACGGGCATACCGCCTCCTTGTTTCCGGGCGTGGAGTGTGAAGATGTAAGTCCAAAAGTTTGCATAAGCAGGTCTCCCGATGGACTTCTTAGGCTATCTCTCAAAGAAGAGTATCTCAACGAGTCCTGTGTCCTTATCTTTTTCCTAAAAGGCGAGGAAAAAAGGCAAGCCCTTGAAGCTATTCTCAAAGGAGAAGACATTCCTGCCAGCAGGCTTGCAGGAAGATTAAGGAGCTACATATTTACCGACATAGCTATTCCTTGAAGTGAAAATCCATGCCTACCAGTTTCCAATCTGCTAAGCCTCTTCTTTCAAAGATAAGGTCTATACCCTCTTTGGAGCTTTTATCCCTTATTTGATATACAAAAGTATTTATGCCTTTGTAGCTTGCACTTGTTTCAAGCTCTTCTTTTGTATCTGCATTTGTGTTGTCTGTGGCTATTTTCATACCCTTTGGCTTTTCTTCCTTAGCTTCTAAGTTTTGCATTACTACTTCTTCTGTGAGCATGCATCCCTTTTCCATTATGTATGCACCTCCCTCTGGTGAGACTGCCATTTCCACAAAAGGGTCTATCAACAGGCTTCCAAGGGCTAAGGCGAAAAACCAACCTCTTCCGTATCTACCTCCTTAGCCACCTCTTTGGCTAAAAGGGTCTTTATTTTAAGGTCTTCCCTCAGGGCTTGATACTCTACATATCTGGATACCTCATTGGCATCACCCCTTTCAAGAGCAGAGCCGAACCTTTTAAGGGTTATGTATGGACTTACAAAGAACCACGCACCGAAGATTAGCAAAGAGATTAGGACCACCATTATGATAGCTTTTTTCGTATTTTACCTTTCCTTGCTGTTAAATTATAACCTATGCAGGCTAACATATTGGTGGTGGATGACGAAAAGGGTATAAGAGAAACCCTAAGGAGTATCCTTGAAGAGGAAGGCTACAGTGTATCCACTGCGGACAGTATAAAGTCCATGAGGGAAAAGGTAGAGCGTTTTTACTTTCATTGTGTGCTCTTGGACCTTTGGCTTCCTGACGGTAATGGGCTTGAATATATTTCTTACCTGAAGGAAAAACTCCCAGGTTCTGCCATTATAGTCATAACAGGTCATGGCAAGACAGAGCATGCGGTCAGGTCAATAAAGGAAGGTGCATACGACTTTCTTGAAAAACCCTTTTCTATGGATAGGCTTTTGACAACAGTAGAAAAAGCCCTAAGGGAGACCATAAGGTCAAGAAAAGAAGAAGACCAAGACCCAATAATTGGCAAAAGCAGGCAGATAATGCAGGTAAAGGAACTCATCCACAAGGTGGCAAAGACCAACGCCAACGTCCTTATCGTAGGAGAAAGTGGCACAGGGAAGGAGCTTGTAGCAAGGAGAATACACGCCCTTTCAGAAAGGTCCGAAGGACCCTTTATAGACATAAACTGTGCTGGGCTTCCTGACGACCTTGTGGAGGCAGAGCTTTTTGGCTACGAAAGAGGTGCCTTTACCTCCGCCAGTCAAAGAAAGCTGGGTAAAATTGAGCTGGCTCATGGTGGCACGCTCTTTTTGGATGAGGTTTCCGAGCTAAGTCCAAAGGCACAGGCAAAGCTCCTTAGAGTGCTTGAAACAAAAGAATTTACAAGACTTGGTGGAACGCAGGTAATAAGGTCTGACTTTAGACTCCTGTGTGCCACCAACAAAAACCTGCAGGACGAGGTAAAAAAAGGGAACTTCAGAGAAGACCTCTATCACAGGATATCCACCTTTGTGATAAGTCTACCACCCCTTAGAGAAAGGGATGAGGATATAATTCTACTCGCTGAGCATTTCCTATCAAAGTTTCTAAAAGAATACAACAAACAACCTAAATATTTAAGTGAAGGTGCAAGAAAACTTCTTCAAACCTACCCGTGGAAAGGAAACGTAAGAGAATTGAAAAACCTTATGGAAAGGCTTGCCATACTCCACGAAGGCACGCAGATAACAGAAAAAGACCTAAAAAGTCTTCTTGGTTTTGACCATGAGCCAGAGGATATAAGGTCTCTTCTCATGGAAAAGGACCTAAGGAAGGCAAGGCAGGCTTTTGAAAAGCTTTTCATTGAAAGAAAGTTGAAGGAAAACGACTATGACCTTAGAAAAACCGCAGAAGCCATAGGCATAGACCTTTCTAACCTATACAGGAAGATAAAGCAGTATGAGATAGAGATAAATTCATAAACTATATAAAACCATAGACAAAGGTGAAACCAAACAAGAGACCTGCAAAAACAAAAGCACTTTTTATATCCCTAAAAGGTAGGATAAGGTTCAGCAAGAGGTATATTAGAGAAATTGCAAAAGGTAAGATTAAATGATGCCAAAAACCAAACTTTTCTTTTAGCATTTCATCAAGTGCCTTGTATGTTATGCTAAGACCATCTTTACCAAAAAAGTCCTTTATACCCACTCTTATGAGTTGTGGAGCACTTGTGTATAGCACGAGAGGTTTGTAGCTTTCTAAAATCTTTCCGTTAGTTTTTTGCACTGCCAAATAGGTGGCTACCGCACCATGCTTTTGAGTATATTTATAGAGATTTTCCAACTGCTTCTCATTTTCTACAAACTTAAGAGTCCTCGCATAGGGTGCTATTCCCGCCTGTTTTCGCCATATATTTCCCGTATCCCATATACTCTGTGCGAGTTTTCTGTCCTTTACAACCGCCTTAGCTAAGGGTTCGCTAAGAGCAGAGGTCTTCCTCAAAGCCCTCAAAAAGTCAAAAGCTGGAGACACTAAACCAAGTGCAGAAAGTCCAAGAACAAACTCATCTACCTCTTTGCCTCTAAGGAAGTTAAAGCCTTCTCTAAAAACATCTCTCACGTCTCCAAAAACAGTCATATCTGAGATAAAAACGCAAAAGAGAGAAGTTATGTCTTCGGGTATACCATACACAATGGACTTGCCACACTTTTTAGCCTTGTAGGCAAGACTGTTAAGAGTATCCTCCGACCTTTTGTATATCTCGTCCGCTTTTTGTCTTTCTTCTTCTGTAAATCCCTCGGAACTTTTAACAAATTCCGCTATAGTTTTGGCTTCTTCGTATCTTTCTTCCAAATAAGCCTGCTCCATATCACGCAGAATTTCTTCCTTTTGAAGTTTTATGAAGTTGTATTTTCTATCTGGAGTGCCTACCCAAAAAAGTAGGGCTATAAATAGTATAAAAAGGATGAGGGATTTTGTGAAGGCTATAGCTATTATTAGTTTTTTGTCCTCTCTGATAACACTTCTCATTTTTCCCTCCTTCTCTGTATAGTATAACAACCGCTGAAGTATGTCAAATCCGACAGCACTATGGAATTGAGCTATAATTTTCCTTAATGCTAAGCTTTTCTGTATGTCCACATGATACGGAAGGGGGAAGATTTGAAAGATGGGAAGAGTTTGCTCGCAAACTCCATGAAGGTGTAGGTGAAAAGGTTAGCTTTGAGCCTCTTTTGGACTTTTCTGAGGAAAAGGAGAGAATGGAAAGCGGTAAGTTCTTTGATATATATTACGCAAACCCTTTTTCTTCCGTAGAACTATATAGAAGGGGTTATAAACCTATTGCAAAATTCAAGGGTCAAAGGGATAGGTATTTTCTCGTCTATAGAGACATACCAAAAGAGGGGGCAATAAAGGTGTCTACAGCCCTTTTCAGACCAGTGGGGCTTATTCTTCTTCAGCTTGATATAGAAAGAGTGGAAGTGGAGCTTTGTGAAAGTTGGCAGAGGGCGTTGGCATACCTTGAAGAGGGTAAAGTCCATGCCTGCATAATGTATGAGGAAATATGGGAGAACGTTCAAGAGGAAAGAAGAAAAAATCTAAAGGTCATGGACACTTTTGTCTTTGAATCTTCCCACATTTTTATGGTAAAGCCAGAGGTTGAGGAAAGACTAAAAGAATTCTTCAAAGGTGAAGATTTTGAGCCTGCGGAGCACATATTTGAAAAACTCCTCAAAGCTTACGAGAACTTTGACCATATATATAAGCTATGGACTAAAGTAAAAGCCTTTTATATTTTAGAGAACTCACGTGGCGTAGGTTCAATACTTTACTCTGAAAAAGGTATAGTCTTTGCAAATGATTACGCCCTTAAAACTTTTGAATACAAAGAAGAAGAGTTAACTAAAATGTCCTTAGAGGAGGCTATAAACCACATAATTCATCCGTTATACAGGGATAAGGTTTTTGAAATTGTCCAGAGGAGAATAAAAGGAGAACAGTTTATACATGACTATAACGAGCTTATTTATTTAAACAAGAGAGGAAAATACATACATACCTATACCTACTCCACTACTGTGCCCTATGGGGAAAAGTCTTATGGAGGACTTGTGCTTTTTATAGACATAACGGAAAGAAAAAAGTTTGAAAGCCTCTACAGGACTTTGAGAGAAGTAAACATTGCCATAACCACATCTCTGTTTGAAGAGGAGCTTTTTGATAAGACGTGCAAAAGTCTTATGGAGCACTTGGACCTTAAATTTGTTGCTCTTATAAAAGAGGAAGGAGACCCTGTGCTATATAAAGCCTATGGTTTGGAGGATGAGCTTAAAGAAAGGTTTATGGGAAAATACAAGGTTATAGGAAAGGAAGAAATATACATTGAGCCAGATGTTAGGGAAAACAAGGAGCATAGCTGGCTTTTGGACTTTGGAGTTTACTCCTTTTGCTCCATTCCTCTAAGGGGACCTGAGGGTAGGCTATATCTGCTAAATCTGTATTCTCAAGAACCCTATTACTTTGATGAAAGAGAAGTTAGGGATATACTACGCGAGTTCAGGCATGACCTTGAATTTGCCCTTAATAGGATTTACGATTGGAGAAAAGCCTTTATCATAAAAAACGCCTTAGACCGGTCAAGTGCCTGGCTCGTAGTGACTGACGAAGAGGGTGTAATAACTTATGTAAACGAGGCGGTAAGCAGGATATCGGGATACTCAAGAGAAGAGTTATTGGGCAGAAAGACTAACATTTTCAAGTCTGGCTTTCACGATAAAGAGTTTTATGAAGAGCTATGGAAAACCATAAAGTCAGGCAAGGAATTCCAGGCGGTTTTTGTAAATAGGAAAAAGAACGGCGAGACCTTTTATTTAGAACAGCATATATATCCCTTGGAGCTTCCAGGACGCATTATAAGATACGTTTCCATAGGAAGAGATATAACACGAGAGATAGAGCTTTCAGAGGAGGTAAGTAGACTTGCCTTTATAGACCCAATGACTGGTCTTCTAAACAAAGAGGGTTTTGAAAGTATGGTGGAAGAAGGTCTCAAACAGGAATCAGAGAAAAGCTTTGCCTTTGTTATACTTGACCTTTATGGTACTGGAAATATAAACAGGAATTTTGGTATATCCGCAGGAGACAAGTATGTGCGGGCTTTTGGAGAATTGTTAAAGAGCGAATTTAAAGATGCGAAATTTATCAGTAGGCTATATGGGGATAAGTTTGGTATGCTTATACCCATAAGGATGGAGGAAGATGTCTACATACTGGAGGAGCGGTTATTAAGGCTTATGGATAAATACGTGGACATTGGAGAGCCAATACCTATATCCATTAACGCAGGAATTTCCCTTTATCCAAGGGACGGAGATAGTTTCAGCAAGCTTTATTCAAAGGCAAAGAGTTCACTCAAAAGAGCTAAGGAGTTAGGGGAAGGTAGGATAGTGGTTTCGGATGAAGATATTGAGAAGAGAGTTCAAGACTTTGTCTTTGCCATGAATTTGGTAAAAAATGCCATAGAGAATGAACTATTTGTCCTATATTTTCAGCCTTACTTTGAGGTGGAGACACTTGAGGTTGTTGGTGCGGAGTGTTTAGTAAGAATAGTGGACAAGGATGGGAAGATATACACACCTGCATATTTTATAGACTATCTTGAGAAGAGTAGATATCTGCGTAGTTTTGAAGGTTGGCTTATAAGGGAGGCTATAAAATCTGCAGGAAAACTGGGTTTAAAGCTTTCTATAAACCTATCCGCAAGCACGCTTAAAGAAGCGGAGTTTGTCAAAACCCTTCTTGCTATGCCACAGCTACCACTCGTTATAGAAATAACTGAAAGGGTAATATTAGAGCTCGGAAGTGAAATGCTTGAATTGCTTGAAGCCTTAAGGAGGGAAAGGGGTGTAAAGATAGCCATGGATGACTTTGGAACGGGTTATTCCACCCTTTCTAAACTTACGCAACTACCAGTAGACATACTGAAAATAGATATGTCCTTTGTGAAGAATATGATAAACAACAAAAGAATAAGAGCCATAGTTAGAAATACCATAGCACTTGCAAGAGACCTTGGAATTGCAACCCTTGCGGAGGGTATAGAGACTGAGCCTCAACTTAGAATGCTTCAAGGTATGGGATGTGATTTTGTCCAAGGTTATCTCTTTGCCAAGCCGATGAATATGGAGGATATGGTAAGATTTCTTGAGGAGCGTAGAAATAAATTAGCAGGTGCCTTGAGATGAAAGAGATTGAAGATAAGCTAAGGGCTTTGGGCTATGGTGGTTTCTACACATGGTATGACCCGCCGGGGACTTATTATGACTGGCATACGCATCCGGAGGATGAGGTAAGATATGTGCTGGAGGGTGAGATAACTATAGGGACTGAGGAGGGTGTGTATCATTTAAAGGCTGGGGATATGTTAGAGGTAAGGGCAGGCACAAGGCACTGGGCAAGAACCGAAAAGGGTGTGAAGTATATCTGTGGAAGTAGAAGGGTGTTAAAATAAAAGGTGTGAAGGGATTTGTTGAAAGGGCTATAAGGGAAAGGATAAAGGAGCTGTATTCCATAGAGATAGACTCTTTTAGCCTTGAGCCACCAAGGGAAGAAAGCTATGGAGACTATGCCACCAACGTAGCCTTTTTGCTCTCCAAGTCTCTTAGGAAAAACCCACAGGAGATTGCTCAAGAGCTGGCGAGCAAGCTCTCAAACCACCTAATGACTGCAGAGGCGGTCAAGGGCTTTGTAAACATAAGGCTCAGCGAGGAGTTTGTGAGGGAAGAGTTCAAAGGGCTTCTCACAAAGGGGCAAGACTACTTCTTTGAGCCTGTGGAAAAGCCTATGTATATTCAAGTGGAGTTTGTAAGTGCCAACCCTACTGGTCCTTTACATGTGGGACATGGAAGGGGTGCGGTGGTGGGTGAT
>JAXSOX010000073.1:0-8358 GCA_037926525.1 Aquificaceae bacterium | reverse complement strand
ATGTATCCTCAGATAACCGCAAACCCTCTTGAGCCTGTTCAAACCATAACGGGATACATAGTTCAAGTGGCTTTGGGAGACCTTCCCTTTAACTCCTTTGAGTATTTATCCATCTTTGCTGCGGGTATGTTGCTTTTTGTGATTACTCTGCTTTTCAACTCTATTGCGGTTTACATGAAATCCAAGTCTGTGGGGTATTGATATGGAACAGAGCCTGGAAGCAAAGCTGAAGGAATTTGATGTAGAAGGCTATACGCACGGTGTAAGGAAAAGGGACAGGCTTTTTGAAATTGCTGGTCTTATTGCTACCCTTTTTGTGCTTACCTTCCTCTTCGCAGTTTCTGTAGACCTTTTAATTGATGGCTGGATAAGGCTCAAAGAACCAAGTTTCTATACATCCTTCCCTTCAAGGTTTCCAGACCAGGCGGGAATACTGTCCGCATGGGTAGGAACTCTTTATGTGATGGCTGGTGCCCTTTTCTGGGCGATAGTGCTCGGTATACCAGCTGGTATATACTTAGAGGAATACGGAGGCAAGGGTAAGATTGCCAGAATAATAGAGGCAAACATCTCAAACCTTGCGGCGGTCCCCTCCATAGTTTACGGTCTCCTTGCTCTTGGTGTATTTGTTTATAGGTTCAAGTTTGGAGAAAGCGTGCTTACCGCAGGGCTTACACTTGGACTTTTAATGCTTCCAGTGGTTGTGGTCTCCACGAGGGAATCCATAAGGAGAATACCGCGTTCCATAAGGGAGGCTGCTTACGCCCTTGGGGCTACAAGATGGGAGACACTTGTCCATCACATACTTCCCTACTCGCTGGGTGGTATACTTACAGGATTGATAATCGGTGCTTCCAGAGCCATAGGTGAAACCGCACCCCTCATAACCATAGGGGCTCTTACCTTCATAGCCTTCCTACCGCCAGCACCTTGGGAAGATTTTATTGGAATGCTTAAGTCTCCCTTTACGGTTTTACCCATACAAATGTTCAATTGGGTCTCAAGACCTCAGGAAGAGTTTCACTACAATGCGGCGGCCGCTGGTTTTGTGCTTCTCGTGCTTGCCTTTTTGATGAACTCCATAGCCTTCTATATAAGGTTCAAAGTCAGGAGGAAATACCAATGGTAAACCCTGCTAAAATGTTAGAAGAGAGGAAGGTGGTGCAAAGCGTAGGACCTGCCAATACAAAACTGGAAGTTAGGAACTTTAACTTCTACTATGGCAGTTTTCATGCCCTCAAAAACATAAACTTCCCCATCTACGAAAAGAGGGTGACCGCAATAATCGGACCTTCGGGCTGTGGAAAAACTACTCTTCTTAGAGCCTTCAACCGTATGCATGACCTCTATCCTGGTGCCCGCTACGAAGGTGAGATAATCATGCACCCCGATGGTGTAAACCTTGTGGACAGCAAAACGGACCCACTCAGGGTGAGAATGCGTATAGGAATGGTTTTCCAAAAGCCTAATCCCTTTCCTAAGAGCATATACGAAAACGTAGCCTATGGTCTTAAGATAAGGGGTATAAAGAACAAAAAGCTCCTTGACGAGGCGGTGGAGAAAGCCCTCAGAGGTGCCGCCCTTTGGGAAGAGGTAAAGGACAGGCTTCAAACCAATGCATACGCTCTCTCAGGCGGTCAACAGCAAAGGCTTTGTATAGCCAGAGCCATAGCGGTAGAGCCAGAGGTCCTTCTCTTCGATGAGCCCACCTCAGCCCTTGACCCCATATCCACCGCAAAGATAGAGGACTTAATAGTGGAGCTAAAGCAGAGGGTTACCATAGTGATAGTGACACATAACATGCAACAGGCTGCGAGGATATCGGACTACACCGCCTTTATGTATCTTGGAGAGCTTGTGGAGTTTGGACCCACAGAAAAGATTTTCACAAAACCTGAGAAGAAACTTACAGAAGACTACATAACTGGAAGGTTTGGATAAAATATCTTTGTGTTTATATACCGCAGAAGGGTTCAGTTTTACGAGACAGACGCTCAGGGAATAGTGCACCACTCTAATTACTATAGATATTTTGAAGAAGCACGGGGAGAGCTCCTTAGGTCTTTGGGCTATCCCTACTCAAAGCTGAGAGATGAAGGCGTGGATGTGGTCTTGCTTTCTGCAAACTGTGAATTTATAAAACCTCTGCGTTATGACGAGGAGTTTGAGATTGAGCTTACGCTCCTGCACTTAGACCGCTTTACCTTTTCTTTCCAATACCTCCTTAGGTCCTCGGAAATGATAAAGGCAAAGGGTAGCACAAAGCACTGCACTGTAAAGGAAGGAAAGATATGCTCCATACCTACACAAGTAAAGGAAAAGCTCATTCAATTCTTTTCAAATCCCTGTAAGCATTCCTAAAGCCTGAGATTATGCCCACAAAGAAGAAAAAGAGCAGTCCAAATGGGAAAGTTTTTAAACCCAAAAGACCTTCCATAAGCCACTTGTCAAAGGCATAGCCCACTAAAAGACCAGCAATTATCCCACCGAGAAGGTTAAAACCCACATTGAGTGCAAGAAAGTCTCTACCCTTCATCTTTTAAAAGTATAAAGTGCTGGCACTATAAAAAGGGCAGTCAAGAAGGAGGATATGACGCCTCCAAGCATAGGAAGGGCTATGCGTGATATCACCTCCGCACCCGTTCCCTGAAGGTATACCGCCGGTAGCAAGCCAGCTACTATAGTAAGCATGGTCATACTCTTTGGTCTAATCCTCTTTACCGCACCTTCGTATATGGCTTGGTAGAGGTTCTTCCCTTTGTCTTCTTCAAGAGCTTTCATTATATAGACTACCATTACTATACCCATCTCTGCGGATATGCCAAGAAGTGCCAGAAAGCCTGCTATGGAAGCCACAGACAGTTTGTAGTCAAGAAGATACATAAGAAAAAAGCCACCAAATATGGAAGAAGGTAGTATGAAAAGAATCAAGAGGGTTTCAAAGAGCCTTCCAAGACTTAGATAGACCAGAAGCACTATGCTCAAAAGCACAAGAGGGATTATTACCTTGAGGTCTTCCATAGCCTTTTTGTAGTATTCAAACTGACCGCTCCATTCGTAATAGTAGCCTGCAGGCAGGCTTACGCTTTCTTGTATTCGCCTATTGCCTTCCTCTATTATCTTTAAAAGGTCCGAACCGGGCTTTGGTGATATGTAAATATAAGCTACCAGCAAGCCCTTCTCCGACTTTATTTCCATAGGACCTTCAACCCTTTTGAGCTCTGCGACCGCCTTAAGGGGAATGAGTTTATCCTTTAAGGGTAGGACAAGACTTTCAAGGTTTTCTCTGTAGTCCCTTGGGACTCCAAGGGTTATGTTGTATCTTTCTCTGCCAGATACATAGACAGACACTGGACTATTGGCTAAGAGGTTTTCCACCGCAGAGGTTAGCTCTTCAAGGCTAAGCCCATAAAAGTTAAGCCTGTCTCTGAGGGGAATTATCTCTATGTATGTGGCACCGCTTAGTCTTTCTGCGTAGAGGCTCATAACGCCTTCCATGCCTTGAAGGGCATTTTCCAGCTCCTCAAGAAGTCTTGAAAGCTCATCAATGTCTTTCCCGTAGACTTTTATACCAAGGGGCGTCCTTATGCCTGTGGTTATCATATCTATCCTGCCCTTTATGGGCATAGTCCAGCTGTTCACTACTCCAGGAAACTGAAGAGCCTTATCAAGCTCAGATATGAGCCTTTCGTAGGTCATTCCCTCTCTCCACTGGCTTTGGGGCTTTAGCACTATAGTGGTCTCTACCATAGAAAGGGGGGCTGGGTCTGTGGCGGTGTTTGCCCTTCCCACTTTACCAAATACGCTTTCCACCTCGGGAAAGCTCTTTATTATCCTGTCCTGAAGGATTAGTAGCCTTTGGGCTTCCTGTATGGAAATGCCCGGTGCGGTTATGGGCATATAAAGAAGTGTGCCCTCTTTTAGGTCTGGCATAAACTCCCTGCCTATGTTTTTGTAGAGCAGATAGGTGGCTGGTATTGAAAGAAGGGCAACTATTAAAAGAGCATACCTAAGCCTAATAGAGAGATGGAAAAGGGGTGTATAAAGTCTTATGAGGAGCCTTACCACTGGGTTTTTTTCTTCGGGTAAAACCTTCCACCGCCCAAGGTAATAAAGAAGGACGGGAAAGAGTAAAATAGTGAGAAAAGAAGCCACGAGCATGGCTAAGGTTTTTGTTATCACAAGAGGTTCAAAGAGCCTTCCCGCCTGACCCTTTAGAGCTAACATAGGGACAAAGGAAACCGCAACTACAAGCAAAGCAAAGAATATGGGTTTCCCTACCTCAGAGACAGACTCAACTATGGCTGTCTTTAAAGCCTTGCCCTCTTCTCTCTTTCTTGAAAAGGCTTCCACAAGCACTATACCCGCATCCACCATAGTCCCAATGGCTATGGCTATTCCACCAAGGGACATAATGTTAGAGTTCACACCCATGTGGTTCATGAGGATAAAGGTTCCAAGAAGGGAAAGCACCAAAAAGACCACCACCGCAAAGCTAAGGGGTAGGTTTAGGAGGAAGACCGCTATAACAAGAATTACCACAACGGACTCTTCAATGAGAACTCTCCAAAGGTGCTTTATCGCACTCTCTATTAGCTCTGACCGGTCGTAAACTGGGACTATATTTACATCCTCTGGTAGTCCTCTTTTTATATCTTTTAGCTTCTCTTTAACTTCCTGTATGGTTTTGTAGGCATCCGCACCATATCGCATTACCACTATGCCACCCACCACATTACCCATCCCGTTGTAGTCCGCAGTCCCCATCCTAAAGGCTGGAGTTTCCACCACCTTAGCCACGTCCCCCACCCTTATGGGTATGCCTCCCACTTCCTTTATAACAGCCCTTTCTATATCCTCCTTTTCTCGCACATAACCCCCTGCCCTTATGATAAATTCCCTTCCATTTAGCTCTAAATACTTACCACCTGTTTCAAGGTTAGAGCCTGCTACCGCTTTTGCTACATCTTGTAGAGAGAGCCCATAGTATGTGAGAAGCTCAGGCTTTAGGGTCACTCTGTATTCTCTTTCAAAACCGCCTACACTGGCTACCTCCGCCACATTAGGCACTGAAAGGAGGGCATACTTTATGTAGAAGTTCTGCAAACTCCAAAGCTCATCGAGACTTCTTTTTCCCGAGTAGACCACATACTGATATACCCAGCCAAGACCAGTGGCATCAGGACCAAGTTCTACCCTTGCCTGAGATGGTAGCTGACTTCTTATGGAGGACAGCTTTTCAAGAACCCTTGAGCGAGCCCAATAGAGGTCTGTGCCATCTTCAAATATCACATACACAAGCGAGTAGTTAGGCACCGAGTAGCCTCTTACCGCCTTCACCCTCGGAAGCCCCAGCATGGCGGAGCTAAGGGGATAAGTGAGCTGGTTTTCAATGACCTGCGGAGATTGCCCCATCCACTCGGAGTAAAGGATCACCTGTGTATCTGTTAGGTCAGGAAGTGCGTCTATGGGAGTTTTTCTTATTGCATAAAAGCCGTATACTAAGATAAAGGCGATGAGTATTAGAATTGCCAATCTGTATTTCAGCAGTAGCTCTACAAATCTACTCATTCAACATCCTTAATGAACATGTCCAGTGTCAAGATGCTCAAGGAAAGTCCTATCTATCTCCCTAAATTGATAAACTCTGTTTTTTGCAGACTTTGGACTTTTGGCAAACTCCTGAGCGTCAATCCTGCTTCTAAAAGGCACAAGGTCATAACCCATAGGTCCTTCCTTTATAGGAACATAAAAGGCTCTTGTGCCTTCTATCCATCTGCCACTTTTATAGTCCTTTACCCAAAGCTCTGCCACCTTATCTTTGTTATCCAAGTAGTATCTAATTATGTGCTTAGGAGACTCTGCATACTTGTATGACCCATCCTTGAGCCTTACCTGCGATGTTAGCTTTGGGTCAATGTTGACATCCATACCGCAGACTACACACCTTTCACCCTTTGGCGGTTCCTTAGGCTGTGAAAAGGCGGAAAGGCTTAAGATGAAAAGTAAAAGAACCAAAACTTTCATGGCTTGACCTCCTCTCATTTTAGTATTTCCTCCATCTGCCTTTTCATTTCATGGTTTTTCTCAAGAACTTTTTTCATAACATCCTTATGTTGAAGCATCATATGCATCATCCTTTCCATAAACTTAGGGTTTTCCATCATCATATCCATCATCTGCTGTCTACACCTTTGCATATGCTCCATCATCATCTTATACATCTCAGGGTCTTCCATCATCATGGGCATCATTGGCATCATCATGCCCGGTTTAACCTGCTGGCTTTGGGTATCATGCCTATGCTGGGCATAAAGGCTTACAAGTGGTAAGGCTAACAAAGTAGCTGACAGCAAAAACTTCTTCATGTCTCTACCTCCTTACAATTTCATACTGTTTTTCGTAATCTCCTATAGCACTGGCTTTGCCATGAGTAGAAGCTACACCTCTCAGGTTTTTGTCTCTTAAGACCCTTTTTACACCCTCTGGAGGCACATGACCTTCTATGAACCTGCCTTCATAAACCATTGTGTGGCATGACCTGAGCTGTGGTGGAACGGAAAGTTGACTTTTAATTTCCATAAGCCTTTCTGGGCTTACCTCTACCCTTTTGACCTTAAAGCCATCTCTTTCCAGCTTTGAAAAATATTTACTGCAACAGCCACAACTTGGGCTATAGTAGGCGGTTATTTCAGAGGCAAAGGCACAAAAGCTAAGGGCAAGTAGTAAAGACATGGATTTTTTCATGGCAGAACCTCCTTATAATTTTTTTATGGATGTTTTTCTGTATTTTCTTGGGCTTTTTCTCTTTACCTCTTTGATTGTATATCTTCTCCTCCTCTATGGTAGGTTTATGGGTAAAAAGTAGCTCAGTGATGGTGTTCATGACCTCTTACCTCCTGTCCGTAAAAGCCCCTCAGCTGTGCTTCTGAGTCTAAAAGAAAGGTTCCTTTGACCACCACCTTCTCACCCTCTTTAAGACCCTCAAGCACCTCATAGTAGCCTTCCGCTTTCTTTCCAAGCCTTACCCTTCTTGGCTCGTAGAGCCCTGGCTCCTTTTCCACAAAGACCACCTGCCTTCTTCCCGTATCCACCACAGCACTTTCTGGCACTGCAAGGATGTTTCCTAAGGGCTTTTCAAAGTAAACTTCAAAAAGTTGATTTATCTTCAAGTCCCTTCTTGGAAGGTCTATTCTAACCTTCAGCGTTCTTGCCTCCTTATCCGCCTCCGGAAAGATGTATTCCACCCTACCATAGAAGGTTTCATTGCTTCCCACAGGGCTTAGCATAACCCTCATACCTCTCTTTACGCTTCCTGCGTATTGCTGAGGCACTTCCGCAATTACCCATACCTTTGATATATCCGCTATTCGGTATGCGGTATCACCAGCCTTTACAAACCCTCCAGGTGAAACCTTTCTTTCTAAGATTACTCCAGAGTGAGGAGAGGTTATCACTTCACCTGCCTTTAGGTAAGAAAGCCTTTCCTTTACAATCCCTTCAAGCTCACCCTTTCCCATCTCCTTTGCAAGCTTTAGCTCCTCCCTTGCTATCTCTACCTCTGGACTCAAGACCTTCATGAGAGGTGTGCCTACTCCTATAAGCTCTCCCTCAAACCTTCCAAAGGTATCTAAGACCCATGCGTCAGACCTAAGAGTAATCTCATAAGTCCTTGAAAGGTCGTAGGACACATACCCAATGGTGCTAAAGCTCTCCATAAGGTCAACCTTTCTCACTTCCTCTGTTTGCACTCCAATCAGCTGAAGTTTTTCTGGGCTTACCCTTATGCCCTCCTCAGCAGAAGTTCCACTTCCTTCTCCTCCATAAAGAGGTATGGAAACTTCCTTCTTTAGAAGCCTTCCCTCAACTTGAGCGACTATCTGCCATGAACCAGCCATGCTTATGTTTACAGTGCCCTCATACCTTCCCTTTCCAACCTCCTTAAGAATAGCATCCTCCCTCATCTCACCCATCCCGGGCATGGGTGGCATATAAAAATAAAGGCTCTGGAGTTTCCCCTCTGGACTGACCTCAAGGATTAGGTGGTTCTTGCCTACTCTGAGAGTGCCATCCTTTGAATAAAGCGTAAGCCTTATCCCCTCTGACTCAAGGCTAAGCAAAGCCACATTTACTTCATGCCTGTGGTCTCCAGAGCTTTTCTTTAGATATAGAAAAATGGGTATTATCAAGAAGCTCACAAAAAATATAAGTAAAAGTGCCTTCTTCATCGATAAACCTCCGCCCTTATGTAGAGACTTTTTTTAGAAAGTTCAAGCTCAAGAAGGTTCATCCTAAGCTCCCACAGTTCTCTGTAGAGCCTGAGTATGTCCCTAAAGTCCGCCTTTCCAAAGGAATAGG
>JAXSOX010000072.1:0-8523 GCA_037926525.1 Aquificaceae bacterium | reverse complement strand
GTGAAAGCTTTGTAAAAACTCTTATAGACACGGATAAGGACCATACCCTCAAGGGAAATGCAATTTTTATGGCAAAATACGTGATAATGAAAACGAGGGGTGTGTCAGAAAATGATAGGGAGTAGGGTTTTAAATATTATATGGAGGTTCATACATGAGTCAGGGTGTGCATAGAGGAGGTCAAGGGTCTAATATTTATGTGTCTGAATTCCTAAACAAGTTAAAAGCCTTGGGAGGAGACATGTCCAAGTTGGATGACAGAGAGATATTTCACCCAGAGGGCTATGCCAGTAAAATAGTGGAAAACCTGAACCTAAAGGGCGTTCAGCTTAGGAGGTTCTATTCAGAGATAAGAAACATCTACGACAGACTACAGGAGGGCAAGAAAAGGGAAGAGCTAAGATATCACCTCTACAAGCTGTATGCTATAACCCAATATCAGGAAAACAGGGGTGTCATAAGGAAGGAATTCGGAGTCCTTGTACGTGGTGTGGTAGCCTATTCCAAAAAGGAATCGTAGGGGGTAAGCCATGTTTAAGTTTCTGGGCTCTTTTGTCTTTGAATATGAGCTGAAGGCTCTTACTGGTATTCGTATAGGCGGTTCAAAGGAAAACTTTGACATAGGCGGGCTTGATAATCCTGTGATAAAAACCTACATAAGCATACCAGACTTTTATCCTTCTGGTAGAGAGCTTCCAAAGGGTGTTCCCTACATTCCAGGCTCTTCTCTCAAGGGGAAAATAAGAAGTCTCCTTGAGTGGTCTATTGGAAGGGTGGAGAAGATGATAGAAAAGGCGGGGACAGACCTAAAACTTGCGGGTGCTCCATGCGACTGTGGAAGGTGTGAGGTCTGCATCCTCTTTGGAACAGGCAATGCCAAAACCTTAGAAAATCTTAGCTTACAGGAGCAACCTGGACCACCAAGGCTCATCTTTGGAGATGCCTACCCAACGGAGAACAGCCTTGAAAGGATACAAAAGGAGTTAGGAGAAGGCATATACACGGAGATAAAAACAGAAAACCAGATAAACAGGATAAACTCAAGGGCAAATCCAAGAAAGGTGGAAAGGGTGCCAGCGGGTGCGGTCTTTGTGGGTAGGATAGTCTTTAACCTATACAGAGAAGAGGACAAAAAGCTCATATCTCTGCTTTTGCAAGGCATGAGGATGTTAGAGTATAACTATCTTGGTGGTTACGGCTCAAGAGGCTCTGGAAGGGTGAAGTTTGAGGACCTAAAGGTGGAGTTCAAGTCCAAAGATACCTACCTTGGCAAGGCTGAGCCTAAGAGGATAGAGGGCAAAAAACTTGAGGAAATAAGGACAGAAGAGCTTCTGAGGCTATGCTCTTAACGCTTCTTTTTAAACCTCTTGGCTTTCTTAAGTCCTTACCAAGCAGTCATACTTTTTTTGGGGCTTTCTGCTGGGGTATTAGGCTCTTGTATGGAGAAGAGAGGCTAAGGAACTTTTTGGAAAGCTACAAGACCTCCCCACCTGTTGTCTTCTCTTCTCCAATCTTTAGAAAAGAAGGGAAGCTATACTTTCCAAAGCCTGCATCCTTTGGTTTGAGAGTAGACCTGAGGAGCTTAGACAAGGGTGAATTTTTTGCATACAGGAAGCATAAAAAGTTAAAGTCTCTGGGCTTTGTGTCTGAAGAGATTCTTAGGGACTTTCTCTTAGGTAATGCAATAAACTACGAGAAACTTCTCCAAGAGGAGAGGAGTTTTTTTGAAAAGGCTTTGGTTCCTCATGCGAGCATAAACAGGCTCACAAGCACCACCACAGGGAGAGAGCTTTTCTTTGAGGGCGTATTTGCCACAGGGGAGTTTTGTCTTTTGGTAAAGATAAACCGCTGGGAATTTGAAGAGAAACCAGAAGAACTTATGCTTGCCATATACAACCTCTTGCCTTTGGGTGGCAACAAATCTACTGGTATGGGTCTCTTTAAGGTGAGCCTCTTAAAAACTCCAGAGTGGCTTTTGCAGTATACAGAAGAGGCAGGGGAGTATTTCTACAGCCTTTCGGACTTTTTCTACTCACAGAATATTGACCTACAAGAGAGCTACTACGAGGTTGAGGTTAAAAGACCTGCGGTAGAAAACTACTTTGGGAGGCATGGAAACCTCTTGTGGAAAAAGCCCATGCCCTTTATAAAGGCTGGTGCGGTCATGAAGGTAAAAGATAGCTCAGGCTACTACGGAAAACTGAAACAAGTTTCTCACAACCTTTACCACTACGGATACGCCTTTCCTCTATACTTGAGAGGTGAAAAGCCATGTTGAAGTTCAGCTTAGAGATACTAAGCCCAGTGCATATTGGAAGCGGTGAGAGGATTACCAACTGGGAGTATGTGATAGAAGGAAACCGCCTCAAGGTCTATCCATACGAATACCTCATATCTTGGTTTATGAATACGAACCAAGCCTTTTTGCAAAACCTGAGAGCTCTCATGCAAGACCCAAATTACAGCCTATATACGCTCATAGATAGAAACATCAAAATACCAGAGCCTCTCTATGAGCTTCCACTAAGGTCAAGCCTGCAAGTAAGAGAGGTGGAGCTGTTTATAAAGTCTCTTGGCATGCCTTATATACCCGGCAGTGAGTTAAAGGGTGCTCTCAGGACTGCCTACATGGGAGGGCTTTTACTGGCGGATAAGGAATTGAGAGAGAGTATAAGGCGTAGGCTAAGACAGAAGATTAACAATAAAAGGGAGCTTGAAAAGTTTGGCTCAAAGGGTAAGGGCTTTGAAGAAAACTTTTTTAATCCTGTGGAAAATGCGGATGCCAAGTATGACCTTTTTAAGGCTATAGCCTTCCCTGACCTGTTTTTTGAGCTAAGAGACCTATGCGTAGAAGTGCCAAAGATAATAGGTTCAGATAAATCGCTTTACGCTTGCGAATCTATAAAGGTGGGGACAAGACTGGAGGGTAAACTCCTCATTGAGAGGTCTTTGATTGATAGGATGCTTCGCGTTGAAAAGTTAAATTACAAGCATTTGGACCTCAGTTGGGACAGGCTCAAAGAGCTTTCTAATAGCTTTTATAGTCTTGTTTTGGACTTGGAGATGGAATTTTTCAGAAATATGCCAGAGGTAAGGACACATCTGCAGGAAGTAAAAAGAAGGATGGAAGAGGGTATCTTGCTACGCATAGGAAAGCACCAGGGCTATCTTAGCACCACCATCATGGCGGTTTTCAAAAAGGAAGACCCTGAGCTTTTTGAAAGGGTTTATGATGCTTCTGTTTCACAAAGTAGAAAAGAAAAGCCAAAGACGAGGAGGATAAGCTCCAAAAACCTCACCTTTGGCTGGGTGCTTATAAAAAGGGTTTAAATCCTTTCCGCTATAGCCCTTGCAAACTCCGTAGTAGAGAGTGCTTTGGCTTCTATGCCCATCTTCCTAAAACCGTTGGCTATGTCTGGTGTGCCAAGTTTGTCCTCTATGGCTTTTTTGACCGCCTTGTATATGAGCTCGCTTGCCTCTTTCCATCCAAGATATTCAAGCATCATAGCACCAGAGAGTGTAAGAGATAACGGGTTTGCAATGCCCTTGCCTGCAATATCGTAGGCGGTTCCATGCGTGCTTTCAAAGAGTGCATAGCCGTCGCCTATATTTCCACTGGGGACAAAGCCAGGTCCACCCACCAAAGCGGACGCAAGGTCAGAGATATAGTCTCCGTTTAGGTTCTGTGTGATTATAACATCGTAGGCTTCTGGCTTTAGGACCAACTGCATAAGCATCTGGTCTGTTATAACCTTTACCAATAGGACTTGACCATCCTTTGGCTCTCCTTCTGTTATTACCCTTCCTTCAAACTCTGGCTCCTTTGCCACCTCAAAAGCCCAGTTCATAAAGGCACCTTCTGTAGCCTTCATTATATTGCCCTTACCCACCACCGCTACCACTTTCTTGTTGTTTTCAAGAGCCCACCTTAGAGCCTTTCTCACATGCCTTTTTGTTTTGAATTCGCTCATAGGCTTTACTGTTATTCCACAGTCCTCAGGCAGAGCATATTCAGAAACACCCATCTCCTTTATGAAAAACTCCCTAACCTTCTGTGTGTTCTCCGCCTTTGGCATGTATTCTATACTCATGTAAACATCGTCAGAGTTCTCTCTAAAGACCGCCACGTTAACCCTTTCTGGGTTAGGAATGGGTGAGGGTTGCCCAAGCCAATAAACTGGTCTTATAGCGGAGTAAAAGTCCATAGATTGACGCAGGACCGCATTAAGGGACTTTCCACCCTTGCCTACTGGCGTGCCAAGAGGTCCTTTTATGGAAACTATAGCTTGTTTGAGTATCTCAAGGGTCTCCTCTGGCATGCGTTTACCCGTTTTTTCTTCCGCCCTGTCTCCTGCCAAAAGCTCCACCCAGTATATCTTCCTACTTCCACCGTAAGCCTTCTCTACCGCAGTGTTTACCACCTCTATCATGGCAGGGGCTATCTCTGGACCGATGCCATCACCCTCAATGTAGGGGATTATGGGGTTTGCTGGAACTTCAAGGCTCTTGTCCTCTTTTAGCCTTATAAACTGCCCCTCTTGGGGTATCCTTACCTTACCTTCCCATGCGTAAACATTATCCCACTTCATGCCTGCACCTCGTGGCTTTTCCTAATATTCTACCACAGAAAGTATATGATATAAATCATGTTGAAATCCTGTGAATTTTATGTTATATTATCGTTGGTGGTGCGCCGGTTCCCTCGTGCGTCCTTGATGGCATACCTCTTGGGGCTTCGCCCCCTTTTTTAATAATTTGGTAAATCCACTTGACTTTCACGATAATTTTTGTTATATTCGTGGTAAGTAATAACTTACGGGAGGTTGTTTGATGAGAAGACATGTTCTCCTGACTCTTGGGCTTTTTAGCTTTTCTTACGCTCAAAGTCTTCAGCTTGAGGAAGTTAGTGTCACAGCTACAAGGTTGGAAAGAAAAACAGAAGATGTTCCTTCAAGTGTCAAAGTGGTGGGTCAAGAAAAGATAAAGGAAACAAAGATGTTCAACCTGCAGGAGGCACTTTCTGGCACACCCGGCGTTTTTATCCAATCAAGAAATCAAGGCTACGATACAAGGCTTATTCTTAGAGGTTCAGGACTTCAAGCTCCTTACGGCGTCAGACAGATAATGATACTTCTTAACGGAGTTCCTATTACAGACCCAGACAGTCTTACAAGGCTTGACTTTGTTGATACGCAGTTGGTAAAGTCTATAGAGGTAAACAAAGGCCCAAATCCCTTATGGGGAGTTAACTCTGCAGGTGGTGTGATAAGCGTCCAGACCATAAGTCCCTTTGAAAGAAAGGGGGGAGTTTTTAAAATAGGCGGTGGTGACTACGGAACCTTTTTCTCCCATATGAATTACACAACAAACTTTAAAAACTTTTACCTTACCCTTTCCGCAAGTAGGAGGCAGACAGACAACAGCTGGAGACCGTGGAATAGGTTCTGGACAAACCAAATAACACTACAACCTGCATACATGTTTTCTGATGGTTCTACTATTGAGTCCTATTTTGGTTATACAAAGGCGAGCCTTCAGCTACCCGGTGCCCTTGTGGTAGACCCTTCAAGGAACATAGACCAGTGGACAACCTTTAAAAACACTGGTGAAGTCCAACAAACCGCAGACCCGTGGAAGCATATGGGAAGATACTCAGAAATATGGTTTTTCAACACTAAGCTAACAAAAGAAGTGGGAAACCTTGAGTTAAAGCCTGTATTTTGGATAAACCATTGGACACATTATCACCCAGTAACTGGGAGAATAAACGATGCGGACACATGGATATATGGATTGGACTTTCAAGGTAATTACAAAAACCCTCTCGGTGTGCTTACCATGGGCTTTACAATAAGGCACGACGAGCAAAAGACTAAATATTACAAATACGCAGATATCCTTGTGCAGAATAATAGAATAGTTTCAACCCTATCAGATAGGGCTGGTGAGCTTGCTGAAAGGCAGGAACAAAAAACAACGCTGTATGGCTTTTATTTTCAACAATCCTTTAACTTTAATAGGCTTGTCCTTGATGTGGGTGCAAGGTTTGACAGGGTAAAGTTTGACATTTCTGGTTATAAATGGGCTGATTATGACTTTGCCAGTGGAAACTACAGAACCTGTCCAAATCCAGCCATAGAGAACTGCTTTAGCTACTCAAGGGAAAAGACATACAATTCTGTAAGCCCAAAGATAGGTGTCTTATACAAACTTATTGACGGTCTAAACCTATATGCTTCTTATGCATTAGGTTATCAGACACCTACCAGTAGTGAGCTATCTTCGAACCCAAACCTAAAACTTGCCAAGGTGGAAAATTACGAAGTGGGTGCAAAAGTAAGGAAAGGAGTATTAAACCTTGACATGGCTATTTACCTTTCTCCGGTTAAAGATGAGGTTGTGAGATACTTTGAAGATGGGCAAACAAGGTTTATAAATGCTGGAAAGACAGAGAGGAAGGGCTTTGAATTGGACTTAAACCTTTCTCCTATAAAAAGCTTAACCTTTGGTGTAGGTTATGGTTATCAGGATTACAAGTTTAAAAGTTTCAACGAGCCAATAAGAGTAGGAAATCAAACAATAAACTTTGACCGTAGCGGGAAGAGGCTTCCATACATTCCTCAGCATTATTACTCAATCTATACCATGTATAAGCACCCTTCAGGCTTTAAGTTTCGTATCCAATCTGATACCTGGGGTAGCTATTACATAGATAACGCCAACTCGGAAAAGTATGAAGGCTATAGCTTTGTCACAAACCTTATGCTTGGTTATGAAAAGGGCAGATGGGATTTTTCTCTCAATGCGGACAACCTCTTTGACAAAAAGTATGCGGTAGAGGTTACTAAAGATGCATCCGCAAACCCAACTACTGCGAGAAAAAGGTATACACCAGCACCACCAAGAACCTTTGTAGTAAGAGTTAGCTATCAATTTTAAGGAGGTGTGCTATGGAGGTAAGCAAAGTTCACTTTATACCACAAAGAAGCAAAAGGGATATTTTTGGCATCCCAGTCCTTTCCTTCCTTTTCAAAAACCGCTATATGCTATTTTTTTACAGAGCCTTTACGCTGTTTTTGCTTATTTATGCCATAATATACGGTTTTGCAAACCCTACAAAGGAAAATCTATTCACAACCGCAGTATTTTGGAGCATATTCTGGCCCTTTTTTATGGTTATAACCTTACCCACTCTTGGAAATGTTTTCTGTATGATATGCCCACATGGCTTTGTTGGTAAATACATAAGCAAAGTTGGTCTAAAGTTGAGACCTCCAAAATGGCTTGCAAATCCCTATATAGGTCTGATAGGCTCAAATATCATAGCTTACTGGTTCGTTATCTACACCTTTCCACAAGTTTTAAGAAGTCCTTTCATAACCGCACTCTTTTTCCTTTCCTTCACTCTTCTTTCAGCCCTTCTGTTTTTCCTTTTTAGAGGCATGACTTACTGCAAATACATATGCCCAATAGGTTCAGTAAACACATCCTTTGCAAGGGTTGGCACTTTATGGCTCTCTACATATCAAGAGGAGTGTAAAACCTGTAAAAAGCCAGACTGTGCCCTTGCGTGCCCTTATGAGCTAAACCCTTCCAAGTTTGACCAAAGAAACTCTATGGCAAACTGCACACTTTGTATGGAGTGTGCCCATGCCTGTGATGCGGTAAAACTTGAAGTAAGAAACTTTGGAAGCTCACTCTACAAAGATATAAAAACGCCAAAGGAATGGGAAGTATGGGTTTATATCCTCCTTGTGGGTGTTATAACTATTACCATGCGTTTCCATCACGGACTTTCAAGAAGTGCCATAGGAGAACATATGCCCTGGAATGTGGTTGGTAGATACCTTCAGAACCTTTTTGGACTTCCAAAGTTTGTAGACATGAGCGGTCTTATAGCTATGCTCATGGGACTATCTATAGCTCTTTTCTTCTCTTTGGGTAGTTTTTGGCTCATATCAAGGCTTTACAAAGTTGATTACAATAGAGTTTTCCTCACCTTAGGCTATGCCTTTGCACCTCTTATGATAGTGGGTGGGCTTTCTCATGTTCTTGAGTTTTTCTTTATTGAATACTACCACAACATAGTTAATGGCTTTTCTCAGGCTTTTGGTTTTGGTATAAATGTTGAACCTTTAGCAAAGAGAGGAGAGCCTTGGTTAATGGTCTTTAGAGTATTTCCTTTCATAGCTGGCTTTTGGAGCTTACACATACTCTGGCAAAGGGTTAAGTTTCTTGGAGTTAACAAGCGGGTCTTAGCCTACCTATTGGCATCTTCTTTGCCTGTTTTCTATCTGCTACTTTCTGCGGTGCAGATATGGGTAATGTTAAACTTCCCACCAACTTATCATCACCATTCACATTAAAATTATCACCATGGACTGGCTCAGGCTCTCAGTTGACTATGGCGTAATAGCCCTTTTGCTCCTTCTTAGCTTTATAGCCTTTGGCATAGGTATAGAAAGGCTTTTGTTTTACAGAAACCTCAAACTTGAGAACTTCAAAAGCAAGCAGGAGCTTGAA
>JAXSOX010000071.1:0-8541 GCA_037926525.1 Aquificaceae bacterium | reverse complement strand
ATGCTCTCCTAGGGTATGGCACTAATATACCAACACCATAAAAGTTTTCGCTATTTTCAGAAAGCTCTTTTGACTGTTTATAATACCTCTCCGCAGTTTTGTAGTCCCCAAGTCTGTAATATACATTTCCTATGTTATTCAAGGTTGTTGCTCTTTCTCTTGGGTCATCCTGTAGCTCCAAAGACCTCATATAGTATTCAAGGGCTTTTTGGTAGTCGCCTTTGTCCTCGTATATACCAGCTATGTTATTGAGTGCTATTGCCTCTCCCCTTCTATCCCCCATCTTTCTTGAAAGGCTCAAGTGTCTCATATGATACATAAGAGCAGTGTCAAGGTCTCCAAGTCTTTCATAAACCAGCCCCAAGCGGTTGTAAGCAGTTGAAAGCTCATCGTCGTTCCTTGCCAGCCTTTCCAAAGCCTGTGCATGCTCCAGAGATTTCTGAAAGTCTCCAACTTGGTAGTAAGCTCCTGTCAAGCACCAGTGAGCATCGTAGCTATTGGGATTTCTTCTGATTAGCTCCTGTCCTACTTGCACTGCCCTTGAGTAGTCTCCAGCATCTATAAGGCTTTCGCACAACTCTTCACTAATGGCAAAGGCACTGCTCCACACAAAAAGCAAGGCAAAAAGCAGTTTTTTCATGACCCTGCCTCCTTTATAAAGTTTCACCTAAAAATGTTAATACTATAAGCCTCTTTTGGGTTTTGAGGTCTCTCTTTTGAAAACCTCTTGGTCGCTCTGGTCTGCCCTTTTGGAGAGTGGCACATGCTCGTAGATAAGATACATACTCCAAGAAACCCAAGGAGCTATTAGCCTAAGGCTTACATTTCCAAAGTTCCACTCCGCCACACCATCCGCCAAGTAAGGTCTCACAAACCTTCTTGGTTTTCCATACTTAGACTGAAGCTGTTCGTAAAGCACATAAAACTCTTCCTTATTCATAGAAAGAGGAAAAGTGTAGTCTATCTTAAAGAGCTTGCCTTCAAAAAACCAAAAGGTAGCACTTTGCAGTCCATCCACGGGCAAACCTTTTACTTCCACACCCTCCACATTAGGGTTCACTATATTTCCCTTTATTATCCTATTGCCACTCCTCACAACCCTTCCACCCTCTTTTTTTATCACTCGCAGGGTCTCTTCCTTCGTAGACACTCCCAGCTTTAAGCCAAAGGGCTCTGGCATATTCTGAGCCATCACAAAGCTAACAAAAGCTAAAAGCAAAAGGACAAACTTCATAGCCCACCTCCTGCGAGTGTCTACAAAGAATATTAAACCACACACAGGCTAAATTTCTGACACTACTCCCTCCACCTTCTGTATAGGTTATGCTCTATCCTCAAACTATCAAGCACTTTACCCACTACAAAGTCTACAAGCTCTTGCAGGCTTTTGGGTCTGTGATAAAAACCCGGGCTTGCGGGCATGACTATTGCACCTGCTTGTGAAACTTCAAGCATGTTTTTAAGATGAACCAAAGAATAGGGTGCTTCTCTTACCAACAAAACAAGAGGAACTCTTTCCTTTAGGGCAACTTCGCATACTCTGTGGATAAGGTTTTGGTTAGTCCCAGAAGCTACATGAGAGAGGGTGCTCATGGAGCAGGGTGCTACCACCACACCCCTATAAAAGATAAGCCTTGAGCCACTGGCTACTGGATTGGCTATGTCCTTTTCTGGAATGAGCCTTACCTTTGGAAACTCTCTGAGTATATCTGCCTTGGTTAGGTCAAGCTCTTGCTTTAAAACCACCCAGCCAGAAGAGGAAACTATAAGGTCTATCTCAAAGTCCATTGAACTTAGAACCTGTAAGAGCCTATAGCCATATATGGCACCGCTTGCCCCTGTAATGCATACTACTATCTTGTTTGACATGTGAAAATTGTATAGCCTTTGTGTGTAAAATAGTCTTGATGCAGAGCCTTCTTATAGCCAATAGAGGTGAGATAGCAGTTAGAGTCATAAGAACCGCCAAAGAGATGGGTATAAGGACGATAGCCATATACTCTGAAGCGGATGCAAACAGCATGCACGTAAAACTTGCAGACAGGAGCATATGCATAGGACCTCCAGAGCCCTCAAAGAGCTATTTAGACACGCCCAGAATAATGTCCGCCCTTGAGGTCTCAGGTGCGGATGCGGTCCACCCGGGCTACGGCTTTTTGGCAGAAAACCACAAGTTTGCAGAAATAGTTAGGGCGAGTGGTAAGATCTTTGTGGGTCCTTCTGCGGAAACCCTTGAACTAATCGGTGATAAAGTAAAGGCAAAAGAGGTGGCAAAAAAGGTTGGACTTCCCCTTGTGCCGGGAAGCGATGGACCTGTGGACTTTCAGAAAGCTCTTGAGGTGGCAAGCAAGATAGGTTATCCAATAGTTATAAAAGCTGCCGCAGGTGGAGGAGGAAGAGGCATAAGGGTTATAAACAATGAAAGGGAGCTGAGAGAAAAGTTACCTTTAGCCATGCAGGAGGCACAAGTAGCCTTTGGAGATGGGAGAGTATACATAGAGAAATATCTCATAAACCCCAAACACATAGAAATACAAGTCCTTGCAGACAAATATGGAAAGGTGCTTACTCTTGGAGAAAGAGAATGCTCCGTTCAAAGAAGACACCAAAAACTCATAGAAGAAGCTCCGAGTTCTTGTCTTACAGAGGAGAAGAGAAGAGAAATGGAAGAGCTTGTGGCTGAATTTTGCAGAGAGATAGGCTATGAGGGTGCTGGCACGGTGGAGTTTCTTGTAGACCAAGAGGGCAACTTCTACTTTATGGAGATGAACGGACGCATACAGGTAGAGCATCCCGTCACGGAGATGGTTTATGGCATAGACTTGGTAGAGTGGCAGATAAGAATAGCAAGGGGTGAAAAATTAAACATACAAAAACCAGCAAGAAGAGGCTACGCCATAGAGTGTAGGATAAATGCGGAAGACCCAAATACCTTTTTACCCTCTCCCGGCACCGTGGAAGAGTTATATCTTCCAGGAGGCTATGGTGTTAGGGTAGACACTCACCTATACTGTGGCTATTCTGTGCCACCCTATTATGACTCTCTCCTTGCCAAGCTCATATGCTGGGGGCAAACAAGAGAAGAGGCTATAAAGAGGTCTATAAGAGCCCTTGAGGAGTTTAGAATATCTGGCAATGGTCTAAAGACGAACATAGAATTTCACAAAAGGGTTCTCTCCAGTAGAGAATTCCAACAGGGAAAACATCACATAAGGTTTGTAGAAGAGCTTATGATATGAGGGAAAGGTTTAGACAATTCTTGAGTAGACTCTTTTACCAAAGACGTGTGCCAGCATCACTTCTACTGTATGGAAAGGAAGGCATAGGAAAAAGGGATATAGCCTTTGAATTTGCAAGTTCCCTTTTGTGTCTACAAGAAAAATACCCACCCTGTGGAGAGTGTGAGTCTTGCTTCCATATGAAGGACTTTAAAGAGAAGAAGGAAGAGGAGTTAGCCTTCTACGGAGAGGACAAGAGAGGTAAAAAGGTTTATCTCTACCTCCGAGGAGACCACCCAGACTTTATATACCTCAAGCCAGAAAAGGCTGAGATAAAGATAGACCAAATAAGAGGCGTTAAAGACTTTGTATATCTTAAACCAGCCCTATCTAAAAGAAAGGTAATTCTTATAGAGCCTGCGGATGCTATGAATATGCAAGCACAGAATGCCCTTTTGAAAGTTCTTGAAGAGCCTCCTGAGGATACTCACTTTCTCTTGGTAGCCAGTAAGCTTCAAAAAATCCTGCCTACCATAAAATCCCGTAGCTTTCTCCTTGAAGTCCCACCGTTGAGCGAAGAAGAATTGAAAGAAAAAACAGGAATAGATGACCCACTAATCCTTGAACTTTCTGAAGGAAGCCTTGAGATGGCTCTTAAGTTAAAGGAGGACAAAGAGTTAATAAACACCGCAAAGGCTTTGCTTGAGGGGAATATACTTACACTATACAAAAAAGCCCTTGAGGTGGAAGACTGGGAATACGAGAGACAATTAATACTTCTAAAGGCTATAACAAACTTGCTCCACAAAAAATACTTGGAGACGAGAAAAGAGGCATACAAACAAGCCCTTGATAAGCTTTCCATGGCTTTGGAATACCTAAGCAAAGGCATAAGATTGAGCTTACTACTTTTTGTAGTTAGCGGACGTTCGGGAGATGCTGTATAATATTCCCTCAATAAAAAACAGGAGGAGGTATATACATGAAGTCTGTAAAATATGGATTCCTCACATGTGCTATGTTTACAAGCCTTTCCTACGCTATTGGTTTTGACATATCCGTAGGTGGAATGGAGCAAAAGCCAAGCGGTGTTATTCAGTATCCTGTCCCGGATGGAGATGTTATTAGTGTAAGAGACACGCTCGGTCTTGGCAAGGAAACAAGAGCTTTTGCAAGACTAAAGTTGGAGCATCCAATACCTTTAATTCCAAACCTTTACGCACAGTATGTTCCCATGAGGTTTTCTGGAAGCGGGAATATTAACAGAAATATAAGATACGGTGATAGGACCTTTTCTGCTAACGCAAATATAAGCTCAAAGGTAGAGCTTGACAGGTTTGACTTGGGACTGTATGGAAACGTATTTTCTAACCCGCTTATAGACCCAGAGGTAGGTTTGAATTTAAGAGTTATTAACTTTAAGGGTTCAATAACTGGTCAAGACACACAGACAGGACAAACAGTGACCGAGAGTGAGACCGCAACTATACCCATACCAATGTTATACGCAGGGTTGGGTATAAACATTCCAAAAGTTCCTGTATCCCTCAGAGGTGAAATAAGGGGCATATCCTACTCAAAGGCTAAATACTATGACTGGTCTCTTGAAGCAAGGGTAAAACCCATAAGACCCTTCTACGTGGCTGGAGGCTATAGATATGAAAAGCTGAAGATTGAGGATATAAGCGACATCTACACAAACTTAACTGTAAAGGGTCTATTCTTTGTGGTTGGTGCGGAGTTCTGAGGGGTTTTAAATTAACTCCATAGACTTGGCTTTTACACAATTTAATGAAACATTCTTTTGCGTTTTTTATATTAATATTGAAAATCATTATCAGAAATCATGTTTTTTTATTTTTATAAATCTCTATCAGTTTTTCTATAGCCTCCATCAGTTTTTCTATCAACTTTTCCAGTAGCTTATCCAGTATCTTATCCAGTAGCTTATCTGGTATTTCTAATTGTTCTAATTGTTCAGGTTCGCATACTAATGTTAATAATACTAATAATGCAATAAATACGAGAAATATAAGTATTATAAACTTTCTTTTTGCGTTTGCCATATTTATTATTTTTTGCTAGTTATTATGTCCTTAATCACAGAGATGTTTTGCTTAGGTTGGAGAAGTATGAAAGGTATCGTGCGTTGCTTTGTAATAGCCAGACACTTTCCTACCGTGTGCTAAGTTTGATATAATACATATATGGAAATCTTTGACGCTTATACCTTTGATGACCTACTTTTAGTTCCCCAGTATTCTGAAGTTTTGCCCCATGAGGTGGACGTTTCCACCTGGCTCACAAAGAAGATAAGGCTTAACATACCCATCGTATCCGCTGCAATGGATACGGTAACAGAGTCTCGCCTTGCTATAGCACTTGCCAGAGAAGGTGGCATTGGCATAATACATAGAAACCTCTCCATAGAGGAGCAAGCCCAAGAGGTGGAAAAGGTAAAAAAGTCCGAAAGTGGTATGATACTCCAGCCAGTAACCGTAAAGCCAGATACTACTGTCAAGCAAGCTTTAGAGATAATGGAAAGATACAGGATATCTGGTGTGCCGGTTGTGGACGACGAGAACAAATTAGTTGGCATTCTTACCAACAGAGACCTAAGGTTCATAAAGTCTACCGATTACGACAAGCCTGTTTCTCTCTTTATGACCTCTGAGAACCTCGTAGTGGCTCAGGAAAGGGTTACCCTTGAGGAAGCCACAGAGATACTACAAAGGCATAAGGTGGAAAAGCTCCCCATAGTGGACAAAGAGGGTAAGCTCGTGGGTCTTATAACCATAAAGGATATAACCAAGAGGAAAAAGTATCCAAACGCTTGTAAGGATGAGTTTGGAAGGCTTAGGGTAGGTGCTGCGGTTGGAACAGGTCCAGATACCATGGAAAGGGTTTCCGCTCTTGTCTCTGTAGGTGTGGATGTGATAGCAGTTGACACTGCGCACGGGCATTCAAAGAGGGTTATAGAAACGGTGGAAAAGATAAAGTCTCATTATTCAGACCTGCAGGTTATTGCGGGTAATGTGGCAACAAAGGAGGCAACCCTTGACCTTATAAGGGCTGGTGCGGATGCCATAAAGGTGGGCGTAGGTCCTGGGTCTATATGCACCACGCGTATAGTGGCAGGAGTAGGTGTTCCTCAGCTTACTGCCATAAGGTGGGCTTACGAAGTGGCAAGAGAATACGGTGTTCCCATAATAGCGGACGGTGGCATAAAGTATTCTGGGGATATTGTCAAAGCCTTAGCTATGGGTGCAAGCTCTGTGATGCTTGGAAACCTTTTGGCAGGCACGGAGGAATCTCCTGGAGAGACCGTCTACTATCAAGGTAGAGCTTATAAGGTATACAGAGGTATGGGTTCTTTGGGTGCTATGATGAGCAGGAGGAGTGCGGACAGATACGGACAGGAAAAACTTGAAAAGTTTGTCCCAGAGGGTATAGAGGGCAGAGTGCCATACAGAGGGAGGCTTAGCGATGTTATATACCAACTTGTGGGGGGTCTTAGGTCTGGAATGGGCTATGTGGGTGCAAGGAACCTTGAGGAGCTCCGTCAAAAAGCAAAGTTTGTCCGTATAACATGGGCTGGCTACAGAGAATCTCATGTGCATGATGTGCAGATAACAAAGGAAGCTCCCAACTACTGGGTGGAGTAGTTAGAGCACCAACATCCCATCTCCATAGCTGTAAAACCTATACCTTTCTCTTACCGCCTCTTTGTAAGCCTGAAGGATAAACTCTCTACCTCCAAAAGCACACACAAGGAAAAGGAGCGAAGACTTGGGAAGATGGAAGTTTGTAATTAGTGCGTCCACCACTTTAAAGCTATAGCCCGGGTATATATATAGGTCTGTCCAGCCTTCAAAGGGTTCAAAACCTGCTGTTTCCAAAGCTCTTACAACAGTTGTGCCAACCGCTACAACCTTGTTTCCTCTCTCTTTTGTTTCCTTTATTAGCCTAATTGTATCCTCTGAAACTTTAACATACTCAGGGTCAACTCTGTGTAGCTCCACTTCAGAAACCTTTACTGGCTTAAAAGTCCCATAGGATACATGAAGGGTTATAAAGGTTTTCTTGATGCCAAACTCCTCTAACCTCTGCAATAACTCCTCTGAAAAATGAAGACTTGCGGTAGGTGCTGCCACAGAGCCTTCCACTTGAGCGAACACTGTCTGGTAGTAGACCCTGTCTATGGGTTCTTCTTCCCTTTTGAGATAGGGTGGTATGGGAATTTTTCCATACTTGTCAAGAGCTTTTATTGGGTCTTGTGCTAAGAGTTTTACTTTGAACTTTCCTCCCTCTACGTGTTCTAAAACTTCTATTTGTAAGTCATCCGCTATGTGAACTATTAGACCTTCCTTTATACCTTTGCCTCCTATTAGGGCATACCACTCTTCTTTGTTTACAAAATCTGTTAGCAAGACTTCCACCTTGCCACCAGTGGGTTTTCTGCCATAAAGCCTTGCAGGCAGGACCTTGGAGTTGTTAAAAACTAAGAGGTCTCCCCTATTGAGGTATAAGGGTAAGTTCCAAAAAATGTCGTGCCTTATGCTTTTTTCTTTCCTGTTTAAGACCATAAGCCTTGCTTTATGTCTTGGCTCTACAGGATACTTAGCTATTAGCTCTTCAGGAAGCTCATAGTCAAAGTCTTCTACTTTCATTCCAGTATCCTATAACCCGTTGAACCAAAGCCTCCCTCGGACCTACGGGTGGTGCTAAGTTCTTCCACTTCTTCCAGCTCCACCCTTACCACTGGGCATATAACCATCTGTGCTATCCTGTCTCCTCTGTTTATTACAAAGTCTTCTTCCCCAAGGTTTATAAGAATTACCTTTATCTCTCCTCTGTAGTCCGCATCTATGGTGCCGGGCGTATTTAGAAGGGTTATGCCATGTTTTATGGCTAAACCGCTCCTGGGTCTTATTTGGGCTTCGTAGCCTGGCGGTATTTCAACTGCAATGCCTGTGGGAATAAGTGCTCTCTGCATGGGCTTTAGGATTACTGGCTCGTAGACTGCAGAAAGCAAGTCCATACCAGAGGCATATTCTGTAGCATAAAAGGGTAGTGGTAGTCCTTCTGCGTGCGGAAGTCTTTTTACCTTTATCTTCATAGCCTTCTCCAAGCCGGCGGTGGGATTTGAACCCACGACCTAGGCATTACGAGTGCCTCGCTCTGCCGCTGAGCTACGCCGGCTCCGTTATACCAATGTTGGTAAGCTTAGGTCTTCCTTGCTCATCCAGTTCAAGCACCTTCACCAATATCTCGTCACCAATGCTAAAGCAAGCCCTCACATCTTTGACGTAGCCTTCCATCT
>JAXSOX010000070.1:0-8578 GCA_037926525.1 Aquificaceae bacterium | reverse complement strand
CATTGTTTAGAAGTCTCTACAGAAAATGGAAGAGCCATCACCCTTTTCCTTTGGAAGAGGACAAGCTCCTACATCAGGTCTATTCTAAAGTTTACATCTTAGCACACAAAATAAGGGTTGAGACGGTGGAGCTTTCCTTTGGAAAACTTAGAGGTTTTGTGGGAAATGTGGTCTTTGGCGTCAATGACAAGGAGCTCTCAAGGTTAGTTCATGCCTTGCTTAAGTTTGGTGAGTTTTCCGGAGTTGGAAGAAAAAGTGCCATGGGTATGGGAGTTATACTCTTGCGTAAAGAAACCTAAGCATCCCAGCTGGAAGAACCCCAGCTATCCCAGGAAGAGCTACCACTGTCCCAGTCATTGGAGGAGCTCCACCAACTGTCGTTGCTTGAGTTCCAATGGTCGTTAAAGACATGATACATAGGGCATGAAGGGTCCCACATGGCACGGGAAATATCGCAGTCATCGTGGCTGTCCCACCTTCTTGTGGTGTCGTTGTCAAGGGATGAGTAGCTCTCCCAGAGTCTTCTGTCTTCATCCTCAAGAGGGCTATAAGAGTCTAAGGAGCTCGTGTGTGCTGAGGTGGTGTTTCCCCACTGCTCTGAAAGGTTAGAAGTCCCAGGGTGCACATTAGAAGAGAAGGCTTCGTCGTTGGCATCTTTTATCTTCCAGAGGAGAAAGAGGACTGCCAGCAGTAAAAGTATCCATTCCATAGCTCACCTCCTATCTCTAAGAATTTGGAAAGGCTTCATCGTTGGATTTTTTAATTCTCCATATAAGAAAGGCAAGCACCAAAGCCAAAACTAACCACTCCATAGCTACCCTCCCATATTTATAATGTATCCTCCCTCTCGCAAACTTCTTAGAAACTCAAGGTCAAGCACCCGCTCGTAGGTTCTGTCTTTGCTACTGTAGTTGTATATGTATCCCTTGTCGTAGTGTCCAAAGGCTACGCCAAAAAGATATGCCAAAGCGACAGGGCAGGAAAAGAAAAAGTGAATTGCCCTATAGGCTTTCTTACCCTTTACCTCTTGCACCGCAGAGGAGATTTCTTGAGCTATCCTCTTGAAATTGCTTGGCTCAAGGTTTCCTCTGGAAGACTCTGTAGTAAGGAGCAAAAGGTCTGCCTTAATGCCCTTGCTCTCTAAGAAATGCTCCACGTCCGCAGTGGGATTGTGGTGGGAGAAAAAGAGGACTACCGCAAGGTCTTCTCCACCTTCTTTTAGTTCACTTTTCACAAATTGGTAGTCCCTTGTGTGCTCCTTTATCTCCCTTGTGTTTTGTAGGTCAATGGGAAAGTATTTTCTCTCACTGCTATGGTAATGGTAGAAAACAGAGGGTCTTGTGTGTCCGTAGAGAATTCCCAAGGCAAAGGAAAGGCTCGCAGGTCCGTTTACCACAATATGAGCTTTTAGCCTACCTATGAGGGTATAGTCAAGAAGGCTTATGAGCCCAAAAAACCTCTTTGCAGTTTCCTGCCATCCCATACCACTTAGCTGACCTGTTTGTATGACAAGTTTTGATGGGTCTATGCGATGGATATTTTTTAAGTTTAGTAGGTTTTCCTCCTTATGGAAAAACTCCTCAAGCCTTAGGTGGTCAATGGAAACCGCCACAGGAACTTCCACAATATTTGCACTTAGCCAATTCAAAAGGTCATCCACCTTAGGAAGATGAAAGGGCATAGCCAAGTGCATGTTGAACCTTTCACACACCTCAGACTTTTTATCTAAAGAGTCCACCTTCACTATCCTACCATCCTTCCTAACTCCACCGCTCCAGCAGAGGTTTGGTGGTAGCCTTTTCTTTTCCGCATCCATACACAAAGCCAAGGTTAAAGAAAGTTGAAAGCTGTTTCCCACAAACTCACTGTCAAAGATAACACTAACAGACCCAGACACAAAGCCTTTGGAACGCAGATATTCCACCACTGGAGTGATATACCTTTTCTTTTCTGGTAGGTTGCAAAAGACCTCTGGTGTATCCTTTATTGCCAGACCCCTTATTAGCTTGCCATCCCTTTCAGAGACCGCAGGAAACTCAAACTCCACATAGGGATTTTCCAAAAGTGCCTTTGCGGACGCCTTCTTTATACCCAAAGCCTTGGCAAGTTTTTCCTCATCAAAATACCTTTCAGAAAGGCGTAGATGCTTTACCAGAGCAAAATGCACCCCAGGGCTTAAATAATCCCACTGCCTTATAAGGTCTACAAGGACTTCTTCCAAATCTCCCCTATGGAGAAACTCTATAAGGTCTTCTTCCTTGAAAAGGCTAAAGTTCCACAACCTTTAATTCCTCCGGAATGTTTATTCCAAAGAAGTTTCCAAGAATCTCCAACCTTGGAGACTCCACCTCACCCTCAAAGACCACCACAGAACCCAAAAGCACCCTAACAACCTTACCCACAAACTCTATAGGCAAGTATAGCCTTAGCAAACCCTCCTCCAAAACCACAAAGAAATTCCCTACCTTGAAGTATCTATTATCCGCTGCGAGAGCATAAGTGCGTATCTCTTCAAGAGCCTTTTCTGTATCTGGTGAAAGCCTTATAACCTGTGCCTCTTCCCTTTCTGCAAGCTCCGCCTGAGCCAGCAGTGAATACATGGTCCACTTTGCCCAACGCTTAGAATTGAGTTTGATGAACCTTCTCGTGGCAAACTTTAGCTCCTTTTCCCTTGATAGGTATTCTTCTATTTTGCTTAGCTCCTCTTCAGGCAGTTTACCTATGACCTGACTGTAGTTTTCTATAAGCTCCCTTCTTAAATAATCCCATACTGGAACCACACCCAGTTTAAGCCCACGAGACCTTAGCTCGTAAATAGGCGTGGAGTTAGGTAAAACCTGCAAATAGGAAGTGAGAGGAACTGTTTTGTATAGACCCTCTTGGACTTCTTGCAAAATAACAAACCTCTCCACAGGCACAGACCAGAGCTCCCTAATCTGCCCCACTTTTGGCTCCTTTTTATGAGGAACTTCCAGAAGCTCATCGCTCCCTTCCTTCAAGTTCTTCTCGTATATCTCCAAAAGCTCCAATTCCAAACTCATGGCACGTCTCCTCTTTCATTACATATATAACCCCTTTTTTGACAAACCTCTGACAAAAACCTTTCCACCATCGCCCTTATCTCCTCTGGAGAGGCATCACCTAAAATCTCCCTAAGTTTACCCTTCCGTAGCCTTTCCCACCTCTTATATAGGTTATCCTTAGAAATATCCCTCAGTTCTATCTCCGAGTTATATAGATACTTATAAAAGTAATAGCATAGCACTACCATATCCCCGTCTTTGAGATTTTTCATAAGTGCCTCAAAAAGCGTGCTACCCTCCACTTCCGCAAAGTGATGTCTCGTATCTCTAAGGTTATCTTCGTAGACTACAGGCTTTGCATCCTCCTCTTCAAAAACCTGTTCTTGAAGGCTGTAAACCTCTATCTTTTCACCGTTTATAATGTCTACTAAGAAGTTTCTTATAAGGGTTTTCAAGTAATGCAGGTTTATATACTCTAACCTCTGCAGATAGTCTTTGTTGTTTATTAGCCTAAGCCTCAACTCAGATAGGACTTCCTCCTCGTAGTCATCTCCGAATTTTCTCCTTAGCAAGGCATCCATATACTGGCTCAACGAGGACCTTATTAGCTTTTTCATATAGTTCTCTTCCTTTACACCACCATACAAAAAGCCAGAGATAAGTTGTTTGTAGTCCCTCATCTAAAATACTCCCTTCTTAAGCTATCAAGAAACTCAAGGTCTCTACACGTGCCACAAAATTCGTATTTAAACTCCCTAAACCTATCCTTATGCACCATATAGGCAAGCACCTCTTGTCTGTTTCTGTCTTTTAAAATAAAGCACTCTACATCAAGGCTTTGACATGCTTTATTTTTACCCTTATAGCAAAGGCTAAGGTCTACCCTACGTTTTGAGTAGGTTTTTGTAGTTAGAAAGACAATATGGTAAAAGTCCCTTTCAAGCCTTCCTATAAAAGGTCTTCTCCTTCTTGTCTTGTATACTCCAAGGTCTAACCTGAGAAGGTCTTCAAGCCTTGATAAGGTCTCATCGGTAAAAACCCCCAAGAACCTCTCCCCAGAAGCCACAATTTTCTCTTCGTCCCCTAACTTTTTCTCAAAAAGTTTCTCAAAACCTTTGAGCTTTTCCATCCGTTAATAAGATTATAGCTTAGTCTTCTTTGACTGCTACCATATCAAAGATAACCACCTGCTTTTTGTTGTTCACATAGCACATGCGAATATCATTGTCAAAAGTCAAAGAAGAGGCTACCACACTAAAGGTTTTAGTCCCAGCGGTTATGTCTATTAAGATTTCCTTTTCCTTGTAGCCCTGTGCCTTGAGACTTTCTATTGCTTTGTTGAAAGTTCTTTGTAGGTTCAACATATCCTCATAGTCCACTGCCTCACTAAATTCAAAAATGTGGTGTTCTATCTCTGCATTTGTCCGCATATATTCAACAAACTCCTTAGAGTATTTTGCACTTTCTGGAGAAGGAATTACTACAACTTTCTTTAACTTAGCACCTTGTTCCAAGCACTTTTTTATCAAAAATTCCTGCTGACTCCAATTATGACCTTGCTTTTGGTCAAAACGAGGTATACTCAATCCCATCATTAGCACCTTCACCTTCTTCAGCTCTTGCTGGTCGTAGGTTTCCACTTCGTATTTAACCCCTGCTATTTTGCTTATTAAACGTTTCAAAAGCCAGTAGAGTATTAGGAGAATGAGGATGGACAAAACCAAGAGAATTAGAGACACCCATTCGTTTGGCAATAGCTCACCTAAGAGGTCTTTTATGCTATCTGGAAACCACCCATAGAAGAGGGCTACCAATAAGACTATAGCCAAACCTTCCTTACTTTTTATGTCTCCAAGAAGTTGCCTTAGGTTCTTTTGGACTTCTGCAACTTTCATAGTTCATAAGTATATAGGTCTTAGTGTCAGATTTCTGACAGGAGGGAAGTTATGTATAATAAGTAGCAAAAAACCTAAGGAGGTGTTGAGATGAGAAAAGCTACCTTAGCAGGACTTTCAGCCCTTGCACTTTTTGCCTTCTCCTGCGGTGGAGGAGGTGGAGATGCAAACTTGCCTGTAGGGGTTGGTGGCGGTGGTGGTGGACCAAAAAGTAATAAGCATGCCTTACATCAGCATATCACCCAGCAATAACATTCAAGTTGGGAACACCTATAGTATAAGCTGGAGCGTATCCTTGAGTCGCTCAGCTACAGGAAACTATTACATTGAGTTTTTTGAGTATGATAAGCCAGAGGTCCCTGCATCACCCCTTACCGGTCTATACAGAATAGCTCAGAGCAATTGCGGACCCGGATTTCAAATTTTTACAGGTTGTGGGTCAAGTGGTGTGCTTGAGTGCGAGGTAAGAAACCTACTCGGCACGCCTTCCACTCTCTGCAAAGTTCGTGGTAGCACCGCTTCTCCTACATCAAAGGCTATTACAACCAGAGGCAACGGCTATATAGTGGTGAGAGCTTGCAATGATCTTTTTACCAACTGCACAGTTAGAACTTTGCAAGTTACATTCCCTCAATAAAACACACCTTCGGCTCCCTCTGGAAGCCCAGTTTCTAATTAGGCTTTGTGAACATTATTGAAGCAACCTATAATTCTCTATTTTATAGCTGTCAGTAGAGCTTTTCGGGTTTTTGGTTTATATTATGGCTAAAAAGAAAACCTTCCATGCGACTCCTCAAACTTGACGCTATTAAAAGAGGAGAGGAGATATACAAAATTATTAGCATTGCCACTCTCAAAGGTGGTTAATCATGAAAATTTTTACAAAGAAGACAAAACCCAAACCCTTTGTAAAATGGGCGGGTGGGAAAAGGCAAATAGTAAACTTGCTGGTAGCCTATATGCCAAAAAACTATGGAACTTACATAGAGCCTTTTGTGGGAGGTGGTGCTCTGTTTTTCCAAGTTCAGCCACGAAAGGCTATAATTGGAGATATAAATCAAGAGCTAATAAACGCATATCTTGTGATAAAAGACCATGTGGAAGACCTCATAGAAGACCTAAAGACACACAAAAACACTCCAGAATATTACTACAGGATAAGAGCCATAGACCCCAAAAGCCTTGACCCCATTAAAAGAGCAAGTAGGTTTATTTACCTTAACAAAACTTGCTACAATGGACTATACAGAGAAAACTCTAAGGGAGAGTTCAATGTGCCTTTTGGAAGATACAAAAATCCCAAAATAGTGGATGAGGAAAACCTCAGGGCGGTTTCTGAATTTTTAAGGTCATGTGATTTAGAGGTGTTGTGTGGAGATTTTGAAGAAACATGCAAAAAAGCAAAAGCGGGAGACTTTGTCTACTTTGACCCTCCCTATTACTCTACATTTTCAAACTACACAAAGGAAAATTTCACAGAAAAAGACCATATAAGGCTTAGAGACTTGTTTGTAGAATTGGACAAAAAAGGAGTTTATCTAATGCTGACAAACTCCAATACTGACTTTATAAAAAACCTATATAAGGGCTACAGAATTGAAGTTGTAAACACAGCAAGGTTCATAAACTGCAAGGGAGATATGCGTGGAAAGGGAGAGCATGAGTTAATTATTACCAACTATTGACAGTGGTCATTGAAGAAAATACCAACTTTCCTTTAATATTCAAACATGCGTTGGATAAGACTAAAAAGAGGCAAGATAAAAGTTTATGGCAAGCAGGGAAAACTTCTCCCAAAGGGCATGGCAGAGGAACATACCGCCTTTCTGCATAATCTTTTAAGCAACGATATAAGAGGTATGAAGGAAAACACACTCACCTATAACCTTTGGCTAAGACAAAACGGTTTTCCCATAGGAGAGTTTTATGTATACAAGCTCGCAGACCACTACCTTCTTGATACGCCTTTGGACGTTAGCCATGTGATTGAGGAGTTTAACCGTCTTAAACTTTCTATGAGGGTCTACTTTGAAGCCCTTGATATGGAGCATATTTTCCTATTTGGAGAGGGTGTAAGGGAGTTTATAAGAGAGCATTTTGGTGTGGAGCTTGGAGATTTTGAGGTGAAATCTCTTGACAACATGCTTTTAACCCGCAATCCTATAAGACTAAGGGAGGAGGGTTATGAGATAATAGGTCAAGTTTCTGAACTTCCATTGGATACGAAGGATATGCTATCTGAGGAGGAATACGAGGACATACGCATCCAAAGGCTTATTCCAAAACTTGGAAAGGAACTAAGGGAAGGTTTTTCTCCTCTGGAAGCCTGTATTTTAAAGGAAGCCATTAGCCTCACAAAAGGCTGTTATGTGGGTCAAGAAGCCATAGCAAGGGTCTATTATAGAGGAAGACCTGCGAGGGCTTTGGCACTCCTTGAAGGAGAAGGTCTAAGGGAAGGAGAAAAGATAAGGACAGAGAACAAAGATATAGGAATTATAACTTCTGTAAGTCCGAGAAGTAGTCTTGCTCTCGGATACCTTTTGAGAGCAAAGGCAGAAGAGCAAAAAGACTTTGAGACAAGCGAAGGTAAGAGGGTAAGAGTTTTAAAACTTTGCGAAGAGTCTAAAGGGTAGAATATTTAACATTATGCGTTTGACGGAGGAAGAAAAAAGAGCCCTTAAGAAGGCTTTGGAAGGCTTTGAAGGGGAGGTTTATATATTTGGTTCAAGGCTGAGAGAAGACCTAAAGGGTGGAGATATAGATATTTTGCTAATTCCCAAAAACCCTGAAAACCCAGTGGAGCTTGCACTAAGGGTTCAAACCAAGTTTCTTTTGGAATGCGACCAGAGTATTGATGTGTTGGTATACAGAGACACGGAGTTTTATAGAGAGGTTTTGAAGAATGCAAAAAGAATTTCTCTTGAAGAGCTTTGAGGAGTATCCCTTAGCATGGACAAACATCCCTTTTAGAGACACTTACCCACGCCTCGGGTTTAGGGACTGACTGAAAGTAAGGATTTCTCTCAATCAATCCCAGTGCCTTACTCCAGAGGCACTTAAACCGCTCACTAAACAAGTTCTTTATAAAAACCTCCACTTGCTTAGTGAGGGCTTGCTCCATACGGCGTAAATGCAAGCTCCACTTAGCACCGCTAAGCAGATTCCTGCTCGCATTCACAGCAGGATGGAGCTTTTTATTGCATAGCTTACACTCAAATTCACTCCTTGTCTTCCTATTCTCTTTGTCTACATACCCACAATTACTGCATGCTTGTGAACTATAGGCAGGATTTACATACACTACCTCTATGCCATATTCCTCGCTTATCTCCTTTAACTTCCTCCTTATCTCCCCAAGCCCAAACCTTATAAGCACCCTCTTTACTGATTTTGGGAAGTTGTTTATTACCCTTTGCAAAAATCCTCTCAAGTCCTCAAGCACAAGCCTTTGTGGTCTGTATAGCTCTATAACCCTGTTTATTACCCTCCTTACCTCATTCTTCACATACTCACTTAGCCTGTGTTGAAGTCTTAAATACCTTTTGCTCTCTGTTGGCTTTTTTCCTCTCCTTTGCATTTCTCTTTGAATTCTGTCTATCTTCTCTGCAAATTCTCTGACCTTGCTGTAAAACTTCCTGCCAAAGAGGTCTCCTCTGTCTG
>JAXSOX010000069.1:0-8833 GCA_037926525.1 Aquificaceae bacterium | reverse complement strand
AGCCATGTGCCTTGCACATCACCCTGTGGTATAAGTTTGGCTAAGGTGTCTGCGGTCTGATAGGGTATGCCAAGGGCGCGAGCGGTGTCCCTAAGGGTTTGTTTTGCCTTCATTACGTTGTAGGTGATTATCTGTGCCACGTTTTCAGAGCCATACTTGTTTTTCACATACTCTATGACCCTGTCCCTGTTTTCCATGCAAAAGTCCACGTCAATATCTGGCATAGAGACCCTCTCGGGGTTTAGAAACCTCTCAAACAAAAGCCCGTGCCTTATGGGGTCTACGTCCGTTATGCCTAAGGCAAAGGCAAGGAGAGAACCTGCCGCAGAGCCTCTACCAGGACCCACAGGTATGCCTTGAGACTTTGCCCAGTTTATAAAGTCTTGGACTATAAGGAAATATCCTTCAAAACCCATACGAGAAACCACATCAAGTTCATATTCAAGCCTATCCCAGTATTCTTTACTATCCTTTGCCAGACCCTGTGAAATTCTCTGTCTTAGACCCTTTATGGCAAGCTCTTTGAGAAAATCTCCAAGAGGCACTCCCTCTGTGGGAAAATGTGGCATAAGGTATGAACCACCTTCCAAAAGTTGAAAGCTATCTGCGGTCTTTTCTGCCACCTCAAGGGTGTTTAAAAGTGCGGTTTCCCACCCTTCAAACTTTCCACGAAACTTTTCCCAAACCTCTTCGGGACTGGCAAAATGAAGCCCATCGTTGGCACATTTAAAACCATTACCCTGTTGAATCTCTGTAAGGGTCTTTTTCATCTGTATTGCCATAAGCACCTGATGGGCAAGCCTGTCTTCTGGCATAAGGTAGTGTGAGTCATTAGTGGCAATTAGCTTTACTCCAAGCCTTTTAGCTATTTCTATTAGAGTTCTGTTGGCAGTTTCCTGCTCTGGCAAAGAGTTAGATTGAAGCTCAAGGTATAGGTCTTCACCAAAGAGGTCAAGGAACTTTTTGACCCACTCTTGAGCTTTTTCTCTTTCACCAATGCTTGCGTAGTATGTGGGAACTCCCTTCAAACATGCGGTTATGGCTATGAGCCCTTCGTTATATTGACTGAGAAGCTCGTAGTCTATTCTCGGCTTGTAATAAAAGCCTTCCTTATAAGAAAGGGTAGAGAGCTTCATAAGGTTTTTAAGACCCTTGTCATCCTTTGCAATAAGTATAAGGTGGTGGTTGTAGCGGTCTGTTATGTTATCCTCTGAACCCTTACCCTTTCTGTCAAAACGAGAGCCGGTGGTAAAGTAAGCTTCCATACCTATCAAAGGCTTTATGCCCACAGACTTCATGCTTTTGTAAAAGTCCAAAATGCCAAAGAGGTTTCCATGGTCTGTTATGGCAACTGCCTTATAGCCCAGCTCCTGTGCTCTACTTACCAAGTCCTTTATCTTTATAGCACCATCCAAAAGAGAATACTGTGTATGAAGATGCAAATGAACAAAGTCCCTCATGACCATCTATAGGTTATAAAGCTATATGCCTTTTATTGCAAGCCTTTAAAACCTTGAACTATAAAAGTAAGCCCATACCAGCACCAAAACTCAAGAAACTTTGAACTTTTTTAGCCAGTGGGCACTTTGTATCTTTCCTGCGTCAAGAGGTCTATGCCCACCTCAAGGTTTTCCACCCACTCTATAAAACGGTTTACCATGTCTTTGCCTTTGAATATAGCCCCATGCTGTGGCACTATCATCTCAATGTCAAGCTGACGCACCATATTTGCCCAGAAACGTAGTATCTTGTTGCTTGCCATATATCTCCTGTGGAAGCCTTCCATATACTTTATGTGCTTATCAAAGTCCTCCACCACAAAGTAGTCCTGACCAAGAGATGCCCCAAGGTCTCCGGAAAAAAGTATTTTAGAGCATGGGTCGTATACCTGAAAGTTGCCCGGAGAATGCATAAAGTGTGCTGGCAGGATGTAGAGCTTGCAGTCTCCACCAAGAGTTAACACCGTTCCACCATCGTCTATGGGAAAGACCCTATCTTCAAGCTGAGAGTCCAACCCAAAGTGTGGCAAGAACCTCATCCATAGTTTGGAAATGTAAGCGACTGCGTTTGTAGTCATGAGCCAGCCGTTTATAGAGGCTACTACGTCTGGGTCTTGGTGAGAGAGGAATATATACTTTATTTGGATCTTGTTTTGTGGTGTATAAAAAGTGATATCTGACAACAGCTTTGAGAAAACTTTATGACCTCCAGGGTCAAGGAGCATACCTTCGCCCTTATGAATGATAAGCACTTGGTTTGCCTGCACTGCAGAAGCAGGGGTTAGCTCTTCAAAGAAGACCACCTTGTGGTCTGGAGTGTTGAAGATAACATTTTTCATATTGCACCTCCAACATGATAAAGGTCATAATTTAAATATAGCACGCAAGTAGTGAGATTTAAAGTGTTTTAATTTTAATCCACCTCAAGGTATCCAAAGCCTTGACCTGTCCTTAGACCAAGCCCATATTGGTAGACAAACCTCAAAACTTCTGGGTTGTCTGTGTTTATACGAAACCTTCCAAGAAAAGCCCTAATGTGCCCACCATAGTGCTTTATGAACTCTTCCTTGAAGTATTTAAAGCTAAAGGAAAACTCCTCTATCTTTGGCTCATAGCCCTTTATAACCCTAAAGCGTCTAAGTATGTTCTCAAGAAGAGCATCCTCAAAGCCTTCTTCCATAGGAATTAGATATCTTGCTCTTGGGCTGTCTTGTGAAAATCCCGGCTTTTCCACTACCACAGGAGACAGGCTTTTGAAACTGCCCTTTGACCAATCTCCCTCCTTTTCTAACTTAATCTCCTTTATAACAAACTCAGCATCTCCTATCTTGTGGGTTTTACCCTTGAGAGAAGATAGTCCATTGTAGAGCCTTATCCCATACACTGGGTCTCCTGTGGAGATGCGTAGGTTTATAAACTTTACACCGCTTATGGTTTCTTCCTCAAAGACCACACCCTTTCCAAGGTATACCGCAAAGGTGTAGGGTCTTACTGGATTTTCAAGAAACTCCCTAACTCCAAAAACCCTCTTCATCAAAGATATGAGCCTACGTCTGTAGTCTATGGGTATTTGCTCTCCCCTTTGACTTTCCATTTTCACCAAAAAACGCATAGAGAAAATTTTAAACTGTCAGAAACTGCAAAAAGTGTCTGTTATCATAATAAGTAGAACAACTAAGGGAGGTCAAAAATGGCTGGATTAACCCTTACGGTAATAACCCACAGGGCAAGCTCTCTCAACTATGGAGAGAGTATAGGCAATGTGTCTGTGCTTAAGAAGATTACCCTTGCGGATAACACACAGCTAACCTATGCCTCTGACAAGGCTCTAAAGTATGAGATAAGAAGGCATGGAAGGGAAAGGTTTGGCTGGAGGCTGTTGGATGAAAAGCTAAAGGAGTATATTGCAAGACACACTTCTAAGGATACTCTTGATGTGGATAAGTTTGGCGAGGACTTGGTAAAGGACTACGAAGAGTTTGACCTTTTTGGAGGGCTTTTTACAAAGCCTGCTAAGGAAGAGGATGGTAAAAAGAAGTCCCTAAAGCTCTCAAAGGGTGATGCGGTAAAGAGGGTAAGCGTAGTCAAAACCAGCTATATGTTTTCGGTAAGTCCCTTCAAATCCGATATGGACTTTATGAACAACATAGATGCCTACAACAGATACATAAGGCACATAGAGGATAGAGGCGACCAAGCGATAGTAAACTCCGAACAACACACCTCTCACTACATCTACACCCTTACTGTAGACCTTGACCGTGTGGGTGTGTGGGAAACAGAGGAGGGAGAAATAAAAGAGGTCATAGACTCTCAGGCAAAGGCAAAAAGAGTGGTGGAACTTCTTGAGGTTATAAAGACCCTTAGCAGGCAGATAAGAGGCAGATGGGAAAACCTCTCCCCAGTTTTTGTAGTTGGTGGTGTCTTTAGCGTGAAAAATCCCTTCTTTATGGATGCGGTAAAGGCTGTGGAAAAGGAAGGAAAGCTAATCCTTGACATAAACGCCCTAAGAGATGCCATAGACCTTGTCCCAGAAGGTGAGGAGGTTTTGGTAGGAATTGCCTCTGGACACTTTCATAACGAAGAGGATATAAGAACCCAGCTAAATGCAAAAGGTGTAGCAGAGGTCTTTGAGAGCCTAAAGCAAAAGGTTAAGAGTGTTTATGGAGTGCTCTAAGATGAAAGCCCTAAGGTTTGAACTCTTTACGCCTACTGGCATCTTCAAGACCCCTTTTTCTCTAAAGGGTATAGAGACCTATCCGCTTCCACCCTATTCTACCATAATAGGTCTTTTGTATACCGCCATAGGAAGAAAATGGCAAGGCGAAGAGTTTCAAATATCCATACAAGGCAGGCACCAAGCCCTTTTTAGAGATTATGTGCGTTTTAGGAAGTATAACAGGAAGGATAAGCTTTTGGAAACCGTTCCCATTGAAGTCCCCATACTTTACCAGCTTGAGCTAATAGTCCACCTATACGGCGAATATGAGCTTTTGAGAGAGTTTGCAGAGGGTTTGAGAAAGCCACAGACTTACCTTTACCTCTCTGGTGGAGAGTATGCTGTAAAGATACGAAGGGTAGATTTTGTGGAGCTTGAGGAAAGAAAGGTGGAAGAGCTTAAACTTGAATGGTCCGCCTTTTTACCAAAGGATAGGTATAGGGAGCTTTCCCTATTTCCCTCTGGCATACTCTACCTTTTGCCAGCCTTTTTGAAAAAGGAAAGTAGTCTAAGGGAGCACAATTGGATAGAAGCCTATTATCTTCAAAGTGGAACGGTAATAGAAGAGGGCAAAGTTTTACTTGAGGTGGAAGGAGGGCTTCCAGTATGGCTATAAGGTTTCGGATAGACAACTGGCTTATGGCTTCTTCCGCAGTAGGCTTTGCCAAAGTTTTGAGGCATGCAGGTATTGACCCACTACCCTACTTTAGGGAGCGTCTCCTTGAAGTTCCACAGGATTTATGGGAAAGACTGCCAGAGCTATATGCGGAATATGTTCTTAGGGATTTTGACCAAGTTGTTATGCGGTCTTACGATCAAGTTTTAAAAAAGAAGGATGCGGAATGGGAGCATGTGAAAAATCCCTATGACCTTGTGGTTCGTTCAAAACTTGGAGGTTTTTACAACAACTCACCCTTGCTTAACTCCTCAAAGTCTTACATAAGAAGGGTTGCGGAAGCTAACAAAAGCCTTATTCAAACCTATGGAAGCGAGCCAAAGGAAGCTCTGAAAAAGCTCTTGCAGGACTGGGAAAATTACAAAGTAAACATATCAAAACACATCAAAGACGCAATAAAGGAAGCCTTTCAATCCATACTCTCTGTGGAGACTTCTGATAGTTCTCCTGTATGTTTTTTCTGCAGAGAGAGACACTCTTATAGAACCTTTGATGCGGTTAACTTCACACCTCTTTCCGCAAGTCCAGATACCTTTCAAAACCTCTTTTACAACGGAGTAAATACCATATTTTTGTGTAAAGAGTGTGAAGTTTTGCTTTACTTTGCCCGTTTTGGTTTTGCGGATATAAAGGGAAGGTATCTCTTTGTGTATCTTCCAGATGACGCAAACTCCATGATAAGTGTAAACAATGTCTTAGAGGAACGTAAATGGCTATCTGCGGACATAATAAAAGAAAGTCTTGTCGTAGTGGTGAAAAGTGTTGAAAAGAATAAAGCGGTATGGGCTTTGAGGAATATCTACGTTGTGGAAATTCAACCTGTAGGTGATGCACAGAGTAATATCTATGTCTTTAGTCTAAGTCCAAGGCAGGCACAAGCCTTACGGGATTACATAGATAAGTATCCAAAGAACCTTAACCTCATCTTTGACATATTTCTCAAGTATGTATACTATGGCAAGAGCCTCTACCATATGCTATACAAGATAGTGTCAGGTTATCTTTTTACAGACAGTTATAAAAATATTAAGCTAAGCAATGATGACGCAAGGCTTGTTAAGTATGGAAGCAACGGTTTATGGGGTAGTCTTTTGTATCTAATAAAATTTCAGGAGGTGTTAAACATGCAAGCAAATAAGGAGAAAGAAATCAACTGGGCTTTTATGGAGGGTAAAAAGTTAGCACAAAGCTACAAAGAAAACCTTGGAGAAGATAGGGCAAAGAAGAAAATAGAAAGCCTCTCTTACCGTTTGCTTGAGGCGGTTAGAAGAAGGGACATAGACCACTTTTCTCAAAACCTAATAAGGGCATACCTTGAAGTGGAAAAGCCTATACCGCCTGTGTTTCTAAGTGCTATAAAGGAGGAGGGCTTAGAAAGAATAGCATACGCTTTTCTTATTGGCTTGAACGGTAAGGAGGGAATAGGTGAACCTAACACAGAAACTGAGGATAGCTTGGGCGAAGAGTGATGGCACTTCTATAAGAGAGCATACAGACAAACTCTTGGAAAATCTCAAACTCCTTAGAAGCCTATACGGAAAGGATATAGAAAAAGCCTGCCCTGTAGGTTTGAGGAGCTATCTTTGGAAGGCTTTGGAGATTGCCTGTGAGTATCATGACTATGGAAAACTTCATTGTAAATTCCAAAGGGAGGTGGTAAAAAACCACAGATATCCAGACAACAAGAAGGTAGAAAGAGTAAGGCACAATCTTATATCTCCTCTCTTTATGGGAAACATTGAGGACGAGTTTTTGAGGGATATTTCCGCACTTGTGGTAATTCACCACCACGAAACTGAGGCAGGCAACGATGTGGAAAAAAAGGTTGAAAAGGTTGCTCAAGAAGAGTTTAGTATTTCCATACAGCCTTGGCATAAAAGACTTCTGAGAAGGTCAGAATATGAGGCTTTGGAACACCTTTCGGATAGACATAACAAACCTTTAGAGGAACTAAGGAGCTTTTACATACTTCTCAAAGGTCTTTTATTGCGTATAGACCATGCAAGCAGTAATAAGGATATAGAGAGCCTTGAGGTTGAGCCGATAAGGGATGTGGCAAAGGTTATAAAAGACAAAAAGGGCTTTGAACTAAATGACCTGCAGGAGTTTGTCTTAAAGAACAGAGACAAAGACTTACTCCTTAGTGCACCTACGGGATACGGAAAGACAGAAGCGGGCTTTATATACTTAGAAGGCAAAGGATTTTTTACCATACCAGTTAGAACTTCTGCAAACGCCTTATATCTGAGGGCTAAGGACCTCTTTGGAGAAAAGGCTGGACTTTTACATTCTACCGCCTTGAACTTTCTTATAGAGGAAAACAGAAACCACTTAACTGGGCTTATTGTGGACTACGAATATGCCAGAAACTTTTCAAAGGCATTGCTTGTTTGCACTCCAGACCAGCTATTTCCTTTCGTTTTTGCCTACAAGGGCTTTGAAAAGAGCCTTGCAATCCTTTCCTATTCAAGAGTGGTGGTGGATGAGTTTCAACTTTTTGAGCCTCATACTCTTGGCTTTTTGGTGGAAGGCATAAAACTTGCAAAGAAGGTGGGAGCTAAGGTAATGCTTATGACAGCAACCGTGCCAGAGTTTATCCGAGAAGACTTACCAGATTTTACAGAGAAGGTTTTTGACAACCCAAAGCCTCGCCACAGCCTAAAACTTATAAAGGATAGCGTCCTTTCAGAAAACGCCTTGAGGCTAATAAAAGAGAAGTCTCAAGAAGGAAAGGTTTTGATTATTCTAAACACAGTTAGGAGGGCTGTTGACCTTTATGATGCTTTGAAGAAGGAAGGACTAAAACCTAATCTGTTGCACTCAAGGTTTATACAACTGCAAAGAAAACAAAGGGAAAAGGAAATAGAGAGCTTTTTCAAAGAGGGGAATGGTGGCATATGGATTACCACACAGCTTGCGGAGGTTTCTCTTGACCTTGATGCGGACTTTCTGATAACGGAGTATTCCACACCAGACAGCCTTTTCCAAAGGCTTGGTAGGGTAAACAGAAAAGGAAAAAAGCAAGTAGAAGAGCCTAACGCTTACATATTTACAGAAGACTGCTCTGGCATAGGCGGTGTCTACAGAAAAAGCATACATGAATACTCTAAAGGTAAACTACGGGAGGGTATATGGACAGAGCAAGACAAAAGGAACCTGCTTTCTGATACGTATTCAAGAGAAACCCTCTCCAAAATAGACCCTAAATACATGGAAGATTACTCAAAGGCGAAAGAATATGTGAGAGACATTTGGAATACCTTAGGGCTTATCTCTCAAGAGAGCAGGAAAAAAGCCCAAGAACTTTTTAGAGATATCCATTCAATCACGGTAATACCCATATATTACAAAGATAAAGTAGAGGCACTCATACAGAATTACAAAAATAGCACAGAGAAGGAGGAAAAAATCCAAGCTCTGAACCAAATTTTGGACTATACCTTTAGCATCCCCGCTTATATGCCAAAGGATAACATGTTAGAAAGGATAAAAGGACTTGAAACCTTTAACCTCCACTGGCTGAAGGCTCCTTATGACGAGGAGAAGGGATTGGCTGAACTTAGAGAAGACCCTGAGCTAAGCTTGGATATGGTATAATACTCCCTATAAGGCTTTTAGGGGGCATTTGCTCCCATGACATTTTGGCAACTGAATAAGGCTTTGGGTTTTTGAGAGCAAGGGGGTAGTATTTATTCAAGAGGTTTGAGAAATCCCTCTTCATCAACTTCCATTATGGCGGTCTTTTGCCTTAGCTTCTCCAACTCCTTTAACTTTTTGGCTATTAGCTCTCCCATTGAGATGTTCCTTTTTATGCTCTCTATACGCAGGCTCTCCCAAAGGTCATAGGGTAGAGATATAGTGGTTCTCTTAAACTTTTGCCTTTTCTTTTGCTTACCTCTCATAGGTTATATTTTAATGCCCTTATGCTTTTATGTTTTG
>JAXSOX010000068.1:8433-8879 GCA_037926525.1 Aquificaceae bacterium | reverse complement strand
ACAGGAAGAAGAACCGCAAGGCTCAGGGTAAGAACCCAGTCTCTGTATAGAAGCACTCCAAAGAGAAAAAGCACCGTTATAGGCTCTCTTATGAGCTTTATTGCGTAAGAGCCTATTAGATTTCTGTAGAGGTTCATGTCTGATATGACCCTTGAGGCAAACTCTCCTGCGGAGATACCCATAAAGGCGGAGTAATCCGCCCTCATAAGCCTTCCAAAAGCTTCAGCTCTTAACTTTTTCATCTCAAGCTCTGTGTATAGAGAAGAAAAGAGCCTAACTGTAAAGTTCCCCAACTGAGAAAGAAACACCAGACCCATTAGGGATATGACTATTTTTACTATCTGTTCACCTTCCCTTAGCAGAAAGACCTCATCCACGAGGGATTTTATTAGAAGACTTACACCTGCGGTTCCGGTGGCTTCGAGGACTGAGCCTAAAAGGCTAAG
>JAXSOX010000068.1:0-8424 GCA_037926525.1 Aquificaceae bacterium | reverse complement strand
GATGGATTGTGGGGATAATTTTGGCTTTTCTCTTAATAGACCACCTATGGGTTCACTATGGTGGTCCCTTGGCGGAGAGGCTTAGAGGGCAGTATAGGGAAGAGCTAAAAAAGGGTGCTATTGAGAAGGAGGAGGTTCATCTACAACAATCCTATAGGAAAAGCATAATAGACGAAGCTTGGGAAAGAATAAAAAAGGTCTTAAAAAAGGAAGACACTTCCACCAATAACTCCTAAAGGAGGTTTTGCATGGATTTTAAGTTCAACACCATAGAAGAAGCCCTTGAGGACATAGCTCAGGGGAAGATGGTTATAGTGGTGGATGACCCAGACAGAGAAAACGAAGGCGACCTTGTTATGGCCGCAGAGAAGGTAACACCAGAAGCTATAAACTTTATGGCAAAGTATGCAAGAGGACTCATATGTCTGACACTTACCCCTCAAAGGTGTGATGAGCTTGACCTATATCCAATGGCGGTAAGAAACACGGACCCAAAGGGCACTTACTTCTGTGTATCTATAGATGCTCACCCCAAGTTTGGCACTACCACAGGCATCTCTGCCTTTGACAGGGCTATGACCATAAGGCTTGCGGTAAGTCCAGATGCAAAACCATCGGACTTTATAAGACCGGGGCATGTGTTTCCTCTTAAGGCAAAGCCAGGGGGTGTTTTGGAAAGAGCAGGGCATACAGAGGCAAGCGTAGACCTTGCAAGGCTTGCAGGTCTTTATCCTGCGGGTGTTATCTGTGAGATAATGAAAGAGGATGGCACGATGGCAAGACTGCCAGACCTTATGGAGTTTGCCAAAAGGTTTGACCTAAAGATAATAACCATAGCAGACCTTATAAGATACAGGCTAAAGAGAGAAAGGCTCGTGGTGCGTGAAGCTACCGCAAACCTACCCACAAGGTATGGCTTTTTCAAGATACATGCATACAGACACGTACTTACTGGTGAGGAGCAAGTAGCCCTTACTATGGGTGAGTGGAAGGAGGAAGAACCTGTTTTGGTAAGGGTTCATTCTGAATGTCTTACCGGGGATGTTTTTAAGTCTCTTAGGTGCGACTGCAGGGGACAGCTTGAAACCGCAATGGAAATAATAGCTCAAGAAGGCAAGGGAGTGCTTGTATACATAATGGGTCATGAGGGTAGAGGCATAGGCATAGTCAACAAGATAAAGGCATACCACCTTCAGGATATGGGATATGATACGGTAGAAGCCAATGAGAAGGTAGGATACCCCGCAGACCTCAGAGACTACGGCATAGGGGTGCAAATACTCCTTGACCTGGGTGTAAGGAAGATGAGGCTTTTGACCAACAATCCAAGAAAGATAGTAGCCCTTGAAGGCTATGGTCTTGAGGTGGTAGAAAGGGTGCCACTCAAACTCCCAGCCTGCGAACATAATCAGAGATATCTGGAAACAAAGAAAACAAAGCTGGGGCACTTACTCTAAGGGAAGGTATACGGTAAAGGTGCTACCCATGCCCTCCCTGCTTTCCACCTCTATTTTCCCACCGTGAGATAAGGCGATATGCTTTACGATAGAAAGACCAAGACCAGTCCCGCCCAAGTTCCTTGACCTGGAGGGGTCTACCCTGTAGAACCTCTCAAAGATAAAGGGCAGATGCTCCTTGGGTATGCCTATTCCCGTGTCCTCCACCTCTATTTGAACCTGAGAGCCAGACCTCCTTGCCCTGACCTCTACCTTGCCATCCCTTTTGTTGTATTTTATGCCGTTGTCCACGAGGTTTTTGAAAAGCAGGAAGAGCTTATCCCAGTCGCCTCTGACCTTAAAGCCCTGCTCCACAGAGTTTACAAGACTCACCTCACTTTCCTTTGCCTGAGGCTCAAGAAGGTCAAAGACTTCCTCAACCAAAAGCCTGAGGTCCACATCCTCTCTCTTTATTCTTTCCTCACCAGATTCCAACTTGGTAAGTATAAGAAGGTCCTCCACAAGCCTTCTCATATCCTCAACTCGCTTAAGAGCTTTTTCCAGAAATACTCTTTTTTCCTCTCTGTCCTCTTCTTCGTATAGGGTCTCCAAGAGGCTCTTAAGGACAGCTATTGGTGTTTTCAGTTCATGAGAGACGTTGGCAACAAACTCCCTTCTTGACCTTTCATACCTTTTTAGCTCCGTTATATCCGAAAAACGAACCACAGTAAGCTCACTTCCTGTAAAGGCATACAGGGTATACTCCCTCTCCTCATGGTCAAAATTACAAACCCTGTCCTTTTTCTCTGAGAAGGCCTCCGCAAGACAGCTCACCACTGTAAGATTATTAACGCACTCATAGTAGGGTTTACCTTCAAAGTTTTCTCTTAAAAGTCTTCTTTTCAATAGAAAGTCGTTGCCAAAAACCACCTTTCCTTCCTTGTCAATAAGCAGATAACCCTCACCTACCTGACTGAGAAATTCCTTAAGAAGGCTCATGAGAGTAAAGAAGGTTAACTATCCTTTCAAGTCTTTCCTCAAGCTCCTGCTCTGTGCTTGCGGTCATGTTTATGTGTCCCATCTTTCTTTTTGGCTTTTTATCCTTTCCATACCAGTAGAGCTTTGCTCCCTCAAGGGAGAGAAGGCTTGATAGGTCTATATCCTCCAAGGAGAGCCCTAAGATGTTAACCATGCCTGAAGGCAGTTTAAGCCTTGTTGAGCCCAGCGGAAGACCACATATAGCCCTTAGTAAGTTTTCAAACTGAGAGGTGTAGCAGGCATCAAGGCTGTAATGCCCCGTGTTGTGAGGTCTGGGTGCAAACTCGTTTATGAGGACCTTACCATCCCAAGTGTAGAAAAACTCAACCGCCAAAAGACCTACAAGGTTTAAATCTTCCATTAGAGACAAAACTATCTCCTCCGCCTCCTTTATGGAAAAGCTCCTCGTTTGGTTATATAGTAAAACCCCACCTTCGTGGTGGTTTACAGTGAGAGGATAGAGTTTGCTGTTGCCCTTTTGGTCTCTTACACCTATGAGAGAAAACTCAAAGCTAAAATCCACAAACCGCTCTATTAGGAACTTCTCTCCTTCAGTATGATTTTTTAGAATATCCTCCACATCCTCCAAGTAGTAAACCCTATACTGTCCCTTTCCATCGTATCCTAAACTTTCTGACTTTACCACACAGGGAAGTCCAAAGTCTTCTATCTTCTCCCTTAGGTCTTTCCAACTTGCGGTGGTAAACTCTGCGGTAGGGTAGCCTCTTCTTCTGTAAAACTCCTTTTCTCTTATCCTACTCCTTTTTGTCTCAAGCACGTTTAGGGATGGTGTGGTAAGGTCATAAACCTTTTCTAAAACCTCTTGGTGTATATGTTCAAACTCATAGGTAATAACATCACAAGTTTTTATAAACTCTTCTACCCTATCTGGTGGAAACCACCTGTCCGCTATCTTGCTCGCAGGAGACTTAGGGTCTGGGTCAAGGACAAAAAACTCAAAGCCTAACTTCCTGCCCTCAAGGATGGTCATCCAGCCGAGCTGTCCACCACCAAGAATGCCCACACGCATAAGAAAATTTTACTTCCTCAACAGGCTAAAAAGAAGGGTAAGAAGCAAAGAGAGGACTACGCTCAGTATTATGGAAGTGCCGAGGGGAAAGTAGAAAGTAAAGTTATCCCTTTTTATCACAATGTCTCCTGGAAGTCTTCCAAGCCCAAGGGGAAGTTTTTCAAAGAAGGTAAGCAGTAGCCCCAGAATAACAAGGACAACACCCATGAGCAGAATCACTTTGCCCACCTCACTCATGCGGTAAGCCTCCTTTTCCTAAACATTATGAAAGCTATAATTTCTGCAACAGCCCTGTAGAACTTTGGAGGTATTTCCTCTCCCACCTCCACCACAGGATACATGGCTCTTGCGAGCTCCTCTTTCCTTATAACTGGCACACCACTCTCGCTGGCTATGCTAACTATCCTTTCCGCTATAACTCCCTTTCCCTTTGCTAAAACCTTTGGTGCTTTGTCTCCTTCTTCAGGGTTGTATCTTAAGGCTATGGCTATGTGTGTGGGGTTTGTGATGACCACGCTTGCCTTTGGAACTTCTTTCATCATCCTACCTCTGGCAAGCTGTCTCATACGCCTTTTTATGGCAGATTTTATCTGAGGGTCTCCCTCTTGCTGTTTGTATTCTTCCTTTATCTCCTCCTTACTCATCCTTATTCTTCTTTCGTAGTCCCACCTTTTGTAAGCGTAATCAAGCAAGGCTATAAGTATTGCAAAAACGCTAAGCACTAAGATTAACTTAAAGGTAAGCCTCAGAGCGTAAAGTAGGAAACTTGAAGCATCTTGGGAAGGAGCATTAAGAAGGTTATACAAATCTCCCTTAAGTATGAAGTAGGAAATTACCATAAAAAGGGACACTTTTAGTATATTTTTAAAAAGGTCAAAGGCGGTGTTAAGGGAAAAAATCCTCTTTAGACCTTCAAAGGGGTTTAGCCTTTCCCACTTAAACTGGAGAGGTTTTAGAGTAAATATAAACCCAAACTGACCAACATGTGCAAGCACCACAGTAAGCAATGTAATAAGAAATAATGGCAAAAGCATTCTTGGAAAGCGTTGGCTTGCATACTCAACCGCAGAAGATAGACTCATAGAAGGGTTATCCGCAATAAAATGTATAAAACCTATGACCTCATAAAAGAGATAAGCACCTACAAAAAACAAAACAACAGTGGACAGAAACACCGTTAAGGAAGATGCGATTTCTGGACTTTTTGCTACATTTCCCTCTTCCCTTAATTTTTTACGCCTATAAGGCGTTGCCTTTTCTGTCCTGTTTTCTTGAGCCATTACTATCCACCTATAAGGGCTACAAATTTAATTATATACTCTCTTACGTGAGAAGAATAAGCAAGAAATATCACAGGAAAAGACAAAGTTAGAACCACAAAACCTATAAAAATCTGAATGGGTAGCCCAACTATGAAGACATTTATCTGTGGTATGAACCTGTTTATGAGAGCAAGCACAAGGTTAAAAAAGAGCATAACCACTATAACTGGAAGGGCAATTTTGAAGGCGAGAAGGAAGCTCTCGTAAAAAAAGCTTAGGAAGACCTCGGGGTTTATCTCGTATATATCAAAGCTTCCTGGTGGAAATCGTTGAAAACTTTTACTTAGGGAAAGTAAAGTAATCTCCGCACCACCTAAGGCAAGGAAAAACATGGTCGCCAAAAGGGACAAGAAAAGGGCAAAGATTGTGCTTTGAGGCTGTTGTGGGTTAAATATGGTGGCAAGACCAAGACCCATATTAAGGCTTATGAACTCTCCAGCCATCTGCATGGCATCAAAAATAAGCCTAAGCATCAACCCTGCGGTAAAGCCAAAGAGGACCTCCTTTAAACATGCAAGGAAAAAGTGTGCGGTGGTAGGGAACTCAACAGGCTTTATATCTGAATAGAGAAATAGGGCAAAGCCTATGGCGGTTGCCAAGAAAACCTTAAAGGTGTTTGGCATAAATTCCTTGCCAAACAGGGGCACTAAAAGGAGAAAGCTAACAACCCTCAGATATACAAGAAATAGGGTAAGGAGTGCGTTTATATCAAGGGTCATCTTAGCCAAGTGGGCATATTTATGATTAGCTCTTTTGTGTAGTCAAGGAGTTTGTTAAGCATCCACGCACCGAGCACAAGCACCGTTATGTATGCAGCTATAATCTTCGGTATGTAGCTTAGGGTCATTTCTTGTATCTGCGTGGCGGACTGTAGGATGCTTATTATCAGACCCACTAAAAAGGTGGCAAGAAGCACTGGTGCGGAGAGCATAAGAGCCATCTCAAGAGCCTTTTGTCCAAAGGATATAACCATATCTGGGCTCATTGGTAGCTCCTTACAAGGGATAATACCACAAGCTCCCAGCCGTTGGCAAGCACAAAGAGCATTATCTTAAAGGGTAGAGATATTATTTGAGGCGGTATCATAAGAATACCCATGGATATGAGGATAGAAGCAACCACAAGGTCTATTATCAAAAAGGGAAGATAAAGCAAAAAGACTATCTGAAAGGCTGTGGTTATTTCGCTTACCATGAAAGCAGGTATAAGAACGCTCAGAGGAATATCTTGAGGGCTTTTTATATTCTCTTTCTCTTCCTTTGAGAGATTTGATATATCAAGAAAGACCTTTAGGCTTTCCTTTTTGGTATTTCTTGCCATAAATTCCTTCATGATGGAGGAGGTTCTGTCAAAAAAAACATCGTCCGTAATCTCGTTTTTGAGAAGAGGTTGAAGAGCTTCAGAGTTTATCCTATCAAAGACGGGCTTCATAATAAAGAAGGTAAGGAAGAGTGCAAGGGAAACTATAACCTGATTGGGTGGAACAGTGGGAACCCCCAAAGCCTGTCTAAGAAGAGAAAGAACTATAACTATCCTTATAAAGGAGGTGGTCATTATGAGGATAGAGGGTGCAAGGGAAAGGATGGTAAGCAGTATCAAGAGCCTTATGGATGTGTCTAACTGACCTGTCCCCACCCTTATGTCTATATTGGGGATTATTTGTTGAGATAGGGCTGGTAAAGAAAGTAGAAGGCTAAGCAGGATTATCTTCATCTTTGTAGACCACCTCCACAGCACCTTCTGTTATAGCAAGGACAAAGAGCTTTCCCTTTATCTCAAGCTCCACAAGGAGCATGTTTCTACCCAATGGTATGACCCTTCTGAGTTTAATCTCTGACCCTTTTTCTTCCCTTGTCCAGCGGAGCCTTTGAAGTAGAGGAAGCAAGTATGGAAGAGTGATAAGTATAAGGACTATCACTATGCCTAATGCGACAAGGGCACGCAGAAAGCTAAAGAATAAATCAGTCATGTGGTCTGTACCACAAATTCTGTAAAGTATATGTTCCTAACTCCACCTTCAAAGAGTATGGTGTTTATCCTTCTTATAAGCTCAAGCCTTAGACTTTCTCTACCTTCGGGAGTTCTCACAAAGGAGGAGGTTTTACTGCTTATTACATCAATTATGGCATCCTTTATTATGGGTAGTCTCTTATCTACTTCCTGCTTTACCTTCTCATTGGAAAGCTCAAGGGTTATGGCAACTCTTGCGTAAGCATCTGTGTCCCTGTCTGCAAGGTTTACGGTAAAAACTCCCAGGTCCATCATAACACCTACTTGAGAAGGGAGAGGTGCGTTATCTTGCTTTTTCTCCTTTTTCGCAAAAAGGAAAAAGTATGCTCCACCGCCTCCTGCAAGTAGAACCAGCAGGAGCGGTAAAATAAAAAGTATCTTCTTAGACCCGCCCTTTTTTTCCTCTTTTACTTCCTCAGCCATAAATTAAATTATAGCTTACCTTCTTAAATTAGCGGTTTGTCCAAGCATATCATCCGCAGCGATAATACCCTTTGTGTTGAACTCAAAAGCCCTTTGAGCTATTATGAGGTTTACCATCTCCTCCACTATGTTCACATTGGAGGCTTCAAGGTATCCTTGAAGAAGCGTACCTATGCCTTGATTGCCGGGATTGTCCACTACTGGCTCACCTGATGCATCAGTTTGTATAAATAGATTGTTTCCTATCCTTCTAAGACCTGCAGGGTTTACAAACTTGGCAAGTTCAAACCTGCCTACCTCTTCCACAGCGGTAGCACCCTGCCTCAAAACCGTCACAGTTCCATCAGGACCTACACCCACACTTATAGCATCTGGAGGTATGGTTATCTCTGGGTCAATTGGATAGCCATCTGGATTAACTATCCTTCCGTCCGCATCAAGCCTGAACTGCCCGTTCCTTGTGTAGGCTATTGTGCCATCTGGCAGAACAACCTTAAAAAAGCCCTCTCCCTGAATGGCTATGTCTAACTGATTACCTGTTTGGAAGATGTTTCCCTGAGTGAAGATGCCGTATGTGTCCGATATGTATGTTCCCAAGCCTACCTGAAAGCCAGATGGATTTCTCGTAGCGGGCGATGTAGGTGCTCCTGGGTCTCTTATGGTTTGGTAAACCAAGTCCTGAAAGGTAGCTCTCATCTTCTTAAAACCCACCGTGTTTACATTTGCCATATTGTGAGAAATGACGTCCAAGTTTGTCTGCTGAGCTGTCATACCAGAGGCTGATGTCCAAAGTGCCCTAAACATATTACCCCTCCTTAAGTTTTATTTTAAAACAGCTTCTTCCTCAAGGGTTGGGTCCGGTCTTTTGCCGGTGAGTATTTCAATAAGCTCCTTTACGCTTATTATTCCTTGCTTTTTGAGAAGATGACCGTTTGCACCACTTATGAATATACCCTCCTCGTAGTTTCCAAGCCACGCAGAGCCGAGCCTGTCCGCTATACAAAAGCCTACCTTCTTAGCTTCTTCTCCCTTGTTGCAGGGTGTTATACAATGAGAAACACAGCCATTCCACCCATTGTATCCGGCAAGAAGCCTTTCTATAAAGGGTGTTCTTACAACCCTTAGTGGATATCCTACAGGAGATTTAAAGAGAATTATGTCCTCT
>JAXSOX010000067.1:0-8940 GCA_037926525.1 Aquificaceae bacterium | reverse complement strand
AGGAAACCATAGAAGATTGAGCCCATTCATGAAGAACTGCGGATAGCCCTCCTCTCGTTGGGTCTCTCATGGCGTGAACCTCTACACCGCTTTTTAGAAGATGCTCTACCAAGTCCCAGAGAGGTTGGCAGTCGCTTCCAAAGTCTTCGCCAAATTCAAAGCCTTCCCTTTGGGCAAGCACGCAGGCACCATGGTCTCCTATAGGTCCAGAGACTATTATGGCATCGCCTTCCTTTACATTTCTACAGGATAGACCTTCGTATATGACCCCACCAATTCCAGAAGTGCTTATAAAGACACCATCCGCCTGACCCGAGGGAACAACCTTTGTATCACCTGCCACAAAGAGCACCCCAACCTCTTCTGCGGTCTGTGCCATACTTTTTACTATTCTCTCCAGCTCTTCGTAAGGGAAGCCCTCTTCTATTATGAAGGAGACGGACATATAAAGGGGCTTTGCTCCCATTACTGCAAGGTCGTTCACAGTGCCTGCAACTGCCAACTTTCCTATGTCTCCACCTCTGAAAAAGAGAGGTTTCACGGTAAAGGCGTCTGTGGTGAAGGCTACCCTTGAAGAGAGCTTGATAATAGAAGAGTCCTCAAGGGCGGAGAGGATAGGATTTCCAAGGTATTTCAAGAAAAGCTCCCTTATTAACTTCCAAGTTTCCTGACCACCACCGCCTTCAGAAAGTCTTATCCTCTTCATGGTCTTACCTCAGTGGGTTGTGCATACAGAACACAGGTCAAAACTCCTCAGCACCATTTGGGCATGAAGTTTGCTTTTTAAACCAACCATCGCCTTTTCCGCTACCCCAAGAAAGTTTTCACACCTTGGACCAAGGTTCCATTGGGAAGGTGTGATTATGGCGTAATCTTGTATAGCTCCATTCCTTACGCTAAGCCTGTGTATGAGTGTGCCTCTTGCCGCCTCCACTATGCCGTATCCTATACCTGTAGCCTTTGAGGGGAACCTTCCAAGGCTTGTAGATTTCTCGTGTAGCACTTCCTTTAACCTCTCTATCCAAAGCTCTATGGCTTCAGCTATACTCCATACTTCAAGAACCCTTGCCAGCACACGCACCGCAAAGGAATCTCTGAACTCCCTATGCATACTCTTTACCATAAGGTTTCCCGACATAAGCTGTCTTGCGAGGGGTCCTGTCTCAAAGGGCATGCCTCTGTATCTTACAGGCTTAGCTCCCGAATAAGAGGGTGCATTAAGCTCTTCAATCTGGTCAACCTTCAACCTTCCATGCACTACCCTTTTCATAAAGTAGCCACAGGGGGCATAAAGACCGCCACCGCTTATAAGCCTGTTGTAAGAGCTTCCCAAGGTGAGCAAACCTTCCCTATGGCAAAGCTCAAGGAAAAGCCCAGCATCACCATTGAGTTTCTGCCAGCTTCCTTCCTTTAAACACTTGACAAACTCAGCCTCTTCCATGCCTACCACATAGCTTAGGAAAAAGTGCTTCAGCTCAAGAAGTATCTGCCTAAGGGATGTTAGCTCTTTGACAGAGGGTTCTGAGGTTATGCCACCGGGAATGGCGTAGGATGAATGGGGCCACTGACCAGAAAAAAGGGCTATCCCCATTGTTATCCTTGAAGCTATCCGTATTGCACTGTGCCACCTTTCACCTTTAAAGGGCTCGTAAAGACCTCTGAGCCTTTCTTCCAAAAGAAGAAAGTCAGGCATCATAAACAGGTAAAACCATTTCACGTGGTTCTGTAGAACTTCAAGGCTTTGTGTTATGTTTCTTACGAGCCTTGCCTTCTCCGTTGGCTTTATACCCAGGGCCTCCTCTATTGCTCTAACTGACGCTATAAGATGTGCATGACCGCATATGCCACAGACCCTCGGTGTTATCACGAGGGCGTCCATGTAGTGCCTTCCCACAAGAACCCTCTCTATTCCCCTCATGGAGTTGATGCGTATTCTCGCATCCTCTATAAGCCCATCCTTCCAAAAAAGCTCAAGCCTTGCCTCTCCCTCAACTCTTGGAAGTTCTAAGTTTTCAACCTTCACCCTTTAACCTCTCTGGTGCAAACATCTTGGCTATGCCCGAGAGCATTATGTATCCTCTCTTTGAAACACCTATGGGAAGCTCCGCAGGAATGCCTGCATACTGCTTTGTCTCCCAAAGACCCAATCTTGGAAAGTCATACTCTGTGCATCCAAAGCAGGGGGTCCCCGCCCTTGTCTTTGAGCTAACGCCGTTCCAAAGTATGGTATTGCAGGAGCTGTAGCTAAGTGGTCCTCTACAGCCAAAATGATAAAAAAGACATCCCCTTTTTGAGCCAAGCTCCTCCGCCTCCACCTTCCATTCAAAGTATTCGTTCCTCGTGCATCCCCAGTGGGTAAGAGAAGAATAAAAGACTTTTGGTCTGCCCCACTGGTCAAGCTCTGGCTTTATACCCTCCGCAAGCATAAGCATGGTTCCCACTATCCATTCTGGATGTGCTGGACAGCCAGAGAGGTTTATCACCGGCATACCACTTCTTGACTTAAAACCCTCATCCAGCAGTCCCTTTCTTTCCTTGAACCTATAAGAAAGACCACATACAGTCTCATCCGCAAGGGCTGGAATGTTTCCATAAACCGCACAGTTTCCAACCGCTATTACATATTTGGCAATTTTACACAGCTCTCTTGTTTCTACTTCATCGGTTCTCACCGCACCCTCCACTATGAGTATGTCAATCCCCTCACCGCTCTTTATAAGCTCTTCAACCGCCTCTTCTTGAGCTTTGAGAGAAAGGCTGGGATGATAAAGAAATTCAAGCCTCTTAGAGAGAATGTGAAGGCTTTCATAGTTCAGAAAAGAGTGTGTATTCCCACAACAGGTAAGCCTTTGAAGCCAGAAAACTCTCATACTAAACTTTTCCTAAAAGCTTTTACCTTAAAGCGAAGATATTCAAGCCACTCCTCCATACCCTCTCCAGTCTTTGCGGATAGCCTTATAACATCTATAGAAGGATTAACCTTTCTTGCAGACCTTATTGCCTTCTCTACGCTAAAGTCCACATATGGCAGGAGGTCTGTTTTCGTTATCACCATTAGCTGTGCATTTCTGAACATAACAGGATACTTCTCTGGCTTGTCATCGCCTTCTACTACAGAGAGAAGAACCACGTTCATATGAGCTCCCACGTCATAGCTGGCAGGACATACAAGGTTTCCCACGTTTTCTATAAAAACAAGGTCAAGACCTTCAAGTGGTAGCTCATGTATACCCTCGTGCACCATAAAGGCATCAAGATGGCATGCAGAACCTGTGCTTATCTGCACCGCAGGTGCGCCCTTTGCCCTTATCCTCTGAGCGTCTCTGTCCGTTTCCAAATCGCCTTCTATAACTCCTACTCTTAGGTCTGAAAGGGACTCAATGGTCTTTTCAAGCAGTGAGGTTTTTCCCGCACCCGGTGAAGACATAAGGTTTATGGCAAATACACCATGCTCCTCAAAGTGCTCTCTGTTCTCCTCCGCCTGAAGGTCGTTCCTTTCAAGCACCTTTTTGAAAAGGTTTACCTCTTCTCTATGGCTGTGTTCATGCTTATGATTTATGGAACATCCACACTCTTGACACATGATTTCCTCCTGAATGGTTATTCATTAAATATAGACCTTTAACGGGCTTCGTCAACAAGGTTAGGAAGTGCTTTGGTGTTTTTAGACCTTATCCCTTTGCACCAAATCCCTTACAGTCTCCACAGCCTTGTCTATTTCCACATCCCACCTTTCTCCCGTGTGCCTATTTTGGAGTTCCACCTTGCCTTCCTTTATCTTTCTGCCTACCACTATCCTGTATGGAAATCCGCACAAGTCCGCATCCGCAAACTTAAAGCCTGGGCTTTGGTCTCTATCGTCGTATATGGTTTCTATACCATGTTCCTGTGCCAGCATATATAGGTTTTCCGCCACCGCCTTTTGCTCTTGGTCTTCCATGTTTACGCATATTATGTCAAGCTCAAAGGGTGCAACCGAAGTGGGCCACTTTATTCCCTTTTCATCGTGATACTGCTCCACGATTGCAGAGATGCACCTTGAAATGCCTACACCGTAGCAACCCATTATGATGGGTTTTTCTTGTCCTGTGGGGTCTGTGTAGTAGGCTCTCATAGGTTCAGAATACCTTGTCCCAAGAAGGAATATATGTCCCAGCTCAAGACCTTTGCTTACCTTAAGGGGAGAGCCACACTTAGGGCATGGGTCACCCTCTTCTACCTGACACACATCCACAAACTCTCCATATTGGAAGTCTCTCCCTGGGTTGGCGTTTATGTAATGATAATCTGGCTTATTAAAGGCTATTACCACGTTCTTTAGTCCGTAGGTAGAGTTGTCCCAGTAGACCTTTATCTGAGGTGGAAGGTTAAAGGGTCCTATAAAGCCCTTGCTGGTTTTCAAGAGATTTTTTACCTCTTCCTCCTCTGCAAGCCTAAAATTCTCCGTTCCCAAAACAGCCTCCACCTTATTCTCATCTATGTTCCTGTCTCCCCTTATAAGGAACATAACTGGCTCTTTTCCATTTACCATATAAAGCACCGCCTTTACTATCTTCCTTGCAGGCACTCCGAGGAAAGAGGAGAGCTTTTCAATGGTGTCTGTGTTTGGCGTATGAACTTCCTTTAAAGGTAAAGGCTCTTCTTCCTCCTCCTGAGGCTTGGAAAGTCTTACTATTTCTGCGTTTGCTCCATAGCCACAGCTTTCACAGTAAGCAACCCTTGCCTCTCCGTATGGGGTTAGAGCAACAAACTCATGAGAGCTTATGCCACCTATAGCCCCTACGCTTGCTTCCACGAGCAGTGTCTTTAGTCTGAGCTTTTTAAATATTCTATCGTAGGCAAACTTCATGCTTTCGTAAGACATCATAGCGGAAAACTCATCTGGGTCAAAGGAGTAGGCATCCTTCATGATAAACTCCCTTCCTCTTATAAGACCAAAGCGAGGTCTTTTTTCATCTCTGAACTTGACCTGTATCTGGTAAAGAACCACAGGAAGTTGTCTGTATGAGTTTACAAAGGACCTAACAAGGTCTGTTATTTCCTCCTCATGGGTTGGTCCAAGGCAGTATTCTCTGCCGTTTCTGTCTTTTAGAGTAAAGAGCTCTCTACCATATAAGTCCCACCTTCCCGTTTCCTTCCAAAGCTCTGCTGGGTTCAATACGGTAAGCAAAACCTCCTGAGCTCCGCTCCTGTCCATTTCCTTGCGAACTATGTTTTCTATCTTTCTTAAAACTCTTACACCGGGTGGAGTAAGCTCATATATGCCTGCAGAAACCTGCTTTATAAAGCCAGCCTTAAGGAGTAGTTTATGCGAGGGTGCTTCCGTATCCGCCGGGTCTTCCTTTGAAGTATACCAAAAATACCTACTCCAACGCATTTTGCTAATTATATCACTTAAGCAGGTCCATAACCTTCTTTATGCTAACCCTCATCCTCTCAAAGGATTCTGCCAGCTTGCCTATCTCGTCATCGGACTTGACTTCTATAGGTTCATCCACATTGCCCTTGGCAATTTCTTCTGCCTTCCTCTGGAGCTCTTCCATAGGTAGACTTATCTTCCATCTTATACTTTTTGGTAGGAGCTTTTTCATGACAGCCATCTCCTCACCTTTTCTAAAAATCTCTTTGAATGTTTTTCGTCTGGTATCTCCTTGGAAAGCATGTTTATAAATCTATTCACTTCTTGCCTTGGTAACTTATCTACTTCAAATCCCAGCCCTTCAAACACCTTTTTCCAAACAACCATCCCAACTGGACCTATTTCCTCAATAAAGGCTTTCTTTATTAAAGCAAGTTCCTCTCCTGGCACGTAATCCACTCTTTCGCTTGATATGTCTAATCTGATATTGATAGGGGTATATTCGTTCCTTATCTCTATACTGTAGAGCCTAAGGGTGTGTTCTCCATCCGTTGGTGTTATGTGCTTGTCTTTGGAAACCTCTCCGCAATCATTTACCAGCTTCAGAAGTGGAGACCTACCAAGCAAAAGGATAAAAAGTCTAAGACCATAAGAAAGCACAAGCTCAAGAAGTTTAAAACCTTCACTTAGCCTTGTAATTACGCCCTTTAAATCCCCTATGCTTTTAAGTTTCAGGCTATCTAAACCCTTTAGTGTATCCAAAGAGGCAAGAAAACTGGAAAATTCTGGCTCTGTCCTAAAGGCACAGATATATGAATGTTGGAGGTCTAATCTTAAACTTTTATTGACAGACTGCGTATAGGCTTTTGAATCCCAAAGGGAAACAGGCTTACCTCCAGCCAAGGTAATATGAGCTTCAAAGCTCTCCGCTCCCGCAAGTAGCATATATCCGTCTATGTAAAGCTCCTCCGCCTCTCTAAAAAGACTATTTATGTTAGTGTGAGCTAATTGGATGGGTGCTACGAACTCTTCGCCATAAGTGGCAAAGGTGTATGGAGTTATCCTATCTTCTACCGACTCTTTGAAGGCAAAAACCTCCACAGGAGAGGTCGCATAAAGAGAAAAAAATACCCTTCTCGCCCTTAGGAGACCTAACCTCGTAGTTTATCACTTCTCTAATCCCCTTTGATAACTGCCTTATTCCACCAACCTGCCTTCCTCTAAGATAGAAAACATAATCCTCGCTATCCCAGTAGCTCAGTTTCATACCATGCCATATTCAATTAGGTCAAGTTCCATCGTTTCCCTCCAGTTTTTGTATATTATAGTCCTATGCTCAGGGAAGGGTGGGTGATTCTTGCCTTTGTGGTTATACTAAGTGCAATAATACTGCCCGTGCCTGCCCTACTTCTTGACATCTTATTGGCTCTTAGTATTACCTTTTCAATGACAGTTCTCCTTCTTACCACTTTTATAAAAGAACCCTTGGAACTTTCCGCCTTTCCCAGTATTTTACTTCTTGGGACGCTTTTGAGGCTTTCTCTCAACATCGCAGCTGCAAGGAGGATACTCCTACACGGACACGAGGGAACCTCTGCCGCAGGTCATATCATAGAAGGCTTTGGCACTTTTGTGGTGGGTGGGGATGTGGTGGTGGGTCTTATAGTTTTCCTTATATTTATCGTTATAAATTTTATTGTTATAACCAGAGGTGCGGAGAGAATCTCCGAAGTGGCAGCACGTTTTACCCTTGATGCAATGCCTGGAAAACAAATGAGTATAGATGCAGACCTCAACGCAGGGCTTATTACAGAGGAGGAAGCTAAAAAAAGAAGGGCTCAGCTTGAACAAGAGGCAAGCTTCTTTGGTGCTATGGATGGTGCCAGCAAGTTTATAAGGGGAGATGCCATAGCTGCTTTGATAATACTCTTTCTTAGCCTTGTGGGTGGTCTTCTTGTGGGTTTGGTTTTTAAGGGTATGAGTTTCTCCGACGCTATAAGGACATACACTCTTCTTACAGTGGGTGAGGGGCTTGCCAGCCAAATACCTGCCTTAATGCTTTCCACCTCTGCTGGCATTGTGGTGACCAAATCCTCTTCAAAGGAAGAGCTTGGGAGGGTGCTTTTCAAGGAGTTTTCAAAGGAGCCAAGGGTCTTCCTCTTTTCCTCCGCCTTGTTGGTCTTCATAGGTCTCATCCCCGGCTTTCCCAAACTTCCCTTCTTTTTCATGGCAGGTCTGCTCGGAGGGCTATACTACGCTCTAAGCAGAGCACTTAAAGAGGAGGAGCTTAAGAAACTTGAAGAGCTACTAAAAGAGCAGAAAAAAACGCTTACGGAAAAGAGAGAAGAGGAAATAATCACTCAGCCAGAACCCATAGCCCTTGAAATAGGTTATGGACTTATTCCATATGTGGATGAATCTCAAGGAGGTGATGTGCCAGAGAGGATAAAGACCATAAGAAGACAGCTTGCAAGTGAATATGGCGTTGTTATACCTCTTGTGCATATAAGGGACAATCTAAGACTTAGACCTCACCAGTATCGCATACTCATAAGAGGTATAGAGGTGGACTCTTATGAAATAGTGCCAGGGCACTGGCTTGCCATAGATTTGGGTAATGCCAGAGAGCCACTTCAAGGTATAGAAACCAAAGACCCATCCTTTAAGCTAAAAGCCTATTGGATAAGGGAAGACCAAAAGGAAAAGGCACAAAAAGCGGGCTATATGGTGGTGGACATATCTACGGTTATGATAACTCACATAAGTGAGACTATAAAGAAAAACTTGCATGAAATACTGGGAAGGGCGGAGGTTCTTGAGCTTGTGGAAAACCTCTCAAAGAGATATCCAAAGGCAGTGCAGGGGCTTGTGCCTGATGTGGTGCCAGTTTCTGTGCTTCATAGGGTGCTTCAAAACCTTCTCAGGGAGGGCATACCCATCAATGACCTTCTTACCATACTTGAAACCCTTGCGGACTACATAGACCAAACAAGAGACCCAGACCTTCTTACCGAGTATGTTCGTCAAAGGCTTGCCAAGAGAATAACAAGACTTTATTCCACAAACGGAACTCTGTATGCCATGATACTATCTCCAAAGGTAGAAACAAAGCTAACCGCTTTGGTGCAAGAGGGTAAGGAGGAGGAATTTTTAGACCTTCTTATAAATGGAATATATCCAAAGCTCTCTCAGGAGGTTACAAAGTTTACCCAGTATCAGGCTATGCCTCTTCTTATAACCTCAAGCTCCATAAGAAGACACATAAGAAAAGTTCTTGAAAACTACATGCCTAACCTCATTGTGCTGTCTTATAATGAACTTGATAGGCAGTTAAACCTAAAGGTCATAGGTGTCATAGATGAAAATTAAAAAGTTGGTGGTGGACTCTCTTCAGGAGGCGGTGGAGGAAGTGAGAAGCCTATATGGTTCAGAGGCGGTGATATTATCCACAAGAGTTATAAAGCAAAGGTTGTTGCCCTTTTTACCCTTCCCTAAAAGGTCAAAACTTGAGATAACGGTTGGTATACCAGACAAAGAGGACTTTGGAGAGGAGCTAAGAAAAGAAGAAACCTTATACCAGG
>JAXSOX010000066.1:8787-9127 GCA_037926525.1 Aquificaceae bacterium | reverse complement strand
AGGTCCATTTTTTACCTCCTGCTTTTTATAGCGTTCTAATATTATAGCACAAATTGGGCTTCTTGCATATGCAATCCTTAATAAGAAAGTTAGAATGCGTTTATATAGTCATATGGCTTTATAAAATCAACTTATGATTGTATACAAACTTTTGATTGATTATAAGTTAAGCTCTTGATATTATTATTCCCCCGAGGAGGTATAAAAACATGGACAGGAGAAAGTTTATCGCGCTGTCCGCGGTGGCGGTCGTAGGTTTAACCCTTGCCCCAGCACTTCAGCCAGCCTTTGGTGCCACAAAACTGGAAGAAGAGGTGCAAAAGAGGCTCGGAGTTCAGCT
>JAXSOX010000066.1:0-8740 GCA_037926525.1 Aquificaceae bacterium | reverse complement strand
AAGAAACTGCAGATATCAAGCTCACAGCTCCCACCATAGCAGAATCTGGTGCCAATGTGCCAATCACTGTTGAGTCCACCATACCCGTGGACAGAGTTGAAAAGCTCTGGATATTCGTTGACAAAAACCCTGTGCCTTGGATAGCGGATGTGTCCTTTACTCCTATGAACGGTCAGGTCTTTTTCTCCACAAGGATAAAGATGGGAGAGACTTCCAATGTGAGAGCAATACTCAAGCTAAAGGATGGCTCTTATGTAATGGCAACAAAGGAGGTCAAAGTTACCGCTGGTGGATGCGGATAATTCCATAGGTTTTTAATACCAAAAATTCTATACAGGAGGTGTAATATGGCAGTAGGAACTGGCATACTTCGTGTGCCAAGAGAAGCAAAGAAGGGGGAAATTGTAAGGGTGCAGATGGTCATAACCCATCCTATGACACCAGCAAGAAAAGACCCCCAGACAGGACAGGAAGTGCCTGCCTATAATCTCACAAAACTTGAGCTTTTCTTTAACGATAAGTTAGTAAGCACTATTAACATGGGTGCGGGTGTGTCTGCCAATCCCTTTATGGCTTTAACTCTCAAAGCGGATGAAAGTGGTGTTGTGAAGATAGTCTATGAGGACAACAAGGGTGGAAAGTGGGAAAGAACTGCAGAATTAAAGGTTTCTTAAGGAGGTGTAATATGAGAGGGAAAGTTTTATTGACTCTGTGTTTGCTTGGCTTTAGCTTTGCGGAGGACCAAGACCCAGTAAAGCACGTGCAAGAGCAAAGAAGGATGCTAAGGGAAGCCTTTGGTTTACTGATAGAACAGTATATAGAGGAAGGTAAAGAGCTTTTTAAAAAATATGGACTTGACAAGTGCGATTTTGGTGCTGGTCCCGGTGTTGTTAAGGGCGTGGCAGCAAAGTTACCGAGGTACTTCCCAGATGCGGACAGGGTTATGAGTTTAGAAACAAGGATTTATTACTGCATAGCCAAAAACAGGGGAAAAACTATACAAGAGGTTGCATCAGAGATGACCAAAAACTGGCAGGGTCCCGGCTCAAGACCACCTTCAGATATGGATAAGATATCCTTTTACATAGTTTCTGAGTCAAGAGGTATGAAAATAGAGCCCTCTGTGAGCCATCCAAAAGAAAAAGAAGCACTCAAGGTTGCGGAGACTGTCTTTTACAAAAGATGGGGAACTCTTGACTTTTCTTGTGCGGTCTGCCACGCAGGGGATGGAAAAAGGATAAGATTGCAACAGACCTCAAACTATGCTGACCCCTATCCTAAGGCAAAGCAACAGGATATTAACATATACCCAGTATTTAGAGCAGCCTCGGAAGCCACACAATTTTTCCATCACCGCTGGGCGGACTGCCTCTGGCAGATGAGACTGCCAACCCTTCTGCCGGGCTCTCCACTATCAGATGCCCTGACCTTGTATGTATATAACATGGTAAGAGGCAAGCCTATAGAAGGTCCAAATGTGGCAAGATAAAGGAGGTAGGAACATGAGAAATGTTTGGTTTCTGGTAAGTTTTGGAGTTCTATTGTGTATACCTTTCATCCCTGAAGCCAAAGAAAAGGTGAAAAAGGAACCTACAAAAGGAGAAGACTTTGAGCTTGTAGTGGAGAGGTATATCAGAGAATCCTTCGAACCTGTTCCTGGTTATCCTGGGGTAAATCTCGGGCTTTCGCAAGATTATTCACAGCAGATGTGTAGCAAATATAAAGACAATCCTCCCGAAAAGGTACGGAAAAACATTACGGAGTTAGAGCGGTCAACTATAAAATATCCGAGCTATTTCAACGGAGACTGGATGATAATTATGGAAAAGGGAGATTGGAAAAGGGTTGCACCTCTTGCAAAATCTGGAAGAGGTTTCAGAGCCGGGAAGTTGCAAACAGACCCTGCGGATATAAGAGCCTTTGGAAATTGTCAAGCCTGTCATATGCTTGAAAAAACGGAAGTGGTAGGCGGTAATTTTGGACCACCTCTCACACACTACGGAAAGCAAAGACAAATAACGCCAGAAGTGATTAAGTACACCTACGAGAAGATATACAATTCATGGGCTTATGTTCCTTGCTCCAGTATGCCAAGATATGGTTTTCATGGTCTGTTGAGCCCAGAACAGATAGCAGACTTCGTTCATTATCTTCTTTCTCCAGATTCTCCAATAAACAAATAAACCTTTGCCCCGCTATGCGGGGTGCTATAATATATCTACCATGGCAGGACACAGTCACTGGGCTCAGATAAAGCACAAAAAGGCGAAGATTGACGCACAAAGGGGCAAGATATTTACAAAGATAATAAGAGAAATAACCGTTGCAGTAAGGGAAGGCGGAGCAAACCCAGATACAAACCCAAGACTGAGAACAGCCATAGAAAACGCCAGAAAGGTCAATATGCCCACAGATACCATAGAAAGGGCTATAAAAAAGGGAACTGGCGAGCTTGGGGGTGAAAACTACGAGGAGGTGCTCTACGAAGGCTATGCTCCGGGCGGTGTGGCTCTTATGATACTTACCTATACAGATAACAGAAACAGAACCACCTCTGAGGTCAGGCATGTGCTTTCCAAACACGGTGGAAACCTGGGCTCTTCTGGGTGTGTCTCTTTCCTCTTTGACAGGATGGGTGTTATAGAGGTGCCAAAGGAGGGCATAAGCGAGGATGAAATATACGAAAAGGCTATAGAGGCAGGTGCGGAGGATGTGGAGGTGGGAGAGCTTGCCTATACCCTATACACAAAGCCCGAAGACCTCTACTCGGTGAAGGAAGCCCTTGAGTCCATGGGTCTTCAGGTGGAGAGGGCAGAAATAGCTTACAAACCAAACACCCTTGTTCAGGTCCAAGATGTAGAGACCGCAAAAAGGATAATCAAACTGCTTGATGCCCTTGAAGACCTTGACGATGTAAAAGAGGTGATAGCCAACTTTGACATACCCAAGGAAGTTATAGAACAGGCAAGCTAAAGTATCCTATCTAAAAGCACCACAAAAAAGAAGACCACGCTTATGTATCCGTTTACAGTAAAGAAGGCTTTGTTTATCTTAGAAAGGTCGTAGGGCTTTATTAGGCTATGCTCGTAGTAGAGAAACATGGCAATGCCCAAAAGACCAAGAAGATACACAAAACCAAGAAAGACAACCCTGAAGAGCAGTATAAGGAGGGCAAGGAAGGTAATAAGGTGAAAAAGCCTGGCAATCCACAAGGCTCTTTCTATACCAAACTTAACGGGTATGGACTTAAGACCATGCTGTAGGTCAAACTGGTAGTCTTGGAGGGCATATAAAATATCAAAGCCAGCAACCCAGGAAGCCATTGCAAAGCCAAGAATTATGGCGTTAAAGGACACATGCTCGTTGAAGGAGATATCTATGGCTAAGGGGATGAGAAAGTAGACCGCTCCAAGTAGGAGATGGGGATAGTAGGTTATCCTCTTGCCGTAGGGATACAGCCACAGAAGAAGAAGCACCACAGGAGCAAGCAAGAAGGCATAGAGGTTTATCATAAGGGACGAAAGGAGAAAGAGCCCAGAGGAGATAAGTATGAGCCTTTTTATGTCCTTTTCTGAAACCTCACCCCTTGCATGAACCCATTGGCTCGTTCTTGGGTTTAGCCTGTCTATGGGAAGGTCTATAAGCCTGTTTAGGGCCATGCCTGCGGTCCTGGCGCTTATAAAGGCAAGAAGGACCCAGAAAAGCCTCCAGAGGGAGGGCATGTGTTGATAGAGCAGGACCATGCTGGCAAGGGCAAAGGGAAGGGCAAACACAGTATGCTCAAACTTAACAAGCTCAAGGTATCTGCTTGTCTTACCCATGCCTTTAATATAGTAAAACTTTTGGAGCAAGCTTATATTATAAGTATGCTGGAAATAAAGGAAAGAGACCCCCTTAGCAACCTTGTGCTTGAGGTGCTGGATGACCCCTCAAAGAAGGAGATGGTCTTTTATCTAATGTGCTACTCACAGCTTGTAAGGAGAGAAGGAAACCCCTATGTGGAGCTTGAAAAGTTCCTTTCCTGTGCCTACCGGAATTTTAGAAATGCTCGGAACTATTGGAAGGATGTGCTTGTGGAGATGAACCTCTTCGTCATATCAGACCTATATGGGAATATCTACTCGGGTAAAGATATATACAGGGTAGAGGAGAGTGGCATATACCATATAACCATAAGAAGTGAATACCTTAGCATCTTTGACAGCATTAGCCAAAAAGCCATAAGGTTGTGGAACATACTTAGCAGAACCATTGTATATAGAAAGCACCTAACCGCACAGGATGCGGTGGTTATATCAACTATGATGTTTAACGAGGGTCTTTATGAGGAGCTTAAGAGTTATTGTGAAATTTGTGTGGAAAGATATCCAAGAGAAAGAGGATATTTCCAGCTACTTTATAGACTTGCAACTCTCTACTTGGGTCAGAGAAGTGTGTCTATAAAAGAAATAAGAGACGCTCTTCAGGAAGCTCAAAATCTTGGAGATGTATACTATGGGTTTAACATTTTTAAACTTAAAAAAGACCTTGAGAACCTTCTCAGAAGGGTGGAGGCAGGCAAAAGCATAAGCCCCCTAAAGATAGAGTTTATAAACCAAGGGAAAAGGAGGAGGAGTTGGCTTGGAAGAATTTTTGACAAGTTCAAGCATATGATAGGTAAAATCTTTCGTAGGGACAAGGACAAGTATTTCTTTGAGGGAGTTTTATGTCCAAAGAGTTTTCAGACCCCATACATGAGCTGATAAAAGCCAATGACTGCGAAATAAGAATAATAGACAGCTACCCTCTCCAAAGGCTAAGATTCATAAGTCAGTTGGGCATAGCCTATCTGGTATTTCCATCCGCACAGCATAGCAGGTTTGAACACTCCTTGGGAACTATGGAGCTCGCAGGAAGAGTTTACAATAGCCTTGGGCTCAAAGATGAAAAGCTCTACAGAATAGTGAGATTGGCGGGTCTTTTGCACGATATTGGACACACACCTTTTTCTCATACCACAGAGGTCCTCCTTGGAGACAAAAGCCACGAATCTATAGGAGAAAGGGTGCTTTTTGAAGAGGGTATTGCGGACATACTAAAAAATTGTGGATACTCTCTTGAGGATATTGAGCTTATTGTGGAGCTTGCCTTTAGAAAGGGCAGTAGCCTGCCAAAAATAATCACTGGAGAATTCGGTGCGGACAGGATGGACTATCTCAGGAGAGATGCCTATTTTTGCGGAACTTCCTATGGCTTTTTTGACTACCGTAGGCTTTTGGAGAATATGCTTTTTATAGAGGGTAAAAAGTGCGTCCATATAAGTGCACTCAGAGCCTTGGAGAGCTTTATTCTTGGAAGGTATTTTATGTATTCTCAGGTCTATTTCCACAAGGTGGTGCGCATACTCAACATACATTTAGAGGATGTGGTGCAGGACTTTGTGGAAAGAGGTCTCTTAAAGCCAGAAGAACTTTACAGGAAAACAGACCAACACATACTTCATCTCATGTTAGACAGGCACATGGAGGAGAAGGTAAGAAGGGTGTTGGGAAGGGAGCATTTCAGACAGGTCTTTTCCACCTCATCAAAGGAATTGTTTGAAGTGGTAAAAGAAAGACTTTTGGAAAAGTATGAGGATGACCTTTTGAGGTTTGACCGAGCAAGCAAAAGGGTGCTGGACGAAGACATACCTATATGGGACGGGCATGAACTACTTAGTTTGAGAGAAGTATCTCCTATTGTCGCCTCCTTGGAAGATATAAGACTTTACAGAATATACGCACATCCAAGATACAAGGAAGAGGTCAGGGAGTATGTTAGAAAAATATCTAAGTAGCTCTCGCCTAACAACCATAACCCTTGTGCGTCTTACTTCCCTTGTGGGTATACTGTCCTTGTGGAATGTGGCGGATGCGGTATATTTTCTTGGCTTTTTAGCCCTTTACTTTGTGGGTGTGCCTATGGACATAAAGGCTATATACCCTGTAAGGAGGTTATTTCTAAACCTTTTTGGTGTTGTCTTGACCCTGTATTTTCTGTCCTTCCTCAGCCTTGAAGACCTTCTCAAGCCCTTTTCTCATGTAGTTCTTTTGCTTCTTTCTATAAAGAGCCTTGAGGAGAAAAAGCCCAGAGACCTATACCAGATACTTCTACTTAGCCTTTTTGCAGTTTCCATATCTACCGCCTATAACCTTAGCCTTAGCTTTCTTTTTGTTTTTATCCTGCATAGTCTTTTAGGTGTTTCTTCTCTTGTGTTTCTTAATCTATACAGGACTGCGGGAGATAAGAGGCTTGAGCTTTCAATTTATAAGCATTACATATTGGTGAGCTTTCTACTCTTTCTCTTAGTTGCGGTTTTTACCCTTCCCTTTTTCTTTCTTCTTCCAAGAACACAAACTCCTCTTTTTGACCTCATATCCAGAGGCAGTGGACTAAAAACTGGTCTTGCGGAGAGCGTAAGCCTCGGCAAAGTGGGAGAAATACAGGAGGACAATACGGTTGTTTTTAGAGTTTATGGACTTCCTCAAGATATAAAGGACCCATACTGGAGGGTGGTAGTTTTTGGAGACTATGTGAGAAACATTTGGGTTAAAGTAAAGGAGGAAACCTTCCCAATGCCTTCGGGAAGTGGAGACATTATATACACTCTTGTTATTGAGCCATCCTTTGATAACCTAATACCTGCACTTGACTACCCTTACAGGGTCTTAAGTGTGGAAGGGCTTTCCGCCAATGCCTACATGGCTACAGGGAACACCCTTCGCCTAAGTAGAGAGATAAATAGAGCCATAAGGGTCAAAGTTAGCTCCTCAAAGAGCCTCTATCTTGAAGAGGACCCAAGAGATTACATGAGGATACCACCAGATATAAGCCCAAACCTCAAAAGGCTTGCAGAGGAGCTCTCCGCCAATGCAAAGACCGATATGGAAAAGCTAAGAAATGTTGTCCAGCACTTTTCAAAAGGCTATAGCTACACTTTGAAGTTGGAAAAGTATGAAGGAGACCCTCTTGATTACTTTGTTTTTGTATCTAAGAAGGGAAACTGTGAATACTATGCCAGTGCTACCGCTCTACTTTTGAGAATTATGGGCGTGCCTGCCAGGGTAGTGGGAGGATACAAGGGTGCTCTCTGGAATCAGTATGGTGGATATCATATAGTAACCAACTCTATGGCTCATGTGTGGGTGGAGGCTTATATAGAAGGAAGATGGCTAAGGGTAGACACCACACCACCCTACGTGTCTCCCAGCTTAGAAAGGATTTCCACCCTTGCTCTCATAAGAGACTCCATAGTGAGCTTTTGGTATTCCAACATAGTGGGCTACACTTCAGAAAAGCAGATAAGGCTCTTTAGAAACATAGGAGAGGGTCTAAGGGCGGAGTTAAAGTTAGAAAACCTCAGAACAAGGGCTTTTCAGATATCTCAGCTTTTCCTCTTTGGCACTGCTCTTTATCTTGCCTTTTTTCTATTCCAGAGACTTAGAAAAACTCCCGAGAACCTATACCGTATGACAAGAGAACTCCTTGAAAGGGAAGGCATCGTATCAAAAAATCTCCTACCAGAAGAGATAATATCCACCTGCAAAGGCACAGACCTATACAACCACGTTAAGTTTATCCTCTCCATATATCAAAGATACAAATACTCCTCCTACAAGGTATACCCTGACGAAATAGAGGAAGGCTACAAGGCACTAAGGAGGCTAAAGGAGATTATCCGTAATTCTCGTCGCTCCTGACTTTTATAACTGTATGCACATTACCCCTTGGGTTAAAGTCTCCAATCACCTCAAGGAAACGAGGCTTTAGGGTCTCATAGAGTGCGGTATATATTTCATTAGTTGCTTGCTCGTGAGATATGTAGCGATTTCTAAACTTATTAAGCCAGAGCTTTAGGGACCTAAGCTCCACAATGTATTTATCTGGAATATACCTTATCCTTATGGTTGCATAGTCTGGATATCCAGAGCGAGGGCACAGACAAGAGAACTCAGGAAAGGTTATCTCTATCATGTAGTTTCTCTCTGGTGTGGGGTTTTCCCAAGGCTCAAGCTGAGCCTCTTCTATGGCTATCTCTCCGTATTTCTTCTCCATGGTAGTCTATTTTAGTCCATTCTGACAGTCAAGCAACATATAAAAGCCATCAAACTCCCTGCCCTTGACTAAAGGTTTGCACCTTTCAAAGTCTTTGCTGTATTTATCCTTTGTTATGACAAGTCCCTCCGCCCTATGAGACTCTTCAAGTTTTTTTATGCACCTGCCAGAGTAGAAAACAAGGGCAGAATCTTCCGCCCTATAGAAGTAAACATCTCCCTTATAGGTTTTTACTACAGGGTAGGCTTTGGGTGTAAACCTTTCCTTTTCATAAAGATGCAAGCCAAGGGTAAGCAAGAGTATTGAGACAGTGGAAAGTCCCAGAACCACCTTTAGATACCGCTCACTTACCAAATAAGACAGCATTATGGCTATGGGTGGGTAGGAAAAGAGTATGTAGTGATGTAGTTTGTTTTTTGCAAGGCTGAAGAAAAGGATAACGAAGAAAGCCCAGAGCAAGAGAGGGAGCCATTCTCTTTTGAAATGTCTTATTAGCTTTGGATACAGAGGCATATACCAGAGGGTAGCCACCAAAAGGACAAGAAGGTAGTAATAAAAGGGTGCAGGATGTGTAGACCTTTGTCCTGTATATCGCATTAGGTTTTCGTAGATAAAGAACCTGTAAAAGTATTCGTAGCCATGTTGAAAAAGCATAAGGGCATACCAC